>JAZQWB010000041.1:0-25667 GCA_045632145.1 Eubacteriales bacterium | reverse complement strand
ACAGGCTCTTCAACGTTGACAACAAGATCACCGAACATTGCGGTAGAGGGAGTTGTAACCTCAGGAATGATAACAGGCTCTTCAACGATGGCCTTAGGCTCATCAACAAGAGTAGTTGTTGCTACGCTATCCTCAAATACCGCAGCCTGAGTCTCGGGAATCTCAACAGGCTCTTCCTCGCGTACTGCCATGTAGGTAATGGGAGTAGAGGGAGACTGGGCGGTTGCAGGGGTGATGATAACAGGCTCTTCAATAACAACCTTAGGCTCGTCAACAAGAGTTGCGGCAGGAATATTGTCCTCGAAGATATTTGCCTCGGTCTCGGGAATAACCACAGGCTCTTCAACGTTAGCAACAAGATCACCGAACATTGCGGTAGAGGGTGTGATAACGTCGGGAATGATAACAGGCTCGGGAACGATGGGAACAATCTCATCCACAAGCACGCTTCTGATAACGTTGTCCTCGTAGATGTTTGCCTCGGTCTCGGGAATCTCGACAGGCTCCTCTTCTTTGGTAACAAGATATGCGAAGGGATTTGCAGGAGATGCCGCACTTGCAGGTGCAACAGGCTCGGGCTTAGCAACAGGCTTGGGCTCGTCAACGAGAACGGTGGGAGCAAGAGTGTTCTCAAAGATAGATGCCTTGATCTGAACAACTCCGTCCTCATCATCGGATGTGAATATGGTGATGGGAACCTCCTGTGCTACGTGGGAGATGGGCTGAGCCTTGGGAGTAAGAGCCTCGCTGATAACGGTAGGCTTCTCCTCGACGGGCTTAACCTCATCCACAAGAGCTACTGCAGGAACGCTCTCGCCGAGCACTGCAACCTCCGTAGGAACGTAGGAGTTCTCAACATCGTCATCAGTAACGTTGTGAGCAATATATGTAGCAGGAGCACTCTTGGGTGCCTCTGTTCTCTCGATGGATTTAAAGTTAGCATGGGATACAACATCAAATTCCTCAATAGGAGTATTCTGCACTTCCTCAAATACTGCCTGAGTGATAACTGTATCGTAAGATCTATTAGCAAAAGGATCAGCACCCATCCTAAGTGCCTGACTGGGATCGATAGGCTGCTCTGTAATTACAAAGCCGTCAAGACCGTACATCTTCTCCACAGGCTTAAGGTCTGTGAGCACGGCAGCAGGAGGCTCCATAGTCTGAATAAATACAGTCTCGGGTCCCTTCTCCCACATGGTGTCGTCAAGATCCTCATAAAGCTTAGAGGTTCCGTCAGCGTCCTTATTGGCCTGAACCTTTTTCTGATAATTTCTGGCAAAGTAAAGTGCCACACCGCCTCCTGTTACGGCAATAAATCCTGCCACAATGGCAAGGAATCCGTAAAACTGCGGATTATCCAAAAGAGCAGCGAAAGACTCTGCCCCACTGTCTGCCGACTCCGCAAAGACGGTGATTGCCATAGTCAACATCAGCGCAAGTGCAAGCAGCAATGAGACGGCAACCTTCTTTGTTTTAGTAAACTTGTTCATACTCTCTCCATTCATTACTTAACAGCCGCAAATCCATCAAACGGCCGCAAAATATTTGTTTTTACACGCGTATATAATACGTTACGCGCGTGAATATGCTTATACAAGGATAATTATAGCACTTCCCTTCGACAAAATCAATAGTTTATTAAAATATTATTTATAAAAAATAAAAAAAGAAGGCCGAAGCCTTCTTTTTTATGTAAAAGCGAAATTATTCTGCCTGTTCGTACTTAATAAGGCCGATCTTAACGTACTTAACGCCGTTTTCCTCGCCCTGAGCAAAATCATATGTGTCGCTCTCAGCTACACCATCTTCGTTCTCAAAGGTGAAGGTGATTTTATCGCCTGCATCGTTGAGCTCATACTTACCTTCCTCAACGGTTTCTTTACCGAGAGTATTGGTAGTAACGGTAACGGTACCGAAGGGGCTGAACTCGTAGGTTACAGAGGACTTACCGATGAGAAGGTCAACCTCTGCCTTATACTTACCGATAACCATGCTACAGGAAGCAAGAGTAAGCATTGTGCATACGAGAAGCACGCAAACGAGAGTTAAAGAAACGATTTTTTTCATTTTGTTTCTCCTTTCTTTTAAGTCGATTATGCGACTTTGTGTATATTGTACCATTTTGTTTTGTAAATGTCAATTGTTTTAATAATTTTTCATATTTTTTTGCCTTTTATTTCTTTTTTATTGACAAAAGGCTCAAAAAAGTTTAGAATGTAAAAAGGTCAAAATATGGGAGGAAATAAAATGAAAATCAAAAGCTTTTTCGGGCATCTGTCAGTAGTATTAAGACACAAGAGACGCGTGTTTATCAACTGTGCAAAATGCGGTCTTGTATGGCGCGGACTTGCCCATGATATGTCCAAATTTTCTCCTACCGAATTTATTGAAAGCGTAAAGTACTATAAGGGCTACCGCTCTCCTATCGGTGTGTGCCGCGAGGAGACGGGAATGAGCAAGGCCTGGCTTCACCACAAGGGCAGAAACAGGCATCATATAGAGTACTGGCTCGACCCCGAGTGCAAAATTCAGCCCTTGATGCCCTACCCCTTTGCCGTTGAGTGCGTTTGCGACAAGCTGGCGGCCACAAGAGTGTACGCAGGCAAGAATTATTCCCCCGACCTTCCCTTAAAGCATTGGCTCAAATACGGCTGCAAGGTAAACGGAAACCCCAAGACCATGAGATTTGTGGAGGAGGTTTTCCTTGACGTGGAAAAGTATGGCGAAAAGCACGTGCTTAACAAGAAATATATGAAGAAAAAATACCGCGAGGTATGTGAAAATGACTAAAGCTTTACAGAAGCTTCCCGATCCCAAGGCTGTACTTAAGTGGATAAAGTCCAACGTTGTGCTTTTTATTGCTATCGTTGCGGCAATAATCACCTCATTCATCGTAAAGCCTGACGAGAGGTATCTTGAATACTTCGACTTTAAGACCCTGTCCTGTCTTTTCTGCGTTTTGGCGGTGGTATGTGCCCTACGTAATATCGGATTTTTCTACACCATGGCAAGAGAGATAGTACGCAGATTCAAAAATGCCAAGGTGGCTGTGCTGGCTCTGGTGTACATAACCTTTATCGGCTCTATGCTGATAGCCAACGATATGGCTCTGCTGACCTTCCTTCCCCTGGGATATTTCATCCTACACACCACCAAGAAGGAAAAATATCTGGCATTCACCTTTATTATGCAGAATATCGCCGCCAACCTTGGCGGTATGCTGACCCCCTTCGGCAATCCGCAGAATCTCTACCTTTACTCTAAATTCAATATTCCCGACGGCGAGTTTGTAAGCATAATGCTTCCCCCTTTCCTGGTATCAATTCTGCTTATTACTCTATGCTGTCTTGTGTTTATAAAGAGCGAGAAGCTGGAGATTGAGGAGGAGCCCTTGAATATCCCTATGGGTCGAGTGGTTATTTACCTTATCCTCTTTGCGCTGTCTATTATGATAGTATTCCGCTTTATGCACTTCCTGGTGGGACTTATCATAATACCGATTGCCCTGCTCTTCCTTGACCGCAAGGCACTTTTGCAGGTGGACTACAGTCTGCTCTTTACCTTTGTATTCTTCTTTATCTTCGCAGGTAATATGGGCAGAATAGATGCAGTAAGAGACTTTTTCTCTTACCTTCTTAATATAAATACACTGGTATTCTCCGCCCTCAGCTGTCAGGTTATTTCAAACGTGCCCTCGGCAATACTTTTGTCCCAGTTTACCGACAACTATAGGGAGCTGCTGCTGGGTGTAAATATCGGCGGTGCAGGCACTCTTATCGCCTCGCTGGCAAGCCTTATCACCTTTAAAAACTATATGAAAAGAGACCCCGATAACATCGGCAGCTATATGCTGAAGTTCAGTATTTTCAACTTCGGATTTCTTATCATTCTCACCGCATTTTGCCTTATAATTTTATAAGCTTTCTGACTGTCCTGATTGGTATTCGGGGCAGTCTTTTTTATTAAAGTCGGGTGGGATAAATACCCTTTTGCATCATAGATTTTAGGCTGTCTGTAAGGGCGAATTTATCCTCTCTGTATGTAATTCCGAGCCAGGTGGACGAGGTGGATTTTACCCTGATTTTTAAGTCCTTTTTCCTGATCAAATCCGACACAACCGAGGGAAGAAAAAGCTCGCAGGATTCGGGGGATTTCAGGATATTTTCCTTTATAAATAAAGGAAAGGCGCGCCTGCATTCCTCGATTATATGCGGCTTAAATACCCACAAATTCATTGATACGGGGCTATCCTCGGGCAGTATATTTCCCTCTCGGTCAAGTATGATTTTTCCCTCTCTTTTTATGCCGCCTTTCTCCTCGATTTCTTTGAGAAAATCACCCTCGGTTTTACACACTCCGCGTGATACCGAGCCGTTCTGACTAAGGGTATTTTTCAGCCGATATGCCACCATACGTTCTTCATCATTTTTTATCCCCTCTGCAAGCTCAAAAATTGCCTCTCTGCCGTAAAAATCATCTGCGTTTATTATGGCAAAGGGAGTCTTTATCCGCTCACCGAGACAGGCTATGGCATGGGCGGTGCCAAAGGGCTTTTTTCTCCCTCTCGGCAGCTCGGCAAAAGGCAGAGAGTCAAGCTCCTGAAACACAAAATCGACCGAGATGCTTTTATACCACCTGCGTGTGCTTATGAGGGATAAAAAGCCGTCTTTCATCTCTTTTCTTATGATAAAAACTGCTCTGTCAAAGCCTGCCATCACAGCATCTGTAAGCGAGTAGTCAAGAAGGGTGTGGCCCAGGCCGTCAATATCCTCCATTTGCTTTAGTCCTCCGAATCTTTGACCCATTCCTGCGGCAAGAATTACTATAGTCATCTAAAAATCTCACTCCCCATAAATTCTTTTTCATATTTTTATGTGCAAGACTTGAAAAAAATGCTAAAGAGAGTTATAATATATCTAAAAATGACAGAGAGGTACTTAATTATGAGTAAATTCCAGGTTATTAACCATCCCCTTATTCAGCACAAGCTTACTATTATGCGTCAGAAGGATACTCCCACAAGCGAGTTTAAGCAGCTGCTTGACGAAATTTCTATGCTTATGGGCTATGAGATTACAAGAAATCTTCCCACCGAGGACGTGGAGATAGAGACTCCTATCTGCAAGACCGTACAGAAGAAGATTTCGGGCAAGAAGCTTGCAATCGTTCCTATTCTCCGCGCAGGACTTGGTATGGTAGACGGACTTCTCCGCCTTGCGCCTGTTGCAAGAGTTGGTCACATCGGTCTTTACCGCGACCCCGAAACTCACCTTCCCGTTGAGTATTACTGCAAGATGCCCCCCGAGCTTGAGGAGAGACAGGTTATTATCGTTGACCCCATGCTTGCTACAGGTGGCTCTGCAAGTGATGCTATCACTATGGTTAAGGCAAAGGGCGCGAAGAATATTATGATGATGTGCCTTGTTGCCTCCCCCGAGGGTGTAAAGAAGGTGCAGGAGGATCATCCCGACGTAGACATCTACGCGGCGGCTCTTGACGAGTGCCTTAACGACCACGCATACATTGTTCCCGGTCTTGGTGATGCGGGTGACAGAATTTTCGGAACTAAGTAAAATACAAAATCGGAAATCAAAATTAAGCTTTAAAGGAGGTGTTGTTTGATGCGTGAGCTGATTATCGGCAAAAACGATGCAGGACAAAGACTTGATAAGTTTATTACCAAGACACTTGATCTGCCTATGAGCCTGCTCTATAAGTCTATAAGACTTAAAAAGATAAAAGTTAACAGAAAGCGCGCTGAGAATAACACTATTCTTAACGAGGGAGATACTATCCAGTGCTTTCTCAGCGAGGAGTTCTTTGAGAAGAAGGTGTCTGAAAGCTCTTTTGAAAGCATCAGCGTAAAGCTTGACATCATCTATGAGGACGAAAACATTATGCTCCTCAATAAGCGCCCCGGTGTTTCGGTGCACGAGGATGAAAACGGCTCTACCAATACGCTGATAACTCACATTCAGGCCTATCTTTATCAAAAGGGCGAGTACAAGCCCGATGAGGAGCAGTCCTTTGCCCCTGCCCTGTGCAACCGTATTGACAGAAACACAGGCGGTATCGTTATCGCGGCAAAGAATGCAGAGGCTCTGCGTGTGATGAACGAAAAGATAAAATACAGAGAGATAGACAAGTTTTATCTTGCTGCCGTCCACGGCATACCCAAGCCCGAGAGTGCAACCATCAAGGGCTGGCTCTTAAAGGACGATAAGCAGAATATCGTTCGTGTATATGACAAAAATCCCCCTCGAGGTGCGAAGGAGATCATCACAAAATATAAGGTGGTGGCAAAAAGGAACGACTCTGCCCTCATAGAGGTGGAGCTGCTCACAGGACGTACACACCAGATTCGCGCACATATGGCTCATATCGGTCATCCCCTGATTGGCGACGGTAAATACGGCATCAACAAAAACGACAGATCAAAGGGCTATAAGTACCAGGCTCTTTACTCCTACAGGCTTCGTTTCTCCTTTGATACCGAAAATTCCACCGTCCTCGACTACCTGAACGGCAAGGAATTTAAAATTCCCAAGAAGGATATTTATTTCACCAAGGATTATTTCTAATAGAAAAGGCACTCAAACGAGTGCCTTTTTCTTTGCGATTGAGTTTAGATTATTTTGTTCCGGTTGAGCCGAAGCCGCCTGCACCGCGTACGGTGTCGGAAAGCTCATCGCTTTCCTCAAACTCTGCCTTTAAGAAGGGTACGATGGCAAGCTGGGCGATGCGCTCAAAGGGCTCGACGGTGGCGGAAATCTCGGAATGGTTATGAAGAGCAACCATAATCTCGCCGCGGTAGTCGGCATCGATTACACCAACCTTGTTGGCAGGGGCAAGGCCACGCTTTGTGCCAAGGCTGGATCTTGCGAAGATAAGACCGCAATAGCCCTCGGGAATCTCGGTGGAAATGCCTGTATGTACAAGAGTTGTTTCGTGAGGCTTGATTTCTATAGCACTATCAAGCAGAGCGTAAAGATCCGCACCTGCAGAATACTCCGAGCCATAGGTAGGCATCTTTGCATTTTCGCTTAACTTTTTAATTCTGATTTTCATAATTTCTGTCCTCCGAGCAGCCTTGCCAAATGGTGATGCTGCCGTTTTTTCGGGTTTCGTTCATATCAATTACTCGCTGATTTTTCGAGCCACGGAAACGAAGGCCAAGGGATTTTTCCTCCTCGACAAATCTGCCGTCAACAAGAATATCCACATAGGAAAGCAGCTCCTCGGTGTGCTCTGTGTGAGTTCTGTGCTCCCCTGTCAGCTCACCGTAGGTGTTGCCTGTATAGAGCCAAACCGTCTTATCGGGAAATCTCGCCTTAAATTCCTTGATAAAGGGCAAAAGCTCCTTTTGATTTTCAGGCTCCATAGGCTCTCCGCCAAGAATGGTGATGCCTCTTATAGAGGGGTTATTCACCGCCGAAAAGATCTGCTCGGCGGTGCTTTGTGTAAACTCGGTTCCGTAGTTAAAATCCCAGGTTTCGGGCTGAAAGCAGCCCTTACATCTATTGCGACAACCGCTTACAAAGAGAGAAACGCGTATTCCCTCTCCGTTGGCAATATCGCACTTGTTTATTTTTGCATAGTACATCTTACACCTCGCGGAAGGGTCCAAGCTTGGACCTTAAGAATGCACCTGTGTGAGACTCCTTGCACAGAGCAACCTGCTCGGGAGTACCCGAGGCAACGAGAGTTCCGCCTCCGTCACCGCCCTCGGGACCAAGGTCAATGATATAGTCCGCCGTCTTGATAAGGTCAAGATTATGCTCGATGACAACAAGAGTATTACCTCCGTCGGCAAGGCGCTGAAGAATCTCGTTAAGCTTTGATACGTCGTGAGTGTGCAGACCTGTGGTGGGCTCGTCAAGGATATAGATAGTTCTACCGGTAGAGCGCTTTGCCAGCTCGGTGGCAAGCTTTACTCTCTGCGCCTCTCCTCCCGAAAGGGTGGTGGAGGACTGACCGATCTTGATATAGCCCAGACCTACGTCATAGAGTGTCTGCAGCTTTCTCTGCAATGCAGGGAGTCCGTCAAAGAAGTTGATGCCCTCCTCTACCGACATCTCAAGCACGTCATAGATGTTTTTGCCCTTATACTTTACGTCAAGGGTATCGCGGTTATATCTCTTGCCCTTACAAACGTCGCACTTTACGTACACGTCGGGCAGGAAGTTCATTTCAATACACTTTACACCGTCACCCTCGCAGGCCTCACAGCGACCGCCCTTAACGTTAAAGGAGAAACGGCCGGGGCCATAGCCCTTTGCCTTTGCGTCTCTGGTGGATGCAAAAAGATTACGGATGTCGGTAAACAGACCTGTATAGGTGGCAGGGTTGGATCTGGGAGTTCTGCCGATAGGGCTCTGATCAATGGAAATAACCTTGTCAAGATGCTCTATGCCCTCAATTCTATCCACCTTACCGGGATATGTCACCGCACGGTTAAGGTCGCGGGCAAGAGTCTTATAGAGAATGGAATTGATAAGCGAGGATTTTCCGCTGCCCGACACACCTGTTACGGCAGTAAAGCAGCCAAGAGGAATCTCCACGTCTATGTTTTTAAGGTTGTTTTCCCTTGCACCGATGATCTTCAGCCATTTGCCGTTACCCTCTCTGCGTTTTTCGGGAATGGCAATAGTCTTTCTTAAAGAAAGATAGTCACCCGTTATGGATCTCTCGCAGGCGGCAACCTCATCGGGTGTGCCCGTAACAACAATTTCACCGCCGTGGATACCTGCTCCGGGGCCAACGTCAACAATGAAATCAGCCTCGCGGATAGTGTCCTCATCGTGCTCTACCACGATAACGCTGTTGCCAAGGTCACGCAGCTTTTTAAGTGTACCGATAAGCTTACCGTTGTCGCGCTGGTGCAGACCGATGGAGGGCTCGTCAAGAATATAAAGCACTCCTGTAAGAGCCGAGCCTATCTGGGTGGCAAGCCTGATTCTCTGTGCCTCACCGCCCGAAAGTGTACCTGCGGTACGGGCAAGGTTAAGGTAGTCAAGTCCAACGCTGACAAGGAAGTTAAGACGCGCCTTGATTTCCTTCAAAATTTCCTTTGCTATCTTGGTCTCGCTCTCGCTGAAGCTGAGTCCCTCAACGAAGGCAAGCATTTTTTCTATAGAAAGACGGCAGATCTCGTCGATATTAAGTCCGCCGACGGTTACACCGAGGACCATATCCGAGAGTCGTCTACCCTTACATTTAGGACAGTCTACCTCCTCAACAAACTGCTGATAGTAGTCGCCGCCCATCATTTTCATACGCTTTTCAATAATACCTACAATTCCCTCAAAGGGAGCATACTGATCTCTGCCAAGACCGCCAAAATATCTGGTGACGGTGTATCTCTTGTTGCCTGTGCCGTACATAAGGGCATTCATAGCCTCCTCCGAGAAATCGGACAGAGGTGTGTCAAGAGTAAAGCCGTAGTCCTCACCCACCTTGGCAAGCAGAGGTCCTGTCCAGGAGTCCTCTGTCATAGACTTAAAGCCGTTTACGGCAATACCGCCCTCGCGAAGAGAGAGATGCATATGGGGAGTAAGCTTTTTGACAGAAACGCACTGTGTATTTCCGATACCTGCACAGCTGGGGCAGGCGCCGATGGGGTTGTTGAAGGAGAACATACGTGGCTCCAGCTCGGGGAAGGAGATGCCGTGCTCCTCGCAGGCATACTTCTGGGAAAACTCAAGCTCCTCTCCCTCCTTGCCATCGCGGTCAACGGTGAGAATGTTCACTCTGCCGTCGGCAACCTTAAGGGCAGACTCTACAGAGTCTGAAAGTCTGGAACGAATGTCTCCGCGAATAACAAGACGGTCAACAACAATGTCCACCGAGTGCTTAAGATTCTTGTCAAGCTCGATCTTCTCGGAGAGGTCGTACATATTTCCGTCAACACGCACTCTGGCAAAGCCGCTCTTACGTGCATCGGCAAAAATCTTCTCCTGCGTGCCCTTCTGTGCTCTCACGATAGGAGAAAGCACCATAAAGCGAGTGCCCTCGGGGAGAGTGAGTATTTTATCTACTATCTGATCAAGGGTCTGCTGCTTGATCTCCTTGTGACATACGGGACAGTGAGGCACACCCACTCTCGCGTACAAAAGACGGAGATAATCGTATATTTCGGTAACAGTTCCAACTGTGGAACGGGGGTTTTTTGAGGTGGTTTTCTGGTCAATGGATATGGCAGGAGAAAGACCCTCGATAAGATCCACCTCGGGCTTATCCATCTGTCCGATGAACATACGGGCATAGGAGGAGAGGCTCTCTACAAAGCGCCTATGACCCTCGGCATAGAGGGTGTCAAAGGCAAGAGAGGACTTTCCACTACCCGAAAGACCTGTCAAAACAACAAGCTTGTCTCTCGGTATGGTGACCGAAACATCCTTCAAATTATTAACTTTTGCGCCTTTAATGACAATATATCTTTGCATTTTACGCGTTTTCCTCTTATTTCTGGTTTCTTAGCTCTTTAATTCTATCTCTAATGTAAGCGGCTTTTTCGAACTCCAGGGACTTGGCAGCCTCGCGCATTTCTGCGGTGAGCTGGTCTATCATCTTCTCCCTCTGGAGCTTGGTAAGCTTCTTGTCGGTCTCGGGCTTTGCCTTTCTGCCTATCTCGATAACGTCGGCAACCGCCTTTCTTACACTCTCGGGGGTGATGCCATGCTCCTCGTTATACTTCATCTGTATAGCACGACGGCGGTTGGTCTCGTCTATCGCCGCCCTCATAGAGCCTGTGATACGGTCGGCATACATAACAACGTGGCCGTTTACGTTACGGGCGGCACGTCCAATGGTCTGAATAAGCGAGGTCTCGCTACGGAGGAAGCCCTCCTTGTCCGCATCAAGTATGGCAACGAGAGATACCTCGGGAATATCAAGACCCTCACGAAGCAGGTTGATGCCTACAAGCACGTCAAATTCACCAAGACGCAGGTCGCGGATAATCTCCATACGCTCTATGGTCTCAACCTGGTGGTGAATGTATTTTACCTTTATTCCGTGAGTGGAGAGATACTCTGTAAGGTCCTCTGCCATATTCTTTGTCATGGTGGTGACAAGCACCTTTTCACCGCGGGCAGTGGTGGCACGAATCTCACCGATAAGGTCGTCAACCTGTCCCTCTATAGGACGGACAGAAATCTCGGGGTCTATAAGGCCTGTAGGACGGATAAGCTGCTCTGCGGTAGAGGAGCTCTCCTGCTTTTCGTAAGGACCGGGGGTGGCACTTACGAATATGGTCTGACCGATTTTGTTTTCAAATTCCTCAAAGAAGAGGGGTCTGTTGTCAAAGGCAGAGGGGAGACGGAAGCCGAAATCTACAAGATTCTTCTTACGGGCATAGTCACCGCCAGACATACCTCTTACCTGAGGGAGAGTAACGTGGCTCTCGTCTACAAAAAGGATGAAATCCTTGGGGAAATAATCAAGCAGGGTGTGAGGAGTTGAGCCTGCAGGTCTGCCTGCAAGCACTCTGGAATAGTTTTCTACTCCCGAGCAGAAGCCTACCTCGCGAAGCATCTCAAGATCATACTTGGTGCGCTCCTCAATGCGCTGTGCCTCGATAAGCTTGTGCTGTGACTTAAAGTACTCTACCCTCTCACGCATCTCATCCTCTATCTCAAGGAGAGCCGCCTCGCGCTTGTCATCGGATACGGCGTAGTGGGTCGCGGGGAAAATAGCAACGTAGGAGAGATGCTCGGTAGCCTCACCTGTCAGGGGATTAACGCGGGAGATACGGTCAACCTCGTCACCGAAGAACTCGATACGGATAGCCTCATCCCTCTTTGACGCAGGAAATACCTCAACCGTGTCACCGCGAATACGGAACTTGTTACGTACAAAGTTAACGTCGTTTCTCTCATAGCTTATGGACACAAGACGTCTTACAAGCTCGTCACGGGACATCTCCTGTCCCTCTCGCACAGATACCAAAAGGCTCTGATACTCCAAGGGGTCACCAAGGGTGTAAATACAGGATACCGAGGCCACTATAATAACGTCCCGTCTCTCAAAAAGCGCGCTGGTGGCGCTGTGACGGAGCATATCTATCTCATCGTTTACCATAGCATCCTTTTCGATATACACGTCCTTGCCTGGAATGTATGCCTCGGGCTGATAGTAGTCATAATAGGAAACGAAGTATTCCACCGCATTCTCGGGGAAAAAGGCACGAAACTCGGTGCAGAGCTGTGCCGCAAGAGTCTTGTTGTGGGCAAGAACAAGGGTGGGTCTGTTCAGGTTGGCAATAACGTTGGCCATGGTAAAGGTCTTACCCGAGCCTGTAACACCGAGCAGGGTCTGTGCCCTCTCACCTGCAAGAATACCCTCTGTAAGCGCACGAATAGCCTCAGGCTGATCACCCGTAGGCAAAAAGTCGCTTTTAAGCTTAAACCTTCCGTCCTGCATATTCGTCTCCTTTCCTTTTAGTCTTTCTTATTATTTTACCACAAAATATTTTTAATGTAAAGAGTAAATTTAAATAGTTGACAAAATACCCGATTTTGTGTATAATATACTCAACTGACGTTGAAAGGACACGAAAAAATGAGTCAGAAAATGAAAAGCTTTATTAAAAAGGTACTTCACGCGCTTGAGGTGATTATCGCAATAACAACCCTTGTGGTTATGGTTGGTCTTCTTGGCTATGAAATATACAAGATGTTTACAGTTGACAACTATTTTGCAAACAACGACACCTTCCTCCATGCAATACTTACTATCGTAGTTGGTCTTGAGTTTGTAAGAATGCTTATTGACCTGACCCCTGCGAATACTCTTGAGGTTATTATTCTTGCCCTCTCCAAGTCTATTATCGTTCACCACGATAACGCGATCAGTAACATTGCCTTCGTGCTTTGCATTGCAGGCCTTTTCGCTATCAGAAAATTCCTTGTAAAAGGCCCTGAGGACGAAAAGCCCCAACAGGTAGAAGAAACCGAAGAAAAGGTAGCCGAATTAACTAAATAAAAGAAAAGACACAGGACCGAGATCAATCAAAGTCTTGTGTCTTTTTTTATTATTCAATTCCGAGAAGATAGGCGGGAGTTACACCGAGGATTTGACTTAAAACCAAAAGCTCGTAGTCGGCTATGAAACGGTCGCCGCTTTCAATTCTGCTGATGCTGTTACGCTCAATAACCACACCCGAAACCTGAAGCTTTGCCGCCAGATCCTCCTGCGATAAACGCAAAGATTTTCTCGCCTGCTTTATTCTTGCTCCGCATATATTTTTCTTTCCGTCAAAGTCATATATCTTCATATTTTCTCCATTTTTGTGTTAATATTAAGAATTTACTTGACTTTAACATATTTTTTTGATATAATTGTACTAAAGATGAGAATTATCAAAAATAACAATTATAAAGGTTAAAAAAATGGACAACAAAGAATTCGTTGGGGTGATAAAGGGCTTTGACAAGCTTGGCAGGATAGTTATTCCTAAAGAGTTGAGAGAACGTTTCGCTCTTGCTGATGAAGTGGAGATCGTTGCAACCAAGGAGGGTGTACTGTTAAGAAACCCCGAGTACATCCTAGTAAAAAAAGAAGAAAAATAAAAGACACAGGACAGAGGTTAGCAAAGTCTTGTGTCTTTTTATTTTAAAATCATCAAATCGGATGCAATAATATCTAATCGAGGGAATTTTGATGAAGCGCAAAGATTTTTCAGCGCCAGCCGTAGTTACCTACTGCAAGATGGAAAACTCTGCCGCGATTCGCAAAATTCACCCATTAATCGAGGGAATTTTGAGATAGAATGTTCGAATGCTACCCGAAGCAATAGTTACCTATTGCGAGCTTGGGAGCAGTCGGGCATTGTAGCCAAAATTCACCGATTAATTATCCCAGTTGTGGTATACTGCGTTTACATCATCATCCTCGTTAAACTTATCAAGCATCTTTTCCATATTTGCAATGTCCTCTTCGCTTGTAAGCGTGGCGTAGGTAGAGGGAACCTTTGCTACGTCAGCGGTGCTGATCTGGTAGCCTGCAGCGATGATAGCATCACGAACTGCGTCAAGGTCCTCTGCTGCGGTGTAGATGGTGTACTCACCGTCATCCGACTTAATGTCCTCTGCACCACACTCGAGAGCATCCTCCATAATCTTATCCTCGTCGATCTCCTCGTCCTCGTCAACGATGGTGATAACGCCCTTCTCCTCGAAGAGATAGCCTACGCAACCGTTCTGGCCAAGGTTTCCGCCGTACTTAGAGAAAGCGGCACGAACGTTACCTGCGGTACGGTTACGGTTATCGGTCTGGGTCTCAACGATGATGGCAACACCCGAAGGACCGTAGCCCTCGTAGGTAATCTCCTCAAAGTTGATGTCACCGTTGTCGGTGAACTTCTTGATAGTACGCTGAATGTTATCGTTGGGCACGTTGTTTGCCTTTGCCTTTGCGATAAGGTCGCGGAGCTTAGAGTTGTTGTTAGGATCGGGACCGCCTGCCTTGATAGCTACAGCCATTTCCTTACCGATCTTGGTAAAGATCTTAGCCTTGGCAGCATCTGCCTTTTCCTTCTTGTGCTTAATATTATTCCATTTAGAATGTCCTGACATATTTTACTCCTATGAATGCAGAATGCAGAATGCAAAATGCAGAATTTTAAATTTTCTCGGGGGTCTGTAAGCAGATGAGGTGAAGTGCAGTCTTAAGAATCTGATTGGTGGCTCTGGTAAGAGCGATACGGCTGCTACGGAGAGCCGCGTCCTCACAGCTTGCAATAGAGCACTCGTGATAGAAACGGTTGAATGCCGCGCAGAGATCAAGAATGTATCTTGTGATGATAGAGGGCTCGTAATCCGAGATAGCCGCATTTACACGCTCGGGGAATACCGAGAGAGTCTTTGCAAGCTCAACCTCAAGCCCGCTCAGAGCAGCATCGGTCATCACACCCTCTGCACCAACCTTGTTAAGCACAGAGCAGGTACGCGCGTAGGTGTACTGTGCATAGGGGCCTGTGTTACCGTCGAAGGAAAGAGCATCCTCCATAATGAAGTTGATGTCACGCATACGGTTGTTGGAGAGATAGTGGAATACCACAGCACCAACGCCAACCTTCTCTGCGATAGACTGAAGCTCTGCCTCGTCGGAGTGCTTGTCGCGTGCAATCTCCTTAACTCTTGCGATAGCCTCGGCAAAGAGGTCCTTAAGAAGAACCACGTTACCTGTTCTGGTAGCAAGCTTTGCACCGTTTACGCTAACTGTACCGTAGGGAACGTGAACGAGCTGGTCGTGCCAGTCGTAGCCCATAAGCTCAACAACCTTGAACCACTGTGCAAAGTGGAGCGACTGCTGTGCGGCGGTAACGTAGATAGCCTTATCGAAGTTATACTCACCCTTGCGGTAAACCGCAGCGGCAATGTCACGGGTGGGATAGAGGGTGGAGCCGTCGCGCTTAAGGATAAGGCAAACGGGCATATTCCACTGTTCAAGATTTACGATAGAAGCACCGTCGTCAATCTCAAGAAGTCCCATATCGCGAAGCTTCTGCACCTGGGCAGGCATCTTATCGGTATAGAAGGACTCACCCTTGTAGGAGTCGAACTCGATGTTGAGAAGCTTATAGGTCTTCTGATATTCCTCAAGGCTGACGTCAACGAACCAACGCCAGAGTGCGATGTTCTCCTCGTCAAACTCCTCCAGCTTTTTAAACTCGGCACGGGACTGGTCGGCAAGTTTAGACTTCTTATCTGCAGAGGCCTCCTCCTCGTCCTTGATAGCATTGTTAATACGAACGTAGAGCTTTACAAGCTCGTCAACACCGCCCTGCTCTATGGTAGCCTTATCGCCCCAGAGCTTGTAGGCAACGATGAGCTTACCGAACTGAGTACCCCAGTCACCAAGATAGTTGATACCAACACACTTATAGCCTGCAAACTCGTGGAGGAGCTTAAGGCTGTGGCCGATAACGGTAGTACCGAGGTGGCCGATGTGGAAGGGCTTTGCAACGTTGGGAGAGGAGTAGTCAAGAACTACGGTCTTGCCCTCGCCTGTCATAGGAGAGCCGTACTTGTCACCGAGAGAAAGAACCTCGGATGCAACACGACGGGAGAATGCGGTGCCGTCAATCTTGAAGTTAAGATAACCGTTTACCGCGGTAATAGCAGAAAATTCCTCACACTTGATGGCTGCCGCAAGCATCTCTGCAATCTGCACGGGAGAGCGACGAAGGCTCTTGGACAGACGGAAGCAAGGGAGTGCAATATCACCCATAGTCTTATCGGGCGGATATTCAAGCATGCCAAAAATCTCCTCAGCGGAGAGCAGACCCTCACCGAATCCCTCGGCAACAGCGTCGGCAATAAGGGAGGCTGTGTTTTTCTTTAAAGTAAGCATATATATTTACCTTTCAACAAAAAATCAAAGTGAATTTCTCATTCTCACGTACTCGCCCTTGGGCTCTGCCTTAACGAGTCTTGCAGGAATGTAGGTGGAGAAGTTGAACACGTAAGCCATAGCGGCCGCAAAGCCGTCTACAAGATAAAACTCACCGTCACGCTCGCAAACGGTAATGGCATCCACGTCCTCACCGTTCTCAACACGGGAGTTAAAGGGAGAGAGCATATCACCGTCAAGCTCCATCTCGGGGAAATGAAGTCGCTCGGGAGAGATGAACACGCGGCTGTAGGACTTGTCCGCCTGCCACTTCTCAAAGGCAGAAATAATCTGCTCGGCAACCTGCTCGGGAGTAGCCTCGGTGGTATCAACCACAAGAGAATAGTTGGAGAGGTCCTTGATATCTAAGCCATACTGCTCGAGATAGCGCTTCTTCTCGCTCTCGCGACGCTCTCTGGTGCACTTGATCTGCTCCTCAAGAGAGGATGAGCACTCGCCCTGTCTCTTGGCGTGCATAATACGAAGCGCGCTGGTTTCGATATCGCAGGAGAGGTACACCTTAAAGGTGCCCTTGGTAAAATGCCAGGCCAGACGGGAGTCAATAATAAGTGCCTTGTCCACCTCGGAAAGAGCCGCAATGCCTGCGTCAATCTCGTGGTCAATCTCGGGATGTGTTTCCATATACTTGTTAAGCTCGGTAACCGTCATTCCGCGCTGTGCCGCAATAGAGCGCACGATAGCGCCCGTAGAGTAATACTCCGCACCAAGACGCGCAATAAGAATGTCCGCAACGGTGCTCTTACCGCTGCCAAGGTCGCCTGCAAGTGAGATCTTGTCCTTCATGGCATTTCCTCCATACAGTAAATTAACTAAATTATTATAATATATTTTGTGCAAAATGTCAATACGAAAAAGAAAAAACTTTAGTTTTTGCATTCTGCCCGAAGGGCTTACTGTATGAATGTATGTTTTTATTGGTAGGAATACCTTTCCTTACCTTGACTACCCTATCCTTACCTTACCTTTCCTTTCCTTACCTTTCCTTACCTGTGACAACCAAAATCCCCTGCGGAGCATTGAAAATGCTGACTTTTATATGTACGCAGACCGTTCGTGGAGCGTTACAAGACGGACGCCGGCCGATATGGCTCTGTATGCCGACTGTATCTAAAGCGGTGCTTTAGGGTGACTGTGCGTTACGGTCAGGTGCTTCGGATGTGACAGAGCGACGGCTCGAGGGGACAACTTTCCACATATCCACATTTTTACGGTAGCGGTGTATATTTCCCTTTCCCCGTGGCAACAATAGACACAGCACATCGAAATTGGAAAGGAAATAAAGATGGATAAAAAAATCAAATTCAGCGACCAGCCTAAGAAGGTCAAGATCATTTACGCATCGGTTATCGCGGTGCTCTGCATTACCGCCACGGTTATCGGCATTGCTTCCTCTGTAAAAAAGGATGAGCCTACCGATAATTCACCTACGGTGAACCTGCCCTCCACCGATCAGGAGCCGTCGGAGGACGGCAAAAACGAGGCACAGGTCCCCGAAAAAGAGGAGGAAAAGAAGCCCGAGAAGCTCTCCTTTGTATCTCCTGTAGTAGGCCGAGTAACCAAGAGCCATAGCCTGGATACGCCCGTATTCTCCGACACCCTTCAGGAATGGCGAGTGCATACAGGCATTGATATTTCTGCCGACGAGGGCAGCAAGGTTTACGCATCGGCAAAGGGTGTGGTAAGCAAGGTGTACTCCGACCCCTTCCTCGGCAAGACGGTAGAAATCACCCACGAGGGCGGTATTGTCAGCGTATACTCTAATCTTGGCTCGAACGTAAGCGTAAAGGAGGGTGACAGCGTAAGCTCGGGTGCACTTATCGGCACGGTAGGTGACAGCTCTATCTCCGAGCTGGCAGACGAGGCACATCTCCACTTTGCCATCAAGGTAAACGGTGTCAGCGTTAATCCTCTCGACTATATCTCCGAGGACTCGAAAAGAGCCTCGCTGGGTATCAGCGAGGTTTGACAAAGAAAATAAGAGCATTTTCAAATTGTTTTGTATTAAAACTTGACAAGAAAACATGGATATGGTATAATTTCTATGTATGTCGGGGCTTCGGCTACGGGGTCCCGACCGAATTTTTTTAAGGATGAAAAAAATGACGAATATTGCAATTCTCGGCTTCGGCGTCGTTGGCGGCGGTGTGGCTGACCTTTTGTCAAAAAATGCGGCACAGGCTACAAGGCTTGGCGGCGATGAAATAAACATCAAGTACATACTTGATTTGAGAGACTTCCCCCACTCCCCCTTTGCGGACAGGATAGTACACGATTTTGACCTGATAGTTTCCGACCCCCAGGTTGACTGTGTTATCGAGGTTATGGGTGGCTCTCACCCTGCTTATGAGTACACTATGGCGGCTCTCAAGGCGGGTAAGAGCGTTATCACCTCCAACAAGGAGGTTATGGCAGGATACGGTCACGAATTTCTTCGTGCGGCAGAGGAAAACGGTGTGAGCTATCGCTTTGAGGCGGCAGTTGGCGGCGGTATTCCCGTTATCTCGCCTATGATTAGCCTTATCAATCAAAACAAAATAACCGAGGTGCGCGGTATTCTTAACGGCACCACAAACTATATTCTCACCAAGATGTTTAAGGGTGGAGCATCCTTTGAGGACTCTCTCCTTGACGCGCAGGAAAGGGGCTATGCAGAGAGAAATCCCGACGCGGACATTCTCGGCATTGACGCCTGCCGTAAGATTGCTATTCTCACCTCTCTTGTGACGGGTATTCTTCCCGAGACCGAGGGTATTCACACCGAGGGTATTACAGCCATTCGCGCTGAGGACGTTAAGGCGGCCGAGAGTCAGGGCATGAGCATTAAGCTGCTCGGCAGATGCATCATCACCGATGAGGGCATCAGGGTTATGGTTTGTCCCTTCATGCTTGGCGAGGGCACTCCTCTCGTTAACGTCAGCGGTGTTTACAACGCGGTTGAGGTTGTGGGTGACCCCATTGGCAACGTGATGTTTTACGGTCAGGGCGCAGGTGCAGGTGCAACAGCATCCGCGGTGGTTGGTGACCTTATGCAGATTATGCGCTCGGGCAGAAGCGTGGCTCAGCCCACTATGGTTAAGAGTGGCGAGGGTGTGCTTCCCTTCTCCGACTTCGTATGCCGTCACTATATTGCACTTGATGCATCCTGCAAGGATGAGGTTGCAGGTCTCGGCTCGGTAAAGATTATCTCCGAGGGTGAGGAAATCGGCCTTATCACAGAAGAGATGAGCGAGGCAGAATACACCGAAAGGGTGAAGAGCCTTAAGGTTAAATCACACGTAAGACTTTTATAATTTAAGAGCTCCCATTAAAGTGGGAGCTCATTTTTTATTTTTCCGCTCTCCATTATTATCGCCGAGAGTGTGAGGAGCGTCATCAAAAGCAAAATAAAGTCGGTGAGATAAATAAGAGGCAGGGTGGGTATAAGAGGGGTCAGGAGAATGACCGAAATAAAGCCCATGAGATAAAGCCTCCCCCGACCACCAAAGTAGGCGTCGCAATACACCTGACCGTAGTAAAACCAACAGATGACAGTGGAGTAGGCAAAGCAAAGAATTATGGGAAGGAGCAGACCGCTGATGCCCCCGAGTGTGCTATTAAAGGCCGAGAAAACCAGTGCCATAGGTGAAGAATACCCACTCACATCGGGGCAGGATAATAGGATAGCAAGGCCTGTCAGAGTACAAAGAACAGCGGTGTCAAAAAGCACCTCGCAGATACCGAAAAGACCTGCCAGATGGGGTGTCCTATCCATATTTCTCGCGTGGGCAAGAGCCGATGTGCCGCTACCTGCCTCGTTGGACATTATGCCTCTGGAAAAGCCCTCCTTTATGGCAATTGCACCACCGCCACCAAGGAGTGCCCTCGGGGATAAGGCAGAGGAAACTATATCCGAAAGGGTGGCTGAAAGGCGGTCAAATCTAAGGATAACAACGGCAAAACACATTATTATGTAAATTATAGTTGTCAAAGGTATAAGCTTTTCGGTTATTCTCTCGATTTTCTCCACCCCTCCCACAAGGGCAGGAATAAGCAAAGCAACAAGAAAAACAGTGGTGATACAGGGGGTAATTCCCGCACTGCTTTGAGCCACGTCAACAAGGGCGGCAGACTGTAATGCACCACCCATAAAGAAGGAAAGCAGGAGAGTCAGTCCTGCATAGAGGGGTGAAAGCATAGCTCCAAGGGGCAAGACTCGACCAATCACCTCTGCCATACCTCCCTCTGTGCGATGCTTAAACACAAGGAGCACCTCTGCGTATTTAATGATAGCCGAGAGGATAGAGGAAAGAAAAATCCAAAGAACAACCCCTGCCCCACCTATCATTATTCCTGCCGACACACCGAAGATATTTCCCACACCAAGCGTGCCTGCCAAGGCGAGAAAGAATGATCGACGGCTGCTTTCATCCCTTAGTCCCGAGGCTATTTCACCCATAATTTTAAGTGGGTGGCGGAATATAAAAAATCTGAATTTAAAGAGCAAAATCATCCCCACAGCACCGACCGCCAGGGGCAAGGCAAACGAAAAAAGCATAAAAAAATCCTCCGCTAAAGATTATGCGGAGGATAAAAATTTTATTTACTTAATTAAAAATATCTCGATAAGTCTCCAGATACAAAGAGCGGCAAATACGGAGCAGCCGATAATAAGAAGGATGTTATAAATCTTGTCAAACTTCTTCTGCTTCTCCTCGTCGATTCTATCCTTTTCCTTATCCTCCTCGGTCTCCTGAAGGTCCTCGGGTACCTCGTCGTAGCCTTCCTCAACTATAGGCTCATCGTCAAGAGCAAAATCGTAGGTGCCCTCTTTAATTTCCACAGCTCTGTTGGAGGACTTAATGAGAATACCCTTTACGATAGCATAGGTAACGGGATCGGGGTCACCGTCTGCCATAAGCTTGCTAAGCTTACCGATTGCAGCTCCTGCGGTATCATAATCGGTGCTGAGAGTAGCATCGTCAAGCAGCTTTTCGCAGTCGTCACAAAGGTATCTGGGAATGCCTGCACCACCCATTGCAAGAACGGCAGGATCATCTCTCTCTATTTTTTTGTTACAAATACAACACTGGCTCATTACTTATTTTCCTCTTTTCCTTTTCTGATCTCGGATCTGAAATATGCGATATACTCCTCGCGCAGAGCCTGTCTTTCCTTCTGCTCTGCCTCGGTAAGCTCTCTCTCCTTGGCAAGTCTGCCAAGCTCGTTTATTCTATCTATCTTTGCCTTATCCATTTTACTTCTTATAAAGCTTCGCAAGACCGCCGGTGGATGTTTCACGGTAGTGGTGCGAAAGGTCCTTTCCTGTTTCATACATAGTCTTGATAACCATATCCAGCGAGATCTTTCTCGAGCCGGAGAGGAAATTAGCAAGATTTACCGCGTTGATTGCTCTCATAGCGGCAACCGCATTACGCTCGATGCAGGGGATCTGCACAAGTCCGCAAATAGGGTCGCAGGTAAGTCCGAGGTGATGCTCGAAGGCAATCTCTGCCGCATACTCTATCTGGTCGATGCCCATCTCAAAGAGCTCGCCAAGTGCCGCAGATGCCATAGAGCAGGCTGTGCCTACCTCTGCCTGACAGCCACACTCTGCACCGCTGACAGAGGCATTGGTCTTGGTGAGCGCACCGATAAGACCTGCCACCGCAAGGGCTCTGATAATCTGCTCGTCGGAGAATCCGTGCTTCTCCTGCATATATTTAAGCACCGAGGGAAGCACCGCACAGGCACCGCAGGTGGGTGCAGTAACGATAATTCCGTTGTCGGCATTCTGCTCGCTTACCGCATAGGCGTAGGCGCAAACAATACGGTTTTCGCGTGTTACCTCACGCTCGTCAATATGACGCTGATTGTAAAGCTGCTGTGCCTTTCTCTCAACCTCAAGACCGCCGGGAAGAATACCCGAGGTGGTAAGACCCTGATGGATTGCGTTTTTCATCACAGTCCATACCTCAAGAAGAAAGTCGCGTATGTCCTCGCCCTCTCTTAAGAAAACGTAGTCGGAAAGACGCATCTGATGAGCCTTGCAGTAGTCTGCAATAGCGGTAAAGCTACTTTGAGGATAAACGTCTTGAGCGCCCTCGTCGTCTGCTCTGCCCTCAATTTTAATGTCACCGCCGCCGATGCTCATTACACGCATCTTGTCAAGCTCCTTGCCACCGATGACAGAAAAAACGTCCATTGTATTTTCGTGAGGAAGCTCACGGTCAACGGTGTTGAAAATGATCTCAACGTCCTTGCCTGTAGCCGCCTTAATGGCCTTGTCTGTGCCGTGTCCCTCACCTGTGTCGGCAAGGCTGCCGTAAAGAATAACCTTGTAGCTCTCTGCCTGCGTGTGATCGGAAACGTAAATGCTCATCGCCTTTGCAGGTCCCATGGTGTGAGAGGAGGAAGGTCCCTTGCCTATCTTGTATATATCTCTTATGGATTTCATAAATTTCTCCTAAAAGAAAATTTGCATATTACTTCGATTATATTTTAACACTATTTTGTCTGGGTGTCAAGGCATTTATAAAAAAGAGCCACCTTTATGGCAGCTCTTTTTGTTCATTTACTTATTTTTAAGATACTCATCAATGGCCTTTGCGGCTACCTTACCTGCGCCCATGGCGGAAATTACGGTTGCAGCACCTGTTACGGCATCACCGCCTGCGTACACGCCCTCCTTGGTGGTTGCTCCGTCCTCGGTGACGATTATGCCGCCCCAACGGTTAACCTCAAGCCCCGCGGTTGTGGACTTGATAAGGGGGTTGGGAGAGGTACCGATAGACATAATTACGGTATCAACGTCGAGGGTAAACTCGCTGCCGGGTACTTCTACGGGACGGCGTCTGCCTCTCTCGTCAGGCTCACCAAGCTCCATACGGATGCATCTCATACCTGTAACAAAGCCATTTTTCGGGTCGCGCTTGTCATCGGGATTCTCATAGCCGAGGATCTCTACGGGGTTGCAAAGGAGCTTGAACTCAATGCCCTCCTCCTCTGCGTGCTCTACCTCCTCGCGTCTTGCGGGAAGCTCATCCATAGAACGACGGTAAACGATATACACCTTTTCTGCTCCGAGACGGAGTGCTGTTCTTGCCGCGTCCATAGCCACGTTTCCACCACCAACAACGGCAACCTTACCGCCCTTCATAATAGGTGTTTCGGGGTCGGTAAGATAGGATTTCATAAGGTTTGAGCGAGTGAGGAACTCGTTTGCCGAGTAAACGCCCTTGTAGGCCTCACCGAGAATGCCCATAAAGTTGGGCAGACCTGCGCCCGAGCCGATGAATACGGCCTCAAAGCCCATCTCGAAAAGCTCGTCAACAGTGAGGGTCTTACCGATAATTACGTTGGGCACCAGCTCAACACCCATAGCCTTAAGGTTATCTACCTCTTTTTTAACGATAGCCTTGGGCAGACGGAACTCGGGGATACCGTAGACAAGCACACCTCCTGCGGTATGGAGAGCCTCGTAAACGGTGACAGAGTAGCCTGCCTTGGCAAGATCACCTGCACAGGTAAGACCCGAAGGGCCTGAGCCTACGACAGCAACCTTATGGCCGTTTGCCGCAGCACACTCGGGGGTCTTGTCGCTGTGGGCATTGTGCCAGTCGGCAACAAATCTCTCAAGTCTGCCGATGCCTACGGGCTCACCCTTGATGCCTCTTACACATTTAGACTCGCACTGTGTTTCCTGGGGACAAACTCTGCCACATACGGCAGGAAGGCTGGAGCTTTTTGCAATAACCTGATAGGCGGCCTCAAAGTCGCCCTCCTTGATCTTATCAATAAACTCGGGGATATGTATATTTACAGGGCAACCGCTGACGCAGGGTCTATTCTTACAGGAGAGGCAACGGAGCGCCTCGTCAATGGCGGTAGCCTCATCGTAGCCGAGAGCAACCTCGTCAAAATTGCGTGCACGAGCAAGGGCATCCTGAGTGGGCATAGGATTCTTTTTAGGATTCATATTTGCCATCTTAGTTTGCCTCCTTCTTAAAGAGATTGCAGGCCCTCTCGTAGGCGTGTCTTTCAAAATCGCGGTACATGGTGGCGCGAGACATAGCCTCGTCAAAATCTACCTCATAGCCGTCAAAATCAGGACCGTCAACGCAGGCAAACTTGGTCACGCGCTTGCCGTCCACGTTGAGAGTAAGACGACAGCCACCACACATACCTGTGCCGTCGATCATAATGGGGTTCATAGATACGTCGCAAGGAATGGCGGTAGGGCGTACTGCCTCCACAACAAACTTCATCATAATAAGCGGACCGATGGTGATAACCTTGTCGAAGCTTCTGTCGGCGAGTATTTCCTTAAGAGGAACGGTAACGTTACCCTCTCTGCCGTAAGAGCCGTCGTCGGTCATAACGATAAGCTCGTCAGAGCAGGCTCTGAACTCATCCTCGAGGATAAGGAGATCCTTGCTTCTGAAGCCGATGATAGAGGTCACCTTTGCACCTCTCGCCTTGAGAGCCTGTGCCACGGGGAGTGCGATAGCACAGCCAACGCCACCGCCCACGATACAAACCTCATTAAGTCCATCAAGATGTGTAGGAACACCGAGAGGACCTGCAAAGTCCTGAATATACTCGCCCTCGTTTTTGTGGCTGAGCTTTTCGGTGGTGCCGCCTAATATCTGGAAAATAATCTTTACTGTGCCGCCCTCTCTGTCATAGCCCGCAACGGTAAGGGGAATTCTCTCGCCCTCCTCGTCAACGCGGAGAATGATGAACTGACCTGCCTCTGCCTTCTTGGCAACGAGGGGTGCCTCAATATCCATCATAACAACGGTGGGATTAAGCACTTTTTTGTTAACTATTCTATACATTTTGCCTCTTTTCGGGCGGTTTTAGCAATACCGCCCAGCTTTTTATTTATAACAGGATATATTATACTACATTTTTAGATATTTTGCAATAGTAAAATAAATTTTAACAAATTAAAGGACGGCTTTAATCGGCCGTCCTTCGGGAAGCGAATTTAAATCTCCGAGAGGTGATTTTCCACAATATTTTAGAAAAAGCAAGAGCGGTCTGACCGATCAAACCGCCCTGTTTAGCCTTCCCCAAGATAGGGGAAGGCTTTTATTTGCCCTGTAAAATGTTCATCGCTTCGTGGGTACAGTCAACATGAAGTAATTCATTCTACATTTTACTTATAACCCAAATCACCCGATTCGTGACTCCAGTTTTTATTAGTGCTTTCCTTTATGTAACTTCTTACGATAGTTTTGCAGTCGAGGCATAGGTCGGAATACACA
>JAZQWB010000040.1:0-5424 GCA_045632145.1 Eubacteriales bacterium | reverse complement strand
CCACGGACGTATTGAAGAGCGCAAAATAGGCAGCGATGAGGTGCTTACCTTTGACGTATCCGGTGACAAAATCGAGGCTATTCATATGCTTCCCGGATATACCCATAACATAATCAATCTTTCGGATAGCGAGGACCTTGTGACGCTCATGTGGGCTAACGAGAGCTTCGACCCGAACAAACCTGATACCTTTTACGAGGAGGTCTGATAATGGATTTCAGCAATGTGAAATTTCAGAACAACGGCAGATTGAAGCTGCTTATTATAGTTGGCACACGCCCCGAGATTATCCGTCTCTCGGCTGTTATCACCAAGTGCCGTCAGTATTTTGACACCATTCTTGCCCACACAGGACAGAATTATGACTATAATCTTAATGGCGTGTTCTTCAAGGATTTGAAGCTCACCGATCCCGAGGTATACCTTAATGCCGTTGGTGCAGATCTTGGCGAAACAATGGGCAATATTATTGCCTCCTCCTATCAGTTGATGGTTGCTATCAAGCCCGACGCTGTGCTTGTTCTTGGTGACACCAATTCTTGCCTTTCTGTAATCGGTGCCAAGAGACTTCATATTCCTATTTTCCATATGGAAGCAGGCAACAGATGTAAGGACGAATGCCTGCCTGAGGAGACTAACCGCCGTATCGTAGATATCATTTCGGATGTTAATATGGCTTATTCCGAGCATGCTCGCCGTTATCTTGCAGACACAGGCTTGCCTAAGGAGCGTACATACGTAACCGGCTCGCCTATGGCAGAGGTTCTTCGTAATAACCTTGCCGAGATTGAGGCAAGTGATATCCATTCTCGCCTTGGTCTTGAGAAGGGGAAGTACATCCTTCTCTCTGCTCACAGAGAGGAGAATATTGATACCGAGAAGAACTTTGCAAGTCTCTTCACTGCAATTAACAAAATGGCAGAAAAATACGACATGCCTATCCTTTATTCCTGTCATCCTAGAAGCAGAAACCGTCTTGAGGCAAGCGGATTCGAGCTTGATAAGAGAGTAATCAGACACGAGCCTCTCGGCTTCCATGACTATAATTGTTTGCAAATGAATGCATTTGCGGTGGTTTCCGACAGTGGAACACTTCCTGAGGAGTCTAGCTTCTTCACCAGCATTGGCAAGCCTTTCCCCGCGGTTTGTATCAGAACGTCAACCGAGCGTCCCGAGGCGCTTGACAAGGCTTGCTTCATCCTTTCCGGCATCGATGAGAAGGGACTTCTCCAGTCTGTTGATACAGCCGTTCAGATGACCGTAAACGGTGACCACGGTATCCCCGTTCCCGATTACGTTGAGGAAAACGTTTCCTCCAAGGTAGTTAAGATCATCCAGTCCTACACCGGCGTTGTAGATAAGATGGTTTGGAGAAAGGGGTAAATACCATGAAAAAAGTCCTTATATTGTCTATAGTTTTAGTGCTTCTTTTTTCGCTTTGCTCGTGCGAGATGGAGCCTACAACAGACAAGCAGGTTCCTATCTATGAGGGAATGACGGTTTCCTCGGCAACCGCACCCATAACCAATGGAACAGATGAGAAAACAAGAGTCTTTGCCAATGGATTTTTGGCGGATAATGATGATAAGGGTAAGAATTTTAAGGATGTTGAAATAGAATCGGACGATTACTATGCCGATCTTGGCGAGGACATCTTCATAACTATTCATATCAACAATCCTGATAACTTTGAAATTCTATCATTTACTCTTAATGGAGAGAAGTATTCTAGCTACATGTTTGAATATGGCTCCAACATGGAAAGCATCATTATCAAGTGCAACGTTGGTCGTGAAAGCGGAGAGCATGAGTATACCATTGATGCTATTAAGTATGTTGATAAACAGTCCATAAAGGACGTTATGATCCGTGGAAACCAGACTATCAAGGTCGTGGTATCTGAATTTGAGCATGAGGCTAACTGTAAGCACGATGACCCCGAAAAGCTTGAGCTTATCCCGGCGAGAGATGCAACGTGTCAGGAGATTGGTCTTGGCGAGGGAACAAAGTGCAACCGTTGCGACACCATAATCGTGCCTCAACCCACGTTTGATACAATTGAGTGCGTTGAAAGCGATTGGATGGTTGATAAAGCACCCACCGAAACAGAGGAAGGCCTTAGCCATACCGAATGCACTATGTGTGGTAAGATAATGAATGAGGAGGTTACTTCCTGGGGATCTGAGGGCCTTGAATATAAGGTAAATGAAGATGGAGAGACTTGTACGGTTATCGGTATAGGTAGTTGCACCGATGCTGATCTTATAATTCCTTCATACATCGACGGGTATAAAGTAACAGCGATAGGTGACGGTGCTTTTTCCTCTGCTTGGGAGCATCTTAAGAGCGTTGTAATGAGTGATACTATCGTTACCATTGGTAGCGGTGCCTTTGTGGATTGTATATACATCGAGAGTATAATTCTATCCGACTCTTTGACTACTATTGGCTCTTATGCATTTCAGGTTTGCGAGGGGCTTAAGACGCTTTATATACCGGCATCGCTCACCGATATTGGCATGGGATCCTTGGGATATTGCATATCACTCGAAAATATTGACGTTGATGCAAATAATCAGTATTACACGTCTATTGACGGTAGCCTTTATACCAAGGATGGAAAAACCTTGGTACAGTATGCTCTCGGCAATGGGGAAAAGGTGGTTAGCATTGCAGATGGTGTTACCTGCGTTGGTTATACTTCGTTTTGCGGATCTACTTCGATAACCGATATAATTATTCCTGATTCGGTTGTTAGCATTGAAGCTGCCGCATTCCATAGATGCACGGCGTTAACTACGGTGACTATAGGTAATCTTGAAACACCTATTGATAAAGCTGCCTGTGAGATTGGTAGAGATGCGTTTCATGATTGCGATGCGCTTGAAACTGTAATTATCGGTAATTCTGTAAAAACGATAACGGCTGAAAGCAACGGCGTGTTTAGCGGTTGTGATAACCTTTCCACCTTGATGATTGGAGACAACCTTGAACATCTTACTGCCTGCGCGTTAAGAGGATGCAATAACTTATCAAACATTGCCATCAGCGAGAAAAATCAATATTACAAAATCGTTGACGGTTGTATTTACAGTAAAGACGGTAAAACTTTGGTAATGTACATAGGAAATGATACGGTCACAGCATTTGTTGTTCCGGAGCAGGTTACAGAGATAGGCGTACAGGCATTTGCTGATGAGGCTCATCTTGAATCTATATTGCTTCCAAATGGATTGCTATCAATAGGGGATTGTGCTTTTCTTGGATGCAAGGCACTGAAATCCATGGTTATTCCCAGCGGGGTTACAAAGATTCCCTATGGAGCCTTTAGTTCTTGTACATCTTTGGAGAGCATAGTTGTTCCCGATAATGTGACGGAAATAGGCGGTCGTTCATTTAATGGTTGTACTGCACTTACAAAGATTATTATTCCCAAGACTATTACCACTGTAGGAGCTTGGGCCTTTAATGGATGCGGCAGCAAGCTCACAATATATTGCAGATCTTCGTCAAAACCATCTGGTTTTGATAAGTACTGGAGTACTTCCGGGGCCAGGATCGTCTGGGGCTACACCGGCGAATAAATAATGTTAAAAGGGAGAGCTTTCGCTCTCCCTTTTATTTCTATAAACCAAGAATTAATTCTTTAACCAATTATTCGGAACGGCTTTGTTTTGATTTTCTCTATCCCTTATCTGAGCGTCACGCACTTTTTCAGCGGAGCTGATTCGCTCTGCAAGCGATGGCTTCTTTGGCTTGCGCTCTTCTTCTAAAATAAGCAGTGCCTCACTGATCATTTCTTTTGTAAGATCGGTGGAGTAAATAATCTTAGTGCATTCTTTATCAATCATCTCCCAAAATGCCTTGAGTAGTTTCTTGCGATTTTCCTCATCTTCAAGGCTTTGCTTGCGATTATCTAGATTGAAGAGTACTTCTAAAAGTGACAACAGAGTTCTTATGTAGTCGGTGTCTGCTTTGGGGGTCTCGGACCCTTCGTCGATATCTTCCGATTTCTCATTCACAATTATCGGCTGATAATCCCTTTCTAAAGTATAACGGAAATCGGAGTAGGATGAAAGTAAAAAATCGATCTGCATAGGCATACGTTCGAATTCATAGGAGGCATCCGCTTTCTCCACGGACATAACTTCAAGCTCCTTTTCCCTCAGTCTATTCACTAACCAAATGTACGCAGGTTTGCTTAGTGATTTACGTTTAACCTCACTCTTTTGCTTGAATGTCCAGCCAAATTCACGTTCTATAATGACTTCTGAAGCCATCCTTACATCATTTTGAAGAGCCTTTAGGGCTTCTCTTGAGAATACTGCAGATTTTGATACTCTAATCTCCATAAGACTACTACCACCACCGAAATCCAGTAAAATCGGGATTCCGTAGTGATGCAGATGACTAGAGGCCTCGTTGTTATGTCCTGCGGAACCTGCAAAAATGTATTTGCATCCCGGCTTGCGGTTAAGACTTTCAACTGTTAATTGCAACAATTTCATATATACATAAGACGCTCTTAAGCGGTCGTTATCAGATAACATGGCCCACAAGATGTAATCGCCTATCTGGATAATACCTTGCGTTGCAACCTGAAGCGTGGGATGATTACAAACATACTCGTAATAATCATCAATAATCTTGTCTTTTTTGCCCTCAAGCTCCATTCTCGTGTTAAAATCCTTAAAGGACTTATCAAAGTACTTATGATAATAATTCTTGATTATCTCGACGAGAGGAAGATAATCAACCTCTTTGATATCCTTGTTGTCTCGACACTCGAACAGACGGTTTAATTCTTTTCTTGACAAATCAATGTCTGACGATAATTTGTCTACCTCTTCTTGGGTGTAGTCGTGATTGGCATGCTTTTCCGCATGCGCGAGATCGGCAGCGGTAGAGATGCTGTTGTTTTTTGCGCCATATCGGCTTCCTTTAGTCCCTATGGTATTGCTGTAAGATACTTTTTTTGACATAATGTCACCTCCAAATTATTAGTGAGTTTGAGTTCATCTACTCATTCTCTTTAATAAGTATGCCCCACGAAATAACCCGTTTCGACATTTTATAAAAAATTCAATAAAAATAAAAAAAGACCAATGGCCGGCAGGGAAGCTGGGTATTCCTACGGAATATACCCACGTCCTGCGCCTGAAGAGCAAGCTCTTCGATCTTCGGACGGGGTATGCGAACCAGCGCACTTGCGAAGCAAGTGCCTGGTCGAATCAGCACACCCATACCATAGAAAAAGACCAACCACAAGGGTTGGTCTTTTTCTATGGTGGGGGAAGCTGGATTCGGACCAGCGAAGTCAGTGACAACAGATTTACAGTCTGCCCCCTTTGGCCGCTCGGGAATTCCCCCATAAAATATGGAGCTGGTGAACGGAGTCGAACCATCAACCTGCTGATTACAAAT
>JAZQWB010000039.1:0-8833 GCA_045632145.1 Eubacteriales bacterium | reverse complement strand
GCTTCGTTTCTTACCTTTATTCGGTTTTTAATGGGCATTTAAATATGCTAGAATTAATATGGAGTCCTGCATTAGCAGGGCTTTTTGTTTTGAATGGATATGTGTTGGATCTCAGCCTCCTCGGATTTAACAAAAGCACCTTCGTTTATTTTCTCGTGCAAGCACGGAAAATTTCGTGGGTGCTTTTGTGCTACCTTGTAGCTGCAAAATCCAAGGGGCTTGGCATTGTAATTACTGTTGCTTTTTGGCAGGTGTTTCGCCTGCCGCTTACACCGAAGTCCGTACAATTCGCGCGGCAGACGAATAAACTGCGCTGAGTTGGCGCATCCTGCGCCGAGGCTCGCAAGACTCGCCTCTTCCAAGCTTTTCTTACGAAAAACTTACCTCAGCTTGTTTGAATCACAGTAATGTGCTGCGGATAGCGGTGTCGCTAGCAGATATTAAATGTTTTGTGATAGATAGAAATACGTTTTGCCAAGTTGCTATTGAAAAAGTGGTTTGTTTGTGCTATACTTAATATATCTTACAAAAGGAAACGAATGATGATTAAGGATAAACCGAAGGAAATTGTAACCGAGCGACTTTGCTTGCGTAGCATTGTTGACGAGGACTGCGAGGCACTCTGTAGGCTGCTTATCAATGAAATTGTTGCAAGAACATACATTCTGCCTGAATTTAAGTCCAAGAATGAGGAAATTAGCCTCTTTAACAGACTTAAGGAGCTTTCCTGTATAAACAGTCGATTCGTGTACGGAATAGCGCTTAACGGCGAAATTATCGGCCATATAAACGACGTGGATATTAGTGACGGTGAAATCGAGCTTGGCTTTGCCTTTCACCCTGATTACCATAACCGAGGCTATGCCACCGAGACCTTAAAGGCAGCAATTAAGACCCTTTTCGATATGGGATATAACACCGTCAAAACCGGTGCATTTGAGATCAATCTCCCCAACCAGCGCGTAATGGAAAAATGCAGAATGACCAAACTCCCCGATACCGAAAGCATCGACTATCGAGGCGTTACGCATAAGTGTGTGATGTTTGAAATAAGCCAAGTGTAATTTATTAGAGGCTAATGAAAAAGAGGTGTTAAAATGGGAAAAAGAAAATTTATTTCGTTAGCTGAATATAGTCCAGAACTTGTATCCGAATGGCATCCAAGAAAAAATGGTGATTTGAAGCCTGAAAATATTTCTTATGGCTCGGCAAAAAAAACATGGTGGCAATGCTTAAAAGGACATGAATGGCAAGTAACTGTGAATGCGCGTACATGTGGATCAGATTGTCCTATTTGTTCTAATCAAAGGGTTTTACCAGGTTTTAATGATTTGGCTACAACAAATCCAGAGATTGCTTTAGAATGGCATCCTACATTAAATGGGAATTTGACGCCTAAAGATGTGATGGCTGGAACAGAGAAAAAAGTTTGGTGGCAATGCTGTCAAAATCATAAGTGGAAAGCAGGAGTAAAATCTCGTGTTAGAGGGACCGGTTGTCCATATTGTTCAAATCGCAAAGTATTGCGTGGGTTTAATGACCTATTTACAACTAATCCTGAACTTTCTTCAGAATGGCATCCTACATTAAATGGCAAGTTAACACCGTATGATGTTACATATGGGTCGTCAAAAAAAGTTTGGTGGATATGCGAAAAAGGACATAATTATCAAACTGATATAGCACATAGAAGCAATGGTGCAGGTTGTCCTATTTGCTGTGGAAAAAAAGTTCTTGTAGGATTTAATGATTTGGCGACGGTTTCACCAGAGATAGCTGCCGAATGGCATCCTACTAAAAACGGAACGATTAGTCCACAAATGGTTACTGTTAGCTCTGATAAAAAGGTTTGGTGGCAGTGTAGCAAAGGGCATGAATGGCGTGCGAATGTAGGGAGCAGAAAAAGGGGGCGTAATTGTCCTGAATGCTCTAGGGAAATAAAAACGAGTTTTCCAGAGCAAGTTATATTCTTTTATATCAGTAAGAGTGCAACAGCATATAACAGATATATGTTAGATAGCCGAACGGAAATAGATGTTTATTTGCCGGATTATAAAATTGGCATTGAGTATGATGGAATATACTATCATAGTGGAGAGAATGCTGAAAAAAGAGAAAAGATAAAAGAAGAAAAATTAACTAAACTCGGGATAACATTGATTAGTGTTAAAGAAACAGAAAGTAGTTTTAATTTAGATACAATCGATAACATTATTTACGTTCCAATGGCACCAAATAATAATGAACTGCTTGATATGATTGAGGCATTAGCAACGTTAATAAGTAAAATTGCAGGGGTATCATTAAATATTGATATTAACATTTCCAGAGATCGCATACAAATATATGAGCAATATCTTGCTGGCGAAAAGCAACGCTCGTTGTTGATACAAAATCCTGAAGTGGCATCAGAATGGCATCCAACTAAAAATGGCAAGCTTTTGCCTGAAAATGTAACTTACAAATCCAATAAAAGGGTATGGTGGATGTGCAGTAAAGGGCACGAATGGGAAGCAATGATAAGTAGTAGAATCGAAACAGGATGTCCAATATGCTCTGGTCATACAGTTTTACCCGGATACAATGATTTGGCAACAAAAAATCCTAAGCTTGCAGAAGAATGGCATCCAACTAAAAATAGCGACTTAAAACCAACGGATGTTGCATTGAATTCAAATAAAAAGGTTTGGTGGCAATGTGATAAAGGTCATGAATGGAACGCCTCTGTTTGTGATAGAATTAGAGGTAGGGGATGCCCTATTTGTTCAAATCGAAAAGTTTTGTTAGGGTACAATGATTTGGCAACAAAAAATCCTAAGCTTGCAGAGGAATGGCATCCAGATAAAAATGGTGATTTGAAACCGACAGATGTTGTCTATGGTTCGCATAAGAAAGTTTGGTGGATTTGCGTTCAGGGACATGAATGGGAAGCGGTTATATCAAGTCGAATGCATGGGTTTGGATGCCCGTGTTGCGCTGGACAGAAAACGATAACTGGAGTTAATGACCTAGCAACTTTAAAACCCGAACTTGCCTCGGAGTGGCATCCAATCAAAAATGGAAAATTAACAGCGAATATGGTTATGCCTAAATCCAACAAAAAAGCATGGTGGCTAGGGAAATGCGGACACGAATGGGAAGCTGATATTTCGAGTAGAAGTGCGGGAAACGGATGTCCATATTGTGCAAATAAAAAGGTGCTGGCTGGATATAATGATTTGAGTACCATAAATCCCAAAATCGCATCAGAATGGCATCCTACTAAAAACGGAAATTTAACGCCACAAGATGTTACAGAGGGATCTAATAAAAAAATATGGTGGCAATGTTCAAAGGGGCATGAGTGGCAGACTACTCCAAACAATAGAAAAAATGGACGTATATGTCCCATTTGCAGAAAAACAGCCAAATAGAAAAGGGCAGAGTATTAACTCTGCCCTTAAAAATTTTATACCATCACGAAGCAAGCTCAAGCAAGATCCAAAGAATCAGAAAGGCGCCGCCGATGATACCGAGGGTGGCAAGCATGGGTAGGAACATGGTTTTCACGCTGTTCCAATAGGTCTTTGCCCAGTCCTTAGGGGTATTGCCGGGACGGTAGCCTCCAAAGAGGCTGGGGTTGCCCTTGTATTCGGGCTCGCCGCCGTCGTCTGCCTTCTTTACTCCGTAAAGGTTTGACATATCAGCAATTGTTCTGCCGTCGTCGTAATAGACGACCTTTTTCTTTTTCTTCTTTTTATCGCTCATTTTGTTGCTCCAAAAGGTTTATTTTGCGTCATCTTCCTCAAGAAGGTGACATGCTGCAAAGTGACCCGGCTCGTACTCACGGTAGGTGGGTGCTACGTACTTACACTTTTCTGTCGCGTGGGGACATCTGGTGTGGAAGCGGCAGCCCGAGGGGGGATTTGCAGGGGAGGGAATATCGCCATTCAGTACAATTCTGTTCATCTTAACGTCGGGGTTAGGATTGGGAATTGCAGAGAAGAGCGCCTTTGTGTAGGGGTGAATGGGGTTAGCGAAGATGTCCGCCTTGTTACCAAACTCAACCATAGAGCCAAGGTACATAACACCGATCTTATCGGAGATAAACTTAACTACCGAGAGGTCGTGAGAGATGAACACGTAGGTCAGGTTCATGGAGCGCTGAAGCTCCTTTAAGAGGTTGATAATCTGCGCCTGAATAGACACGTCAAGAGCCGAAACAGGCTCGTCGCAGATAACAAGCTTGGGGTTAACGGAAAGTGCTCTTGCGATACAAATTCTCTGACGCTGACCGCCCGAGAACTCGTGGGGATAACGCTCAAAGTAATAGTCTCTGAGACCGCACTTGTCCATAAGCTTAAGAACGTAGTCCTTAACCTCTGCGTCGGGAACAATGCCGTGCACCTTTACAGGCTCGGAGAGAATGTCACCAACGGTGCTTCTGGGGGGAAGGGAGGAATAGGGGTCCTGGAAGATGATCTGCATCTTGGTGCGGTTCTTACGCATTTCCTTGGTGTTGAAGTTTGTAATATCCTCGCCGTCAAAGATGATCTGTCCGCCTGTGGGCTGGTGGAGCTTAAGAATAGCTCTACCGAGGGTGGTCTTACCGCAACCCGACTCACCAACGATACCGAGGGTCTCGCCTGCGTGAAGCTTGAAGGAAACGTCATCAACGGCTACAAGCTCCTTTTCAACCTTACCGAGAAGCGACTTCTTGAGGGGGAAGGTCTTGCGCATGTGTCTGACCTCGAGAATACACTCGGGATCGAAGGGCTTTTTAAAGTCCTCCTCGCGCTGTGCTGCGAGCTCTGCCTTGTTTTTTGCATTTTCTTCGATGTATGCCTGAACCTGAGGGTCAAGCTCCTCTACTTCCTGATTCTTCTTATCAGCCATTGTTCTCCTCCTCTCTGTACAGGTGACAAGCCACGTAGTGAGTGGGGCTTACCTGCACAAGTCCGGGATATTCGCCGGAGCACTTGCCGATACACTGAGAGCATCTCTCCTTGAAGTAGCAATGCTTGGGCATATTTACAGGGTTAGGAACGTTACCGGGAATGTTAAAGAGTGTATCGCTGTCGGAGTCCATAGTAGGCTTGGACTTCTGCAGACCGATGGTGTAGGGGTGCATAGGATTGTGGAAAATCTCCTCCACAGTACCTCTCTCGATGATACGTCCTGCGTACATAACTACAACGTAGTCTGCCATTTCTGCAATAATACCCAGGTCGTGAGTAATAAGCATAATAGAGCCATCGATACGGTCCTTAAGATCGCGGAGCAGGTCAAGGATCTGCGCCTGAATAGTAACGTCAAGAGCCGTTGTAGGCTCGTCTGCAATAATAAGTCTGGGGTCGCATGCAAGAGCCATGGAAATCATAACTCTCTGTCTCATACCACCGGAAAGCTCGTGGGGATATGCGTTGTAAACACGCTCGGGAGCAGCGATACCAACAAGCTCAAGCATCTCAAGAGATCTTGCCTTAGCCATTTCCTTGGTAGCACCGGGGGTGTGAATAAACACAACCTCGTCAAGCTGATTACCGATAGTAAATACAGGGTTAAGAGAGGTCATAGGCTCCTGGAAAATCATGGAGATCTGACGGCCTCTGAGACGGTGGATCTCGCTCATAGGCATCTCTGCTATGTCATAAACCTTCTCCTCCATCTCGAAGAGGGGAACACCCTTCTCGTCGGTAGCCTGGAGGGGAATTCTCTTGGGATTGCCCTGCTTGTCAAGAATTTCGTTGCCGTACTTGTCCTTCTCATTTACGAAGAGGACCTTTCCGTTTTCCTTCTTTCTGTAGATAGGAATAGGGTTGCCGTGCTCGTCGCACTTGTAGTCGAGAGCCTTGAAACGGATAGAGCCGGAGTAAATCTGACCTGTGGGGCCCTGAAGTAGACGCATAATGGACATACTTGTTACGGACTTACCACAGCCGGACTCACCAACGATACCAACGGTAGAGCCCTTGGGAATATTGAAGGATACACCGTTAACCGCCTTAACAACACCCTGATCGGTGAAGAAGTAGGTGTGAAGATCCTCGATCTCAAGGATGTTGGAATCATCGTTCATACAGGTGACAAACTCGGATTCGTCAGCCTTGCGGTACTTCTTTTTCTCAAGCTCCTTCATTACCTTTGCGTTAGCCTTGGCAATTTCTCTGATCTCCTTGCCAGAGAGGTAATGCTTATCTGCGCTTTTATTTTCTTTCTTCTTAAAAATGCTCATAATATTACCTCCTTATCTTCTCATCTTGGGGTCAAGGGCGTCACGGAGACCGTCGCCGATAAAGTTGAAGCCAAGCACCGCGATAATGATACAAATACCGGGAGGGCCCCAAACGTTGAAGTAGTTTGCAAGAATATCAGGGTCCTTCGCTGCGTTGATCATAGTACCCCATGCAGCATACTGCTCGGGAGCACCAAGACCAAGGTAGGAGAGGGAAGCCTCGTAAAGAATCATACTACCAAGGCTGAGGGTCATAGAAACGATCAGCTGAGGCATTACGTTGGGAACGAGGTGCTTAAAGATCTTTCTCGCGGTGGAGTAGCCCATAGCCTCTGCCGCAACCATATATTCCTGCTCTCTGAGAGAGAGGATCTGACCGCGCACGAGACGTGCAGTGCCCGACCAGGAGATAAGGGTGAGGAAGCCCATAAGCCAGTAGATCTTATACTGATAGTCAAAGATTTCCATACCGCCCTCACGCAGACCGTCGATAATTGTACCAACGATAAGCAGGATAGGGAAGCCGGGAAGACACATAAGAATATCGCATATTCTCATGATAACGTTGTCGATAGCACCGCCAAAGTATCCTGCGATACCACCGAAGATAATACCGAGGAAGGTAACGATAAATACCGCAAGGAAGCTTATACCAAGCGAAATTTTACCGCCGTTCATAAGTCTTGCAAGAACGTCCTTACCGGTCTTGTCAGTGCCAAGAGGATGCTTTGCGCTGGGGGCAGAAAGCATATTGTCGGTAAGCTCGGTTTCAATAACCTGAATGTAGGTGTGAGTTACACCGTTTTCGTCGGTATATGTAACCTCTTTTTCGGTGTACTCGATTTTACCGCTCTTGTCTATCTCGGTGGGAGAAACTCTGTAAACCAGAGGACCAACCCAACAGAAGAGGAAGAGCGAAACAACCATTATAAGACCGATAATACTAAGCTTGGAGCGGAAGAATCGTCTGATGACCATCTGCATAGGTGACATCAGCTTCAGGGTCTGCTCGTGAGTTACGGTTTCTTCGGGAGCAGAAACGGTTTCTTCAACCTGCTCTTTGGATACGTTAATCTTTTCGTTTTCCATACCGCACCTCCTTAACCAAGCTTAACTCTCGGGTCAACTACAGCGTACATAAGGTCGGCGAGAAGAACGCCGATAACGCTGAGCAACGCGAGGAACATATTGTATCCCATGATAAAGGGGATGTCTGCAACAAGCATCGCATCGAATGCTACGTTACCGATACCGGGAAGACCGAATACCTGCTCTGTAATGATCGCACCCGAGAACAGACCGGGCAGAAGACCTGCCAAGGATGTAACGAGAGGGATCATAGTGTTTCTGAATGCGTGCTTGTAAATTACAACCTTTTCCTTTAGGCCCTTTGCTCTTGCGGTACGAATATAGTCGGAGTTAAGAACCTCCAGCATATTTGTACGGGTCATTCTCATTCGACCGCCGATAGAAAGTATTACAACGGTAAGTATAGGAATGAACAAGTGCCAAAGCTGATCCATCAAGAGAGCAAAGCCGCTGAGATCCTTCGACGCGTCGATAAGACCCGAGGCAGGGAACCACTCAAGCTGAATTGCAAAGACGTTCTTAAGCAACTGACCAAAGAAGAATGAGGGAAGTGAAATACCGATCATTACCAATACGGTAACAACATAGTCACGGATAGAATACTGATGTGTTGCAGCTGTAACACCGAGAGGAATTGCGATCATAAACTCGAATACGGTTGCGATCGCGGCAACGGCAAAGGAAACGCCCATATGATCCTTGATAACGTCAATAACGGGAAGCTGATACTTAAAGCTGTTACCGAAATCAAGTCTTAGAAGCTTGCCGAGCCAGGAAACATATCCTTCAAAGATATTAGTGTCAAGACCATAAAGCTCAAGCATTTTATCAATCTGCTCCTGAGAAACCTCAGAGCCGGTGGTGGTTATGGAAGAAAGCTTCTGTGTAACGAAGTCAACCGGCATACATCTGATCAGAACGTAAATGATGAGCGAAACGCCAAGCAATATAAGTATAGACTGAGCAAGTCTTTTTACAATATACTTTAACATACTCTATTTACCTCCGATTCTTTTTGTACAGTAGATTGTAGTCCTTCATATCTTCCTCGTCGATATCATCTACGGGAATAAGGTAAGGACGCTTGATACCAAGGATAGCAAGACGCTTCTTCTCGGGAAGAGTGAAGAACACTACAACTGCAGCGACAACAAGCGCTGCACCGATTCCGCCTGCAATAATACCGCCGTTGCCCTTTGAGCCGTCAGAACCGCCAACACCCTCGTTGAACTTGATCTCCCAAAGTCTGTCAAGGGGAGTAGAGTAGGGGTTAAGATCCTGGGGGAAGGACGTGGGATCGAGTATCTTTGCATTGTAAGCATAAAGCTGCTGTCTCTGGTATACGGGAAGCTCGACTGCAAGGTCAAGCACGTAGCCCATAGCTTCTTCATAAAGCGCAGTACGTACCTCACGGTCGTCTGTTTCACGGGCATCGTCAATAATAGCACTAAGCTCGTTAAGGATGCCTTCTTCGATATGATAGCTTGTGGGATTAGAAAGAATTGCATTGTAGCCCCATGCCTTTACGCT
>JAZQWB010000038.1:0-35077 GCA_045632145.1 Eubacteriales bacterium | reverse complement strand
CCGGCGCTCTCGTTGAGAAGGACGATACCGACAAGGTATGGGATGCTCTCTCCGATCCTACCAAGCACGTTGTAGTGCAGACCGCTCCTTCTATCCGTGCAACTCTCGGTGAGTGCTTCGGTATGCCTATCGGCACTAACGTAGAGGGCAAGATGGTTGCGGCTCTGCGCAGAATCGGCTTTGAAAAGGTATTTGACACCAACACCGCAGCAGACTTTACCATCGTTGAAGAGGCTACCGAGCTTCTTGAAAGAGTTAAGAACGGCGGCACTCTCCCCATGATCACCTCCTGCTCTCCCGGTTGGGTTAAGTTCTGCGAGTACTACTACCCCGAGTTCATCGGTCACCTTTCCTCCTGCAAGTCTCCCCAGCAGATGGGCGGCGCGCTTATCAAGACCTACTGGGCTGATAAGATGGGCTATGACCCCAAGGATATCTTCGTAGTTTCTATTATGCCCTGTACCGCAAAGAAGTTTGAGGTTCAGCGTGACGATATGTCTGCTGCAGAGGGTACTGTTGACGTTGACGTTGCACTCACCACTCGTGAGCTTGCAAGAATGATTGGTAGAGCCGGCATTAAGTTCACCGCTCTTCCCGACGAGGAGTTTGACTGTCCTCTCGGCCTTGATACCGGTGCGGCTGTTATCTTCGGTGCTACCGGTGGTGTTATGGAGGCTGCTCTCCGTACCGCAAATGACGTTCTTACCGGCAAGGATAACGCAGATATCGAGTTCCACGAGGTTCGTGGTACTGAGGGACTTAAGGAAGCTACCTACAACATCGCAGGTATGGATATTAAGGTTTGCGTTGCATCCGGTGCTGCTAATGCTAAGCTTGTTATGGAAAAGATTGCAAGTGGCGAGGCGGATTGGACCTTCGTTGAGATCATGGGTTGTCCCGGCGGTTGTGTAAACGGTGGCGGTCAGCCTATCCAGCCCCAGCACGTTCGTGACACTGTTGATCTTAAGTCCGTAAGAGCAAAGGCTCTCTACGACCAGGATACTAAGATGGAGATGAGAAAGTCTCACCTTAACCCCGTAATCAAGGAAGTTTACGACAACTACTTCAAGGGCGGTTACGGTTGCCACGCAGCACACCACGCTCTCCACACCTCTTACACAGGTAGAAAGAAGTTTAACTTCTAATTTTCAATAAATTATCTCCCGCTTTAACCGGCGGGAGATTTCTTTTATAAATTATTTTTTGTTTTTTATCTTTAGCTATTGATTTTTTATCTTTTATATGATATACTTTTAAAGCACGGAATCAAAAGTATTCCTAATTTCATACGCAGAGGTATTTCACCTTCGGTGAATGTTGCGCCGCGGATTCTGCTTCGCAGAGCCGTTCGATACCGTATCTGCGTATTCATTAATTTCATACGCAGAGGTATCGAAGCGGTCATAACGGGGCTGACTCGAAATCAGTTTGTGGATAACACCACACGAGGGTTCGAATCCCTCCCTCTGCGCCAAGCATAAAAGAGCACTCATAACGAGTGCTCTTTTATTTATTTAAAATATATTAAATATATGTTCTTAAACAAAAACTTGACAAATCGGGCGTTTTGTAGTATAATATCATAGGTTAGTAATACATAAAAGCACAAATGTTACATTTCTGATTATCTTTTTGATTTAACGTTGCTTTATAGGTACAAAATTAATTAAAATGTTTTATTTATGAGGTGCAAAATGAAAGATTACGTATTATACACCGACTCCTCGTGTGATCTTTCCCATGAGATGCTCAAGGAGAGAAAGGTTGGCTATGCTTCCCTTTCCTTCCGTTTTAACGATGACAACAAGGAATACTCGAACAACGAGATGCCTATACAGGATTTCTACAACAGAATGAGAAACGGCGGTGTTGCAAAAACAGCAGCTGCCAATTCTGAGGACTTTGCAAAGGGCTTTGAAGAGATTTTAAAGCAAGGCAAGGATATTCTCTACCTCGGCTTCTCCTCCGGTCTTAGCACAACCTTTAATTCTGCACGTCTTGCTGCAGAGGCATTAAAGGCAAAGTACCCCGAGAGAAAGATTCTCACCGTAGACACTCTTGCAGCATCGGCAGGTATTGCTCTGCTTCTTGACCTGGTGCTTGCAAAGAAGAATGCAGGTGCTTCTATTGAAGAGGCTGCCGAGTATGCTGAAAATTTGAAGAATAAAATCTGCCACTGGTTTACCGTTGACGACCTTGTTTATCTCAAGCGCGGCGGTAGAGTAAGTGCTGCGGCTGCCTTCGTTGGTAACGCACTCGGTATCAAGCCTATTCTTCACGTTGATAATGAAGGACATCTTATTAACGTAGGAAAAATTCGCGGTAGAAAAACCTCTATTCTCGCATTGGCTAATAAGTACGGAGAGCTCTGCGATGACGCAGATAACAAGATGGTATATATTTCCCACGCTGACTGTCTTCCTGAGGCAGAGGAGCTTGGAAAAATTATAAAGGAAAAATTCGGCGCAGAAACCAAGCTTATCACTAACGTAGGCACAGTTATCGGCGCTCACGCAGGTCCGGGTACCATTGCCCTCTTCTTCGTTGGAAAAGAGAGATAAGTTCCCCACCACACATGACTGATTGGAGATATTATGTCTAATTTTGATGAAAACAAGACTACCGAGCAGGATTCGGTAGTTGAGACAAGCACAAAAAAGGCTCCCGCCAAAAAGAAGGCAACACCTCCCAAAAATGATGCCGTAAAGGCTATCAAGGAGGCAGCCGAAAAGACCAAAGCGGAGATGGCCGAGAAGGCTAAAGCCAACAAGGAAAAGGCCGAGAAGGCTAAGGCCGAGAAGGCTGACAAGGCTAAGGCCGACAAAGAAAAGGCCGAGAAGGCCAAGGCCCAGAAGGCCGAAAAGGCTAAGGCTAACAAGGAAAAGGCTGAGAAGGCCAAGGCCCAGAAGGCCGAGAAAGCTAAGGCTAACAAGGAGAAGGCTGAAAAGGCTAAGGCAACCAAGCAGAAAGCCGAGAAACCAAAGAGCGAGGCTAAAAAGCCCGCAAAGAAGCCTGCCGAGAAGTTCGACATCAAGCATCTTGGTGGATATCTTTTCGCTAAAATGCTTCGTGGTGGTGCATCCGAGCTCCACGCAAACGCAGAAGAGGTTAACAGACTTAACATCTTCCCTGTTCCCGATGGCGACACAGGTGATAATATGACTATGACTATCGAGAGTGGTGTTGCTTCTCTTGATAACATTGACACCGACGACCTTGCAGAGGTACTTAAGGTTGCCTCCAGAGGTATGCTTCTTGGTGCAAGAGGTAACTCAGGCGTAATTCTTTCCCAGTTCTTCGCAGGAATGGCAAAGGGCCTTGAAAACGTAGAGGTTGCCGACGCAAAGAAGCTTGCACGCGCACTTGAAACAGGCGTTGAGCAGGCTTATGCATCTGTTATGACCCCCACTGAGGGTACTATTCTTACCGTTGCAAGAGAGTCTGTTGAGTACGCGGTTAAACGCGTTAACTCCAAGAGTACCGTTCAGTCCCTGTTTGCCGACCTGGTTAACGAGATGAACGCTTCCCTTGCCCGTACTCCCGAGATTCTTCCTGTCCTCAGCGAGGCAGGTGTGGTTGACTCGGGTGGAGCAGGTCTGCTTTACATCATTGACGGTCTTAACCGCGTTCTTAACGGTGAGGAGATTGAGGAGGGCGAGAGCTCTAGCCTCCCCAAGCCCAAGATGGCTAACGTTGAGAGCAGCAGCTTTGGACCTGACAGCGATATGGATTACGGCTACTGCACCGAGCTTCTCGTTCAGCTTATGAATAAGAAGATTGCAAAGCAGCCCTTCGACCTTGATGCACTTAAAATCTTCCTTGCATCAAACGGCGATTCTGTTGTTGCTTTCCAGACCGAGTCTATCGTAAAGATCCACGTTCATACCTTGAGACCCGACAGAATTCTTAAGTATATGCTTAACTACGGTGATTTCATCAGTGTTAAGATTGAAAATATGTCACTTCAGCACACCGAAACCCAGGCAGAAAAGGTTGAGGAGCCTGCTCCCAGAAAGAAGTACGGTATTGTTGCAGTAAGCAGCGGTGACGGTATTTCTAACCTCTTCCGTGAGCTTGGTGCAGATGCTATCGTTGAGGGCGGTCAGACTAACAACCCCTCTACCAACGATTTCATTGACGCCTTTGAAAAGATCAATGCTGAGAACATATTCGTATTCCCCAACAACGGTAACATCATTATGGCAGCAGGCCAGGCAGCAGAAATCTACGAGAAGGCAAAGATTTACGTCGTTCCCAGTAAGAGCATTGGTGCAGGCTACGTTGCTATGTCCTCTATGAGCTTTGATTTCTCCGAGCCCGAGGATCTTATGAATGAGGCAAGCGAGGCAATTTCCAGAATCACCTCTGCGTCTGTATCCCCTGCTATCAGAGATGCAGATATGAACGGTGTACACGTTACTGAGGGTGATACTATCGGTATTATTGCAAAGGAAATCGTAATTTCCGGTCCCGATAAGATGGTTTCTACCTACGGTCTTATCGACATTATGCTTGCCGATCAGGACAAGTTTATGATTACGGTATTCTACGGCAAGGACGCTACAACCGAGGAGCGCGACAAGCTCGCCGAGTATATGCTCGAGACATATCCTATGGTTGAGGCCTACTACGTAGACGGTGGACAGGATATCTATCCCTTCCTCTTTGTTGCAGAATAAGGCTGATAATTTAGAGCAGAATTCGTTTTCATACAAAAAAGACCTACTCAAATGAGTAGGTCTTTTCATTTTTATATCATCTTATTTTTTGATTCAACAAAGTAGGTTGCCTCGCTGTCTGCGGTGGAAAGTGCGAAGGCAAGAGGAAACATCTCGAATGCCAGGGCTACGTTTCTTGCATCCTCGGTAGAGGAATAACCCATATGGTATCTTATTGCGAATGCCTCCTCGCGAGTAAGCTTCATATATCCTGTGATAATATAAACGCTCTTCTCTCCGTGACCGTAAGGAAGCTTGTCGTCATACTCGAAGGTATCAACTCTCTGCCAAGTTCCCTTCTCGTCCTTTACGTTACGGAAGCCCTTTTTGTAAATATTCACCTTACACAAATCGTGAAGAAGCGATACTATCGCAATACTCTCATCGCTGTATTCAAAGCCAAAGCCAGACTTTACTCTATCCGACTTAAGATAGGAGTCGAGGCACTCGTAAACGTTGATGGAGTGATCGCAGAGTCCACCCTCATAGGAGTTATGGAATCTGGAGCTTGCGGGTGCAACAAAGAAGTCGGATGCGGGAGAAAGCAAATACTCAAGAAGCTTATCTGCCCCCTCACGAGTGATGTATTTATTATATATTTCAATAAATCTTTCCTTGCTTGTCATTGGGATTTCTCCTTTTTTAGACTTTACCAAATAACTACTCTCTTCTCGGGAGCAATGTACATCTTATCGGTTTCCTTAACGTCAAATGTGGTGTACCACTCCTCAAAGTTTCTGGGAGGCATATTGGTACGAAGAATACAGGGACCGTGAACGTCAACGGAAAGAAGGAGAGCCGCATACTCGGGCTTTGCCTTCTGACACCAGATCTTTGCCCAGTTGTAGAAATACTCCTCGTAGGAGGCACCCTCTGTTCTGGACATAATGTCAAGTGTAACCGCTACGCCGCCATTGTCAGCCATATTTTCACTTACGATAAAGGCGCCGTTTACCTTACCCCAAGGAAGCTCAATGCCGTCAAACTGCTCTATCATCTCGGTAACCTTTGCATCAAATCTCTGGAAGTCATCATCTGTCCACCAGTTGTTGATGTTGCCGTTCTCGTCACACTTTGCACCGTTGCTGTCGAATGCGTGAGAGATCTCGTGACCGATTACAGAGCCGATACCGCCAAGGTTCTCGCTTCTGCTCTGCTTCAAGGAATAGAAGGGAGCCTGAAGAATTGCCGCGGGGAATGTAATATCGTTTACAAAGGGATCATAGCAGGCATTAACCATATGACCGGGCATTGCCCAGTTTTCAGGCTCGGTGGGCTTGTCAAGCTTGCTGAAGGAATCGAGGGTCTGAATCTCGCCAAGTGCAAGCACGATATTCAAAAGATGATCATCAGGATTAAAGACAAGCTGATCGTAGATAGCTCTAACCTTATCGGGATAACCCATTTTTACACCCATCTTGGAAAGCTTGAGAATAGCCTTTTCTCTTGTTTCCTCACCAAGAATCTCGTTGGTCTTGATACGCTCCTTGTATGTATCAATGATCTGATATACAATCTCGGTAATATCCTTCTTTGCCTCTTCGCCGAAATACTTTTCACCGTAGTAAATACCTACGGGCTCGGAGTACATACCGGACGCAAGGTTGTAAGCAAACTTATCTATAGACTGCATCTTTGCAATGCCCATAATAGCACGGCTGTACATACCGCCCATATCACGAAGCTCCTCGGAAAGATAGGAGCAGGACTTAAGAAGGCCGGTAACGTATGCCCAGTGCTTGTAAAGCTCGAGAGTATCCTGGTTAAGCACCTTGCTAAATTCGCCAAAATATCTGGGCTCGGCAACGACTACTGTCGCAGGAACAAAACCGAAGAGGTCGGTAAGAATATGAGCAAAATCAACGGTCGAGAGCATTCCTGCAACCTCGTCTGTGCTCATAGGATTGTACATTTCAACGTATCTGGACCACTCCTCGTTGGTCTTAACAAGACCTGCAAGAATCTCGTCAAATGCGAGAGTATCTGCCACGTACTTCTCCTGATCCTCGGGAGAAAGATCGGTCTTTGCCATAATCATCTTTGTGGTATTTGTCCAGATAGAAAGAATCTGCTCCTTCTGTGCAGCCATCTCGGGTCTATAGTAGGTTGCATCGGGGAGAATTACACCCGCCCCCTGAATGTATGTAAGGCGCTGCTTTGTGTTTTTCATATCAGTTTCAACGAAAATGCTGATAGGTGTGGGGATACGCTTAAGCAAAAGAGCCTTGAAATTGTTAGAGAAATCCTCGAGAGTATTAATGCTATCAAGAATTGCAAGAGTCTTAAGTGCAGGCGCGATACCGTCCTTCTCTCTTCTCTCGGTGTCCTTGATGTTTGCATAAAGCTGGCAGGCTCTCTTAAGATGATCGTTGGGATAAGACTTGCTCTCGGTCATAGTCTCAAACTCATTCATCATTATCTTCTCAACACCGTCTGCAAGCATCATAAAGCCGCCTGCGGTAGGCTTATCATCGGGAATAACAAGATTCTCTAACGTCTCTTGGTTGACAAACATATAAAGATCGTCCTGAATTCTAATGTTTTCCATAATCTTCTCCTTTTCTTCACCACAAAGGATGAAACTTTAAATGTATTATCTATCATTATATCATATTATTTACAAAAAAACAATATTGAATAAAAATAAAGATAGACTTAAATAAAAAAGGCAGACCATTTGGTCTGCTTCTTGTTGTATAACGAAAATAAAGACCAGAATTAAATCTGGTCTTTACCTGGTGCGGGAAATATGACGCGTTAAGAAAACTCTTGAGAAGAGTTTTTAGCGTGAAGTCCGAAAGCCTGCCTTGAGGACTGTCCCGTTTCCGCTCGACAAAAAAGGCAAACCTTTTGGTCTGCCTTCTTGTTGGTGCGGGAAACGGGACTTGAACCCGTACATCAAAGATACACGCCCCTCAAACGTGCGCGTCTGCCGATTCCGCCACTCCCGCGAACATTTGTTATTATATCACAGTTTTTCCTATTTGTCAATAGCTTTTTCAAAAAATCCCCGAGATTTTTTCATCTCGGGGATAAATTATATCAGAACTTAAAATAATTCTTTGCGTTATAGTATGCAATACCTGTAACGATCTTCTCAAGGGCCTTGTAATCCTCGGGATATTCACCGTCGACTACCCACTTACCGATAAGGTTACACATAATTCTTCTGAAGTACTCGTGACGAGTGTAGGATACGAAGGAACGGCTGTCGGTAAGCATTCCAACGAAAGCAGAAAGTGTACCGAGCGCTGCAAGAGCCTGCATCTGTGCCTCCATACCGTCACGCTGATCGTTGAACCACCAGCCAGAGCCGAACTGAATCTTGCCTGCTACACCTGCACCCTGGAAGCATCCGAGCATAGTGCCGAGAACGTAATTATCCTTGGGGTTCAGGGTATAAAGAATAGTCTTGGGAAGGCAATCTGCACACTCAAGGTGGCTAAGACATGCGCCAAGATCCTCTGCGATGCAAAGATCGTTGATAGAATCATAGCCTGTATCGGGACCAAGCTTTGCAAACATCTTCTTATTGTTATTACGAAGCGCACCGATATGGAGCTGCATTGCCCAATCGTACTTGGTATACTCCTCTGCGCAAGCCTTAAGCATTGCTGTCTTGAAGGAATCGATCTCAACCTTGGTCAGTTCCCCGCCCGCCATCTTCTTGTCAAAGGCAGCCTTTGCGTCGCCAGTAGCAAAGGGAATGTACTCCATTGCATGGTCGGAAAGCTTACAGCCACACTCATTGAAGTATGCAATACGGGACTTAATCCAAGCAACAAGCTCATCATAAGACTTTACACCGGTAGAGTTGATATATTCAACAAAGGTGTCCTTGCCGATATCAAGAGCCTTGTCAGGACGGAAGGTAGGAAGAACCTTGGTAGAAAAGCTCTTAAGAGCCAGGTGGTACTCAAGAGTATCCACAGGGTCATCTGTGGTACAGATAATCTCAACGTTAGAGCGCTTGATAAGCTCCTGTGCTCTGAACTCGGGCTTTGCAAGGCACTCATTTACCTTGTTCCAGATTCTCTCGCAGGACTCCTCGTTAAGAGTCTCGTCGATGTCGAAATATCTCTTAAGCTCAAGGTGTGTCCAGTGATAAAGAGGGTTGCCGATAAGTCCGGGGAGGGTCTTTGCAAAGGCCTTGAACTTCTCGTACTCGTCAGCCTCACCTGTAATAAGCTCCTCAGGGAAGCCTGCGGTTCTGATCTGACGCCACTTGTAGTGGTCACCGCCAAGGAAAATATCAAAAGCATTTCTGAATTGATAGTTCTCTGCTATCTGCTTGGGAGAAAGATGACAGTGATAGTCGATAATAGGAAGATCCTTAACCATAGCATAAAGCTTTTTGGCAGGCTCATTTTTAAGCATAAAATTGTCGTTAATAAAGCTCATTTTAGTTTTACCATCCTTTATATATTAACTGTTTTTTAATTCATCAATTGCTGCCTTGCGATCGGTTTTGCCGAACACAGAGCTACCCGCAACAAGTATATCAGCGCCGGCCGAAACAGCCTCACCTGCGTTGTCAGCATTAATTCCGCCGTCAACCTGAACAAGTGTTGAAAGTCCCCTGTCGAGTATTTCTGCCTTGATTTTTCTAACCTTTTCCAAGGTTTCCGGTATCAGTGCCTGTCCACCGTATCCCGGCTCTACCGTCATAACAAGGACCATATCGCACTGGTCAAGATAGGGATAAACGTCCTCGCAGGGAGTATCGGGCTTAATAGAAATCGCGGCCATAACACCCTCATCACTAATGGCAGCCAGCAGCTCCGAGGGATTCTTGCAGGCCTCAAGGTGGAAGGTCAGAATATCCGCTCCTGCATCAATAAAACGGGATGCATATCTTTCGGGAGACTCTATCATAAGATGAACGTCAAAAATCATATTGCTCTTGGCTCTCAGGGACTTGATAACAGGGAGTCCAAAGCTGATATTGGTTACAAACATACCGTCCATAACGTCAAGATGTACCATATCCGCCCCTGCAAGCTCAATATCCTTTACCTCTGCGGCAAGGTTTGACAGGTCGGCCGCAAGCACGGAAGGAGAAATTTTAACCATATTTTATCCTTTCTAACACGAAAAAATGTAGTGACACAAGTTTGATAATTCCATAGAATAATACAGAGCCGCATCTGTGGCAAGCAACGGTAAAAGAGCTATGCGACGACGATAAAGCCAAAGACGTTTAAGCCAAACCGCATCGCTTTTTACCTTTTGATTGGGGTGATTATTCACCCCTTTTTTACTGTTGCAATCGCGTGTGCAGATGCACCGTCACCGCTGCCTGTGAATCCAAGCTTTTCCTCGGTGGTTGCCTTAATATTAATTCTGCCCTGTTCTATGTCCAGAATTTCCGAAATATTAGATATCATCTGATCGATATAAGGGGACACCTTGGGTCTTTGCATAACCAAGGTAGCATCAATGTAAACGATAGAATATCCCCTGTCACAAATCAGGCATTTAACCCTTTTAAGAAGCTCAAGGCTGGAGATGTCCTTAAACTCTCCTGCACTATCGGGAAAATGTCTGCCAATGTCACCGAGAGCACATGTCCCGAGCAAAGCATCCATAATTGCGTGGGTAAGCACGTCGGCATCCGAGTGTCCAAGCAACCCCTTTTCAAAGGGAATCTCTACGCCGCCAAGAATCAGCTTGCGACCCTCAACAAGTCTATGTACGTCATATCCATGGCCAACTCTGATCTCGTTCATAGCGCTTCTTCCCTCCAATATAAATTCCGCATAAGAGAGATCCTCTGCGGTGGTAATTTTAATATTATGCTTTCCTGTATCCACAGAGCAAACCTTTACACCGATTCTCTCGATCAGCATATTATCATCGGTATAAGTCTCATCAAGGCTTATCGATTTAATTGCTCTTGAATAAAGCTCGGTGGAGAATATCTGAGGAGTGTGAGCAAGGAAAAGTCTGTCTCGCGGAATTGTGGAGTCAACGAATCCGTCACTCATAGATTTTACAGTGTCGGTTACGGTTGTACCTGCAGAGGCCGCACCGTAAAGGTATGCAGCTCTAGCAACCTTCTTAATATTCTCGGGTGTTATAAGGCATCTTGCACCGTCGTGGATAGCAACAAAATCGCTCTCCTCGGGCAGAGCGACAAAGGCATTGTACGAGGACTCTGCCCTGGTTTTGCCCCCAATAACAATCTTTAAAGGCTTTGAAATATCCTTTAGCTGATCCTTTACCCACTCAAGCTCATCTGACCTGCAGGCCACTACAATAGCATCAATTTCATCGCATTCGTCAAAGGCTCTAACCGTACGGTGAAGAATACTTTCACCAAGTAGAGTGATTCTCTGCTTCGTTATTCCCAAATTCATTCTAAGTCCACTTCCGCCAGCAAGTACAACAGCAGACACAAAAGGCTTATTGTTTTTCAAGCAAATCACTCCTCTCCAAGGCATTTTCGCCTTCTTTCACAATACCATTTTATCACATAATGCTTCGAAATGGAAGAGCTTTTTGAATTTTTCCCCACTTTTTTGAAAAAACTCGAAAAAAATGAAAAATTTTGCATTTTCTGTGAATTTTTTTATAAAAAGGGGTTGATTTTTTTGAAAAGATGTATTATAATATACGCGTGGGGAAAAGTGGGAGAATGTGATAACAAAGTGCAACTTTGTGTATAACACTTCCCTAAAATTCCCAAAATCCACTACTAAATGAAAAGGAGGCAGCATCATGGCATTCTTAGGTTCCAGCACATACTCACTTGATGCAAAAAACAGAGTGTTTATTCCCGCAAAGTACCGCGAAGATCTCGGCAACGTTTTCTACGTTACCAGAAGCCTTGAGGCCTGCCTTACTATATACACAGAAAGCGAGTGGGCACTCTTCCTTGAAAGCCTTGACCGACTTCCCAATACAACCGGTGCGGCCGCTAAGGAATACTTCATGTCTGCAGCTCAGAAGTGCTCTTCTGACAACAGCGGTAGAATCCTGCTCGACGATACCCTTAAAAGTCATTCTAAAATCAACAAGAACGTTGTCTTCGTTGGTGCCGGCCGTGTGATCAATATCTGGTCCGAGGAGCTCTGGTCCGAGCGTGAGGCTAGCCGTGATCTTGATAGCATCCGCAACCTGCTTCTTCAGTACGGTCTCTAATATCAATACGGAAAGGACGATGTTGATAGTATGAGTAACTTTTCCCACGTATCGGTTCTCCTTTTCGAGTGCATTGAGGCTCTTAACATCAGAGATGGCTACACATACGTAGACTGTACCACAGGCGGTGGCGGCCACTCTCTTGAAATAGCAAAGCGACTTGGTCCCAATTCAAGACTTATTTGCTTTGACAGAGACAAGGATGCTATTGCAGCCGCAAAGGAACGACTTAAGGATTACCTCGATAAGATAACCTTTGTTAATGAAAACTTCTCAAGCCTTGATAATATTATTAAGGAATACAAAATAGACAATCTCGGCGGTGTGCTTGCCGACCTTGGATGTAGCAGCTATCAGTTTGATACTCCCGAGCGTGGCTTCAGCTACATGCACGATGCGAAGCTGGATATGAGAATGGACACAGACTCTCCCCTGTCCGCATACGAGATAGTCAACGAGTATCCCGAGGCTGAGCTCAAAAAAATCATCTATGATTATGGTGAGGAGCGCTTTGCCCCCAAAATTGCCTCCGCCATTTGTAAAAGACGAGCAGAAAAACCAATAACCACAACTCACGAGCTAACAGAAATCATCAAGAGTGCTATTCCCAGCGCAGCGAGAGCTGAGGGCCCCCACCCTGCAAAGCGCACCTTCCAGGCTATCAGAATTGAAGTCAACGGTGAGCTTGACGCAATTAAGCCCTTGATCGACTCTGCAGCAAAGAGCCTTGCTCCCACAGGTAGAATTGCAGTAATCTCCTTCCACTCTCTGGAAGACAGACTTGTTAAGCAATCCTTCAAATCGCTTCTTGGCGGTTGTACCTGTCCCAAGGACTTCCCTATCTGCGTATGCGGCAGGAAGCCCGTTATCAAAGAAATTTCAAAGAAACCCATACTTCCTTCGGAAGAAGAATTAGAAAACAACCCTCGCTCCAGAAGCGCAAAGCTTCGTGTAGCGGAAAAGATATAAGAGGAGACGAAAAAATGACACAGACTACTAACAACTACGATAAGCTCTATGATAATATGAAGCAGAGATTTACTATTCTCTCTGAAAATAACGAATACACTCTCGGTGAATACATGCTCATGAAGGCAAATGCTAAGAAGACCGAAAGCACAAACCTCCCTGTTGCAGTTAAGACCGCAGTAACCAAGAGCGAGACCGCTGTGACCTCTATCGTTTCCTTTGTAGACGACAAGCTCACCATTAAGCAGGCTCCCGTAAAGGACAAGACCATTAAGGCTTTCCCCTTCCGCGCATCCGCATCCGCATTCCTTACCGCAAGCGTTGCATGTGCATTTGTTCTTTCCTTTGCTCTTATCGGTGCAAGAACTATTGCTACTCCCGCTCCTGCTGCTAACGAGATCATCGAGCTCGACGAAGGTGTAAGCATCAGCTACGCAGATATACTTGCTGAATAATTCAACTTTTCTCTCATAATCAAAGCGAGAATAAAATAAGATATAGCGATGGACATATTTGTCTGTCGCTATATTTTTTATTTTATGGAGAATTTTAAATTGGAAGCAGGCACAAAAAAGATTACGGAAAGAAGAGTAATAGCTATACTTTTATGCTTTTCCCTATTTGCAGGATATCTCCTGGTAAATATATTTCGGCTTGATTACTTAAAATACGATTACTACAAAGACAAAACCTACGATCAGGTAACGACCTCGTCGGTGTTGAAGGGAAGGCGCGGAAATATATACGATTCAAATCTAAACCTCCTTGCGACAAGCGATACCGTATGGCGCGTTTTTGTTTCAACACGAGATATTAAAAATGCCACAGGGAGCACGGGAATAGACTACGCAAAAATTATTTCCGATGGGCTTTCCCCCATTCTTGGGCTAGATGCAAAAAATCTTTATCAAAAGATAAAGGGCTCCTCGGTGCTCGACGTTACAATCAAAAAGTCGGTGAGTGAGGAAAAATATAATGCAGTTTTAGACTTTATAAAAGCCAACTCCCTCGAAAGACTTGTTTTCACCGAGGCAAGCACAACCAGAAGCTACCCCTCAGGGACTCTTGCAGCACACGTGCTCGGCTTTACCGGTAGTGACAACCAAGGACTTTACGGACTTGAATACTATTACGATGATATTTTATCGGGTGTAGACGGTTATTACGTATACGCAAAGGATGCCAACGGAGTTGCCCTGGATACAGAATATTCAGACTATTTCCCTGCCGAGGACGGATATAGCATAGTTACAACATTGGATTCTTATATCCAATCCGAGCTTGAGGCGGTAATAGAAAAGGCACGCGTTAATCACGGAGCAGAAAACCGAGTGACAGGAATAGTTATGGACACAGCCACAGGCGCAATACTGGGTATGGCAACCACCTCCCCATTTGATCCCAACGCCCCCTTCACACTCGACCCACAGTCACAGCAGAAGCTAAATGAGTCGGGGCTTATAGTTGGCACAGATGAATACAAAGCGTATAAAAACGAGCTGATGCAAATAATGTGGTCAAACAAGGCTATAAGCGAAACCTACGAGCCCGGCTCTACCTTCAAAATTGTAACAGTTTCTGCCGCCCTTGATTTGGGGGTTGCCACACCGAGCAGCAGCTTCTCCTGTAACGGATATCTTCAGGTTGGAGGATGGCGCATCAAATGTCACAAGACCACAGGCCATGGCTCGGGATTCTCGCTTGCCTACGGATTACAGATGTCCTGTAACCCCTGTATGATGACTATTGCCAGCAGAATCGGTTCTTCAGGCTTTTATGATTACGTAGAAAAATTCGGATATTTTGAAAAAAGCGGAATAGATCTTCCAAGCGAGGCTTCCACAATATTCCACAAGGAAGAAAATATCGGAACAACAGAGCTTGCAACGGCATCATTCGGCCAACGGTTTAAGGTATCTATTATCAACCACCTGACAGCCATCTCGGCAGTTGCAAACGGTGGTCTGCTTGTTACTCCATACCTGGTAGACAAGATTGTTGATGAAAACGGGAAGGTGGTGTCTCAGCACGAGACCGAGATTAAGCGCAGAGTTATCTCCGAGGAGGTTGCTAATACAGTATCCAATATATTGATAGAGGGTGTAAGCGGTGACGGCGGTGCAAAAAACGCAGGTGTTGTGGGATATGACATTGCCGCTAAAACAGGCACCTCTCAGAAGTTTGACGTGCTTGATGAAAACGGAAATTCCTATCTCAGAATAGGCTCGACGGTTGCTTATGCACTTAACGGAGATCAAGGAATATCTATGATAATCGTAGTTGACGAGCCTACCGATACTGTAAAATACGGTAGTGTGGTTGCCGCACCGTATATATCAGAGCTGATGGAAAAGGTGCTACCCTATCTTGAGTACAAATCAAAGGCCGAGGATGTGAGCTTCACAGTAGAAAGCTATGTGGGTATGAACGTTAACAGTGCCATAGACGAGCTGAAAAAGGCAAAAATAGCTTACGAGGTAGTCGGCAACGGTGATACGGTTATTTCGCAAACTCCCTCTGCAGGTGACGTGATTACACTCCCTCTTTCAAGAATAATTCTCTACACTGTCGACAGAGAGCAGGAGAATACAGTTGTCCCAAGTCTTGTGGGACTGTCTGCAGCCGAGGCAATAGCCAAGGCCACAAATGCAGGCCTGAACATAAAAATAATAGGCGGCAGCGGTCTTTCGGGCGGGAATTTTATAATAACGGAGCAATCTTTACCGCCGGACTTAATGGTTAAGCGCGGAAGTGTTATTGTTTTAAGAATTATTAGCCATGATTTTTCGGATTAAGGAGTACAATATGAAAATATCTGATATTATATTCAAAGAAGAGTATATACTGTCGACTATAGAAGAGGATCTTGAATTTTCGAACATATCAACAAGCCCAAATGATATAGGGGAATCAAGTCTACTTATCATTCCAAACTCGGAAAAGGTAAAAGGAAATTTATGCCATTCAAATCCGCCTGTGGCTGTGATTTGTGACGAGAAATGCGTTTTGCCCGAAGATATCCCCACGATTCGCGTGAAAAATCCGCGAGAGGCACTTGCACGTGCCTGCTTCAGATTTGAGGGTGTTTCAACCGAGGGCATTAAAATAATCGGCATAACAGGCACAAACGGTAAATCCAGCACGGCTATATTTATAAAGGAAATATTACGCGGTTGTGGACACAAGGTAGGATATATCGGCACGGGCATCATTGAAATAAACGGCGACGTAATAAACGACGCGCATTACTCAATGACCACCCCCGACCCAAAGCTTTTGTACAGCTCTATACATCGCATGCAGAAGGAGGGATGTGACACAATTGTTATGGAGGTATCAAGCCACGCACTCGCCCTCGATAAGCTTGCCCCTCTTACGTTTGATTACGGTGTTTTTACCAACTTTTCAAATGAGCATCTGGATTTTCATAAAAGCACAGAGGAATACTTTAATGCAAAGCTGAAGCTTTTTAGTAAGTGCAAATGTGGAGTATTCAATATTGATGATGCCAACGCACGAAGAGCATACTCCCTCTGCCCCACCCGTCGAATTTCCGCAGGAATAATATGGAGAGGTGACGTTTGGGCGAGCAATATAGAAAACCAAGGTCTTGAAGGCACAAGCTATCTGTATCACAGTAAATCCTTCAGCTTTAAAACAAGCTTGAATATTGCGGGAGTTTACAACGCATACAATTCTATGCTTGCCTCTGCAGTATGCATTGATATGGGATGCAAGCCCTGCGAGGTAAAGGAGGCGCTGGCAAAAATACCCTGTCTACCCGGCAGATTCGAAATAATAAAGGATAGACTTTCGGTAATAATAGATTATGCACATACGGATTATGCCTTTGAAAGCATAATGAAGGAGCTGGCAATCTTAAAGGGTAGCAAACCGCTCACCGTGCTCTTTGGTTGCGGCGGAGATAGGGATAAAAGCAAGCGTCCGAGAATGGCAGCCATTGCTGAAAAATACGCAAACCGAGTGGTAATCACCTCGGATAACTCGAGAAGCGAGGATATAAAGAGCATTATTTCCGATATAATCAAGGGATTTACCAAGGGAAAATATGAGGTGATAGAAAATCGAAAAGACGCGATAAGGGCTGTCCTGCTCTGTGCGGAGGATAATGAAATCGTTGCTATAATCGGAAAAGGTCCTGAAAAATATAATATAGACCAAAACGGCTACACAGATTTTGATGAGAGAAAAATCATACTCGAGGCGCTTGATGAAAGAAGGGCCATAAGATAATGCGTATAAAGCTGGAAGCTCCTCTTTCTCTTAAGGATATTACAAGGGCCGTAAACGGAATATGGCAAGGTAATGTAAACCCAAAAATCGAATATATATCCACCGACACAAGAGAGCTTGAAAAAGGAGACCTTTTTATCCCCATAAAAGGAGTAAAATTCGACGGTGAGGACTTTGTTGACGAGGCAATAAAAAAGGGGGCTTTTACCCTTTCATTAAACAACAAAAATACCGATATAAGGGTGACAAAAAGCGACCGTCCCCTGCTTGATTTAGCAACATATTACAACAATTTTCTTCCTTATATATCATATAGGATAGGAATCACAGGAAGCGTGGGAAAAACAACCACGAAGGAATTTCTAAAGGTCATTCTTTCTGAGGGCTACAAGGTGCACGCAAATAGTGGAAATTTGAACAACGAAATAGGACTTCCCCTGTCTGTTTTATCAGCACCGATGGACACCGAAATACTGATTATGGAAATGGGAATGAACCATCCCCGAGAGATCAGCCGACTGTCAAAATGTCTATGTCCCGACCTGGGAATTATAACTAATATTGGAAGCTCGCATATCGGAAATCTTGGCAGCAAGGAAAATATCGCGAGGGCAAAGCTAGAAATACTTGACGGAATGAAGGGTGGCAGACTTTACGTTTTAGAAGAGGAAAAGCTTCTAAAAAATGCAGAAAACAGGGTCAGTCTTTCACTCAAAAATCCAAGTGCAAGCTTTTATCTTGAAAGAATTTTGGGTGGTGTGGCAATATATAAAAACAAAGAAAAGTTGCTAGAAGCAGGATTTGCTTTCAGCGAGGATCATCACCTGGAATGTCTGCTTTTTGCCACCGCTTTAGCCTTAGATACAGGGCTACCACCAAGGCTAGTATCACAGGGGATTTCTAAAATTTCCACCGATAATATAAGGCAGACAGCAATTTGCACGGCCAAATACCTTATTATAGACGATAGCTACAATGCCTCTCTTGAATCGATTATGGCAAGCATCAATGGGTTAAAAACCAGCCACCCCGATAAACGAAAATCCTTAGTTTTAGGTGACGTGCTGGAGCTTGGTGAGTTCAGCCAAGAGTATCACTACAAAATTGGAAGAGCAATTCCACCCAATCTGTTTTCAGACATATTCCTTTTTGGCAGCAACGCAGAATATACAGCCCTTGGTGCAATAGAGGTAGGCTGCCCTGCCGCGCACATACATACAAACGGGCTATTAGACCGCCCCGATATTACGGCAAAGGAAATACAGAATTATTGCCAAGATGGAGACGTTCTTTTATTCAAGGCATCGCGAGCCGTAAGACTCGAGAGAATTATCGAGATACTAAAGGAGGAGCAAAATGAATAGTGTTATTTTATCAGCCTTATCTTTTATTTTGGTATTCCTGACAACCCTGCTCATTGAAAAAAGGATTATCCCCCTGCTCTCCACACGTATGAGTCAACCCATATATGAGGGTGGTCCCTCCTGGCACATGTCTAAATCCGGAACACCGACTATGGGAGGACTTGCCTTTCTCATCTCAATCACAGTCTGTCTTGCTGTCTTGTCCGTTATACTGATGCTCTCGAAGGAGATGAAGCCTGCCTACTCACTTATCATATCTCTTCTTTTCTGCCTTGGAAATTCGATCATCGGTATAATTGACGATCTTACAAAAATCAAGCGGAAAGAAAACGCAGGGCTCACGCCTCTGCAGAAGCTAATCTTCCAATTTGCCCTTTCGGTCATCTTTCTTATGGCGAGACGGCATTTCCTGGGTGATAGTACCCTGATCTCAGTTAATCATTTGAATATTGATTTTGGAATACTTTATTACCCTATGGCAATTCTTCTGCTCCTCGGAATAATCAACTGTGCAAATCTTACCGACGGTGTAGACGGACTTGCGTCAAGCGTTGCCTTGGCTATCGGTGCTGCTTTTTTAATCATCGGAGGAAGCGCCACCGACGTTTCTATACTATCCGCAATTCTTATGGGTGGAGCGGCAGGCTTCTTGATTTTCAACACTCACCCCGCCAAGATATTTATGGGAGACACAGGCTCTCTGTTTCTCGGCTCGCTCTCTGTGTGTCTTGCCTTTTCCTACGGCAACCCACTTGCTATTATCCTGATAGGCGGTGTGTACGTTATAGAAGGCGTCTCGGTAATTATGCAGGTAGTGATTTTCAAGTCCACAGGCAAACGTGTTTTTAAAATGGCCCCCTTGCACCACCATCTTGAAAAATGCGGAATTTCCGAAGGACATATTTGTGCTATTGCTATGGGAGTCACAATTCTCCTTTCAGCAACCGCAATACTGATATTGGAGATGATATGATTTCATCGGGCATATTTCAAACAAAAAATATATTCAAGACGGATAAAAGGGCGAGAACCGATTCACTCTTTTTGCTGTCAGTGATACTAGTCACCCTCTACGGCACTCTTATGGTATTCAGCGCAGGGACGGCTTATGCCCAGGCTCGCTATAACGATCAGCTCTACTTTATCAAAAAGCAGGCGCTGTGGCTGATAATAGGCTTCCTTGTGATGTACGTTGCCTCGCGAATCAACCTGGACGTGTATCAAAAATATACACCATACTTTTACGGATTTACACTCTTTCTGCTCGTTTTAGTTCTTGTGGTCGGATTCGTGGGCAACGGTGCACAGCGTTGGATTTCTATCGGTCCGCTGACCATTCAGCCCTCGGAGATCGCAAAGCTGACGATGATAATGATGCTTGCGGATTATTTTTCACGATTCGAAAAACAGTCCTTAGACCGACGGTCGAAAAGAAATATATTCATCTACGGCACTCTTTTCCCTTGCCTGATAATGGCTCTGCCAATACTCCTGGTAATGATGCAGAAGCATCTCTCCTGCATCATCATTATGGGACTCATCGGCCTGCTTCTCATTGTTGTATCGGGAGTAGACACAAGATACATAACCTTCTTTTGCACGCTTGGAATTATCGGGGTTACCTGCCTCGCATTATTCACCGATTACACAAAGGACAGAATAACCGTATGGCAGGATCCCGAAAGCTACAAGCTGACAGGCGGTTGGCAGACTCTTCAAGGACTTATGGCAATAGGCTCAGGCGGACTATTCGGTGTGGGATACGGCGAAAGTATTCTAAAGCATTGCTATGTGTCAGAGCCTGCAAACGATATGATTTTTGCAATTCTATGCGAGGAGCTGGGTCTTATGGGTGCAATCCTTGCCTTATTGCTCTTTGCCCTTCTGATAGTTCGGGGCTGTAGGATCGGTATGCGTGCACAGGATAGATTCTCAAAGCTACTGGTTCTCGGAATATGTATAAAAATGGCGGTCCAGGTTTTGCTAAATATTGCTGTGGTAACAAACACAATTCCCAACACAGGAATATCACTCCCCTTTTTCAGCTACGGAGGATCATCGCTTATAATGCTATTCTTTGAAATGGGAATAATACTGTCGGTATCAAAAAATTCGAAAATTCTAAAATAGAACGGAGAGACCATGAGATTATTGTTATGTGGCGGAGGAACTGCGGGCCATATCAATCCTGCCATAGCCGTAGCGGAGGAGCTGCTCGAAGACCATAAGGATGCACAGATACTTTTTGTGGGACGTGAGAGCGGTAAAGAAAATCAACTGATAGAAAAAGCGGGATTTAATTTAAGAACCGTAAACATTCAGGGCTTAAAGAGAAAGATTACTCTTAAAAATCTTACCGTAATTAAAAACGCATTTAAATCGGTGGCAGAGGCAAAAAGAATAATCAGCGATTTTAAGCCCGACGTTATATTAGGCACGGGAGGCTACGTCTGCTGGCCTGTTCTAGTGGCAGGAAAAAGAATGGGGATACCAACGGCAATACACGAATCAAACGTTATCCCGGGACTAACCACCAAGCTGCTCTCGGGTGTGGTAGATAAGGTATTTCTTAACCGAGAAGAAACAAAAAATCATTTAAGTAAAAAGGCAAAAACAATGGCGGTAGGAAATCCTTTAAGAAAAGAGTTTAAACGCATCCAAAAAAGTGAAGCAAGAAAAAGGCTTGGAATAAATGAAAACGAGCTTTTGATAGTATCCTTTGGAGGAAGCATCGGGTCAGAAAAAATGAACCGGATTATCATTGACGTAATGAAAAATTACTGCTCAAGGGATACAAATATACGCCATGTACACGCAGTTGGAAAAAGATATTATTCCGGGGTAGAGGCGAAAGATAAGGCTCTTGGTAAATGTCGTATATTGCCGTATATTGACGAGATGCCACTCTATTTGAATGCCGCAGATATTGCAATATGCAGAGCAGGATCTATGACAATTTCCGAGGTATGCGAGGTGGGTGTCGCCTCCATTTTAATACCGTCGCCAAACGTTACGGGAAACCACCAGTTAGCCAACGCAAGATACCTGGAGAAGGCTAATGCAGCCATCGTCCTGGAGGAGAAAAATCTGACGTCAAATTCCTTGATTGATGCCATAAATCGGCTAAAAAGCGAAAAATATGGCAGAAAAACTAGGGCAAAATCTTTAAAGGCTCTATCAACGCCAAATTCGGCCAAAAGGATAGTTTCGGAGCTGTTTTTGCTCAAAAAAGAGGGGCAAAATACCCGTTTTTAACAATCTTGTTCATTTTTCGACAATTTAGCGTTAAAAGTTTGTTCATAATTAAAATTCTGCCCTGCTTTATATTTTATATTTTAATTTTTGTGTTAATTGCAAGCAAAATATTTTAAATCTCTTGAAAATAAAAAAGTATTATGCTATACTATAGAATGTAATTATTTATTTTAAAAATACTATATGTTGAAACAAATACGAAAAAAATAACGGAGGTTTAAAAAATGGAATTTGATTTCGAACAGGTATATGACAGTGGCGTAAATATTAAGGTCATCGGCGTAGGCGGCGGCGGAAACAACGCAGTTAACCGTATGATCTCCACAAACATTCGTGGCGTTGAGTTCATCGCTGTAAACACCGACAGCATGGCTCTTGACACCTCTTGTGCAGCTAAGAAGCTCGTTATCGGTGAGAAGATCACTCACGGTAAGGGTGCAGGCGCTATTCCCGAGGTTGGTAAGCGCAGCGCAGAGGAGTCTATCGAGGCTCTTAGAGATGCTCTCCAGGGCGCAGACATGGTATTCATCACCGCAGGTATGGGTGGCGGTACCGGTACAGGCGCAGCTCCCGTTATTGCAAAGACTTCTAAGGAAATGGGTATCCTTACCGTTGGTATCGTAACTAAGCCCTTCTCCTTCGAGGGTAAGAGAAGATATGCTCAGGCTGAGCTTGGTATCGCAGAGCTCTCCAAGTACGTTGACTCCCTTATCGTAATCCCCAACGAGAGACTTAAGCAGGTTGAGGATACTCACATCACTCTTGCTAACGCATTCGAGATTGCAGACGACGTTCTTCGTCGTGGTGTTCAGTCCGTTTCCGAGCTTATCAACGTTCCCGGTTTCATCAACCTTGACTTCGCTGACGTTACCTCTATCATGAAGAATGCTGGCTATGCTCACATGGGTGTTGGTGCTGCTAAGGGTACTGACAAGGCTCAGGTTGCTGCAATGCAGGCAATTTCCTCTCCCCTTCTTGAGACCAATATCACCGGTGCTACCGGCGTGCTTGTAAGCATCACTGCTTCCGAGGACATTCAGCTTGACGAGATCGATGCTGCTTCCAACATGATTTACGAGGAGGCTCATCCCGATGCAAACATCATTTGGGGTGCTGCATTCGATCCTACTCTTCAGGATGAGATGCGTGTTACTGTTATCGCTACCGGCTTCATCGCTGACAATGCAGATAGCAGAAAGCCCGAGCCCAGCAAGGTTACTCCCGCTCCCAGTGTTGAAAACATTGTTGCTCAGCCCGCAGTTGCTCCCGTTCCTTCCTTCGAGGATCAGTTCAAGAAGGTTGAGGCAGAGCCTGTTGTGGAGCCTGTTAAGGTTGCAGTGCATGCTAACCCCGCTTCTTACGAGTCTGTGTACGGTGGTACATTCACTCAGATTAAGAGCAAGAGAATCAAGTAATTTAATTACATAAAATTTACGAGGAGCGCAAAATATGCGCTCCGCTTTTTTTATTAGCATCTTATCGGTTATCCACATCAGCGACTTTGCAAAATGTTATCAACGTCCGATTTTATACTTTTCCGTTTTCAGTACTACAGTAGATATCAACACATCATTTTTCCGTTTTTTTATAATATGAATTTTCCACATCACAATTCTATCATTTTCTTGTTAATTTGCCTATTTTATGCATCGTAATATATCAAATAACGGAATAGTATACTTTTTAAGGTTGAGTTTTCCACATACTTTTTGGCTGAAAATCGGCAGGTGCAAGTAATTTTTCGCAACTTATCCACATAAGCTAACATTTCTATAGGGTGGAACGGAAAAGTGTAATTCGACCGATTTTATCATTTTTACCCCCCTTGGTCGCCCATTTCAAAGCCACCTGACTGGGTTGCATTCGAATATAAAAAAACAGGGCCCCTGCCCTACTCGGGCAGAGGCCTGATGAATAAAAATTAATGAATTAAATATGTGATAGCAAGAGCAACTGCACTAACTAACATCATACCGGCAAGAATAGCTGCCATGATCTTAACGAAAACGGAATCCTTTTTCATTATGTATCTTCCTTTATATTATTATTTTTTATCCTTGTAATAATCCGCGATGTTAGGTGTAATATTTTTTCCACCCTTTGCTTTGACAGGTATCTTGCTGTTGATGATAGCCAATCCCTTAGCCACAGAATCAATGGGAGACTCGGGCATCATTACAGGAACGCCAAGCACCTTACCCATCATAAGATCGAAGCCATGGATCATAGCACCGCCACCGGTAAGCACAATTCCCTTCTTAAGAGTTGCCTCCACGTTATCAAGAGGAATACCCCTGATTGCTACCGCAACAGACATAAGAAGCTTGTGCAAGGGCTTCTCAAACACACCAACAATATCCTCGGTGGAGATAGTCATCTTAACGGTGTTTCCTGTCAAGGAAAGAACACCCTCAATCTCAACGCTCTCCTCCTCCTTACCATGCCATACAGAGCCAAGCTGCTCCTTAATAGCTCTGGCAACAGACAAGGAAACGTTTACACCGCCCTGCTCTTCTATATACTGCTTAACCGCCTTATCAAAATCCTCGCCGCCAACAGCCTCTCTGTGAGTATATGTAATCTCACCGTTATGGAGTACGGCAATCTCGGTAGACGAAGCACCGATGTTTACAGAAATAAGACTGTCAAGAGGAGATGCACCGGCACCCACAAGTGCAGCAACAGAACGGTTAACCGCAAAGCAATCTAAAATGCCCGCCTCCTCAAGAATGGAGAAAATCTCCTTCTCCTGCTTGGTAACAAGGTCGGAGGGAATGCCGATAACACAGCGGATGTGACCATCCTTAGGAAGTGCGCCAACAACGTGAGAAACAATGCTCTCGGTGATTTGCTTGTCAAACAACAAACCATTCTTAAAGGGTCTGACAAGAACTGCGGTATCGCTGAGCTCGTCCCCCTTATCAATAGCAGAATTACCAACCGAAATGATGCGGCGCGTATCTCTGTCTATTAAGGCAACCGACTGCTCGCGATAAACGCCAGCAGAAACGTCACTTATGGTAATGTTTGCATATCCCAAATCAAGACCGATTTTAGTAACCATGCCGCTATCCTTTCATAGTAATTTTTTCTTTTCATAGTTTTACAGCTACAACATATTATACTACAATAGTATAAAAATTGCAAGTATATTTTTAAATATAATCACAAATTTTGTCTTTTAGAGTGGTGTATCTCAAAATTTGTCTATCATTTTCTATCATTTTGCGAGGTATGTCTACTCTACCAACAAGTATAACCATACTTTTTGCCCTGGTCACAGCGGTGTATAAAAGGTTTCTCGCAAGGAGCATAGGAGCACAGGAATACATAGGAATAATTACCACGGGATACTCACTACCCTGGCTCTTATGCACTGTGATAGCATAGGCAAGGTCTAGCTCCTCCAAAAGATCAAAGGAATAGTCAACCGTCTTGTCATCAAAGCGAATGACCATACACTCCTCGTTTTGATTTATGCTTTCGATAATTCCGATATCTCCGTTAAAGAGGCCGACACCAACCGCACCGTTTTTCTCCCACTCAATATCATAGTTGTTTGCTATCTGCATGACGCGGTCACCTTCTCTGAAGATAACACCGTGAGCATGCTTTTCTTTTTTGAACTTGCCCTCGGGATTAAGTCTGGACTGAAGAACGTTGTTAAGCACCTCAACACCTGCCGCACCCTTTTTAGAGGGAGTGATGACCTGAATTTTTTCTCTGATATCCGCGCCATAGGTTCGAGGCAATCTCTCGTCAATAAGAGAGGCAACCGTCTCGGCAATATCGCCCTCACGGTCTCGTCTTACAAAGAAGAAATCGTTATCGGTCGCGTTAAGAATGGGACTCTCACCCTCATTGATTTTATGTGCATTAGTTATGATAAGGCTCTCGCCCGACTGACGGAATATGTCGACGAGTCTGACCGTCTTTATCCTCTCGGATGCGATAAGGTCGGAGAGCACGTTTCCTGCACCAACGCTAGGAAGCTGGTCGGAGTCACCTATCAAGACAAGTCTGGAGCCCCGTTTCATAGCCCTCAGCAATGCGGCCATAAGTGCAAGGTCAAGCATAGACGCCTCGTCAACGATTACCACGTTCTCCGAGAGAGGATTTCTCTCCCCTCGTGCAAAGCGCATACTGCCATCGGTGGTTTTTTCCATCTCAAGCATTCGGTGTACCGTCTTTGCCTCCTCGCTTGTGGCCTCACTCATACGCTTTGCGGCTCTGCCTGTGGGTGCTGCCAACACAGTCTTAAGTCCCATACTGCCGAAGATAGAAAGCATGGCCTTGATTACTGTGGTCTTACCCGTACCCGGACCACCTGTCAAAATCATAACACCGTTGTTAAGCGAGGCAAAAAGAGCCTCTCTCTGCATGGGTGCAAAGGTGATGTTTGAGGTAAGCTCCAGCTTTTCGATAAGCGAGGAAATATCCATCGCACCAAACCTGCTTGCCGACTGGGAAATACGCATAAGCCCCTTGGCGATAATATCCTCAGCCTCTGCTATCTCGCTAGTCATTATATATTCCTTACCGTCCTTTTTATAGGCCGAAATCTCTGCCCCCTCAATAAGACTGAAAAGGAATGTCTCTACCCTGTCGCAGGGAATTTGAAGCAGCTCTGCTGTGGCAGAAGCTATCTCTTCTCTTGGGAGACAGGTATGTCCTCCCTGAGCCGCCTGGTGATTTAAAATATATTCAATTCCGCTTTTGATTCGATTTTTCGATTCAAGATTATGTCCCAGCGATTTTGCTATCGCATCGGCCTTGGCAAACGGTATTCCAAGCTCACCGCTACATAGCACGTAAGGGTTATCCTTGATGATGCCCACCGCACCTGCGCCGAATTTCTTATATACCTTAGACACCTCGCCTGTGCCCATATAATCCTTACAGAACATCATAACGCCGCGTATGCCCGATTGCTCGGTAAAGGACTTGGATATAGCTGCAGCCTTTTTTCTGGTAATTCCCGATATATCTGCAAGCCACTCGGGACGGTGCTCAATCACGTCAAAAGTATCCACGCCAAAGCGGTTAACAATCTTCAGCGCTGTTACAGGGCCAATGCCCTTGATTGATCCAGAGGAAAGGTACTTGAAAATACCGTCAACGTCATCGGGCAGGCTCTTGTCAAAGGAGTCAAAGGCAAACTGCTTTCCAAACTCCTTGTGGTAGGTCCATCTGCCCTTCAGCGAAACGATCTCGCCCTCGGAGGCCAACGGAATAACGCCTACCGCGGTTATGAGATTATCCTCACCGTCAACAATTTCAAGAACGGTGTAGTCGTTATTCTCATTACGGTAGACGACGTTTTCAATTGTGCCCTTTAGAGTCTCTTGTTTTTCGCGTTTATCCATCTTTTTCCTCTGATTTTTTTATCTATTATCATTATATCAATTTCTTTGTGCTTTTTCAAGTGTTTTAAAATCTTTTACCCCTTTTTTCGAATAAAAAAAGTGCTTTCGGAGAAAATAAAAATATCACTTTTGGAATGTGGAAAGGAATGGAACAAAATGAAGAAAATACTCTCTTTGGCAATTGCAATAACCGTCATAATGTCGGTATGCTCTCTCTGTGTAATTAACGCATCTGCCTTCTTCGGTATGGGGGCTACGGTGATAGCATCCGACGTAAATATGATAAAGACAGGGCTTATAGGTCAGAAGATCAGCTTTACCGACGGTGATTTTAAATCAGCTCTTGCTCTCGCAGATTTTAAAAGCATAACGGTTACCGAGATTCCCTCATCTACCGAGGGCACACTTTTGCTTGGTGGAAAAAGGGTTGGCAAGGGCCGCGTTATCAAGCGCAAAAATCTAGGCTCGCTTATCTTTATCCCTGCCTCCGATACGGTTAGCCAATGTAGCTTTAAATTTACGGTCGAGAATTACGCAGGAGGTGCAGAGATAGAATGTATTCTTAAATTTATCGACAAGGTAAATTATGCACCCGAGGCAACTGGAGATCTTGTCAGCGCGGGAAATATTAACACTCAGGCAAGCATATCCTACTACGGCAATCTTAATGCCATAGACCCCGAGGGAGATAACATCGAATATATCATTGTATCCTATCCGACGAGGGGCATTTTAACCATAGATGACGAGAACGGAAGATACTGTTACACCCCCTCGGGAAGCTACACAGGACGCGACAAGTTTATATATGTCGCAAGAGACGAATACGGCAATTACTCCACTCCCATGACGGTAAGCGTAAGGATCAACGAAAGAATGTGCGACACAGTCTACCGCGATATGGAGGAGCGAGAGGAATACAATGCGGCCGTAGCAATGACGGCTATGGGAATTATGAGTGGCAGACAGGTGGGTGATGACCTTTATTTTGAGCCCGAGGAAACCATTACCCGTGCCGAATTTGTGACTATGGCAATGAAATGTGCAGGCATCAAGGCCGACTCCACCCTGAGCAGCACCTATTTCGATGATGACTTGGACATTTCCCCTTCTCTCAAGGGCTATATTGCCACAGCTCAGAGAACAGGTCTTGTGGTAGGAGATTTCAAGAACGGTCAGCTACTATTCTCACCAAATGAGGAGATCAGCAGATACGAGGCCGCCAAGATACTTGCCACAATTCTCGGTTCCGAGGGTGAGGGTGAGGAAAGTGTATTTGCCACCGATAACGATATTCCCGTATGGGCAAGAGCGGGTGTCTACGCGATGTGCTCTCTTGGTATATTCGACACCGATGATAGCGCATCTCTCTCCGAAAAGGTCACCCGAGGCGACGTAGCCGAATATCTTTATAGACTGTCAAAAATGTTCAAATAAGAATAGGCGCACCGTTTGGTGCGCCTAACTCATTTTCCATAATAGATACTTTCCTCAAGCTCTTCCTCAGACTGCGCCGCGGTCTCAATCGCATTTGCAAGAAGCTCTCGGTTAGTAAGAGGAGTACCGTCAATCTCTACTCGCTCATCGCCCTGCTCGTTGATGTAGTCGATAAGGTCAAGCTCTCTCGAAAAACGAATATCCTTGTTCTCGGTATTGAATCTCTCGGAAAGAGGAATAACCATGCCATCGTCATCGTAGGTTACAGGATCGGCTGATTTGATCTGTGAGGATTTTCTTACAACTTAGCTTTCCCCTCTGCTGACAGGCTTACCATTTACTAGATCACCGCCCTCATCAAGAACTATCCCATCATAATTAAGGCCGTTTTCATCAATATAATCCGATATATCATAACCGTCGGTCCAATCGGGAAGTCCCGAAGCCTGTATGTCGCTTAATCCGTATTCTTGGCGAATCTCATTAAATAACTTTCTGTCTTTTGCCTTTCGGGTATCAAAAGGATTTTCAAGTTTAACGTAGGTAGTATAAAGCGAACCTTTTTTGTCTCTATCGGTATAACGTTCAGCATATTGTTTGTTTTCGGTAAAGTATTGCCAATCTCTGAACTCGGTAAATCCGCCGCTTTTTTTCGATCCGTGATAGAATAGCTTATCATACCCTGCCGCATTTGCCGCCTCATCAACCATTCTCTGTGCTGTCTCCATGTCACCATTTTCAACAGCAGCAAGATATTCGGTGTCTAATTCACGGGAATATTTTTGCTGATTTTCACCGCTGCTCTGACTATCTCGGCCTCTGTCGCTTGAAGATCGTTCTCGCCTTGCAAGTGTGCTTTCACCCACTCGTTGAACTCGATTATCTTCTGCTCTGTATCGAGCTGTATTACTATTAGAACTTGGTTTTCCTTTTTGAGAGGTACTGATTGATTGATTGAGTTTATCAATGAAATCAGAGCTTCCCTGTACGGACTTGATTTGTCCACTCCTAACATCTTCTTTAATCTCCTTGTAAATATCTTCAAAATCAGCCTTAGAAACAACGCCCTCTACTTGATAGTAATTAAGTGCATCGTCAAAGCACTCTACAAGATAGCATACGTCGTTCATAAAAATAAGAGTACGGTCTCCTGCCTTGGTGGTCTCTTCTCTTGCCCACCATGTCGCAAGTCTATGTGCTTCACTAAGCCTTTCGTTTTCAGGTGGAAAATTCTTATGTAAGAAATACACACCCGAAGCGTAAAGAGCTTTATCTCTTTTGGGTATATCCCTGCTCGCTTTCCCTTCAGGCGCGCCTCTTGTCTTATTAGCCTCGCCCTTGGCGACCATATCGTGACATTTACATTATAGCATTTTACATTTAACGTTGCAATACTTTTTTCACAAAAGAAAAAGCAGGCGGTTGCCTGCTTTTAGATTATTTTATAATTTTAATCTCATCACCCTGCTTTACGATAGCAGAGGAATAAAGCTCGGTGAGAATCTTTACCATATCCTCAAGGTCCTTTACCGCAGAGGTCTCGGTTGCCGAGTGCATAGCAAGCTGAGGCAGGCCGATATCAATGGTGGAGATAGAAACCTTGGTGTTAGAGATAGAGCCAAGAGTGGAGCCGCCAACCATATCCGCACGGTTGGAGAAGCTCTGAAGATTTGCGCCAGCACGAGATGCGAGAGTACGGAAGATACCGTCGGAAATAGCATCGGTGGTATAGCGCTGATTTGCGTTATACTTAACTACAACACCCTTGCCGAGAGTAGCATTATTTGTGCCGTCATAAAGTTCGGGGTGGTTAGGATGAATAGCATGTGCATTATCTGCACTTACCATAAAGCTATTATAAAGCATGGCAGAATACTTTTCTTCGCTTCCAGCAATAGCACTAAGGGTCATATCAAGGAAGGTAGAGGACGCACCCTGCTTAGTCTCGGAGCCAACCTCCTCATTGTCAAATACAGCAAGGACAGAAACAGCCTTGTCTGAGTCAGCGGCAAGAAAAGCCTCAAGCGAAGCATAAACACAGCCAAGATCGTCGATACGGGGAGAAAGGATAAGCTCATCGTTAATACCAATGATCTTGCCCTGCTCTGCATTGTAGAGGAAGAGATCGTGTGCGATGATGTCAGAAGAGGTTACACCTGTCTGCTCTGCGATGGCAGACATAATTGCACCCTTGGCATCAGCGGTGCCTGCAAGAGGAAGAAGATCTGTGGCAGGATTAAACTTTGCACCGTCGTTTACACCGCGGTTAAGGTGAATTGCAACGCTGGGAATAGTGAGTGCCGCCTTCTCGATATTAACGAGCACACTCTTTACACCGCTGTCGGTTTTAACCACAACGCGACCTGCCACCGAGAGAGGACGGTCAAGCCATGTGTAGTAAAGCATTCCGCCGTACTTCTCTGTTGCAAGACGGGTGTAGGTGGCAGAGGAAAGCTCGTCCTTCACCTTAAAGCAGGGAGAGTCGGAGTGGGATGCGGTAATCATAAAGCCATCACCCTTACCCTTGAATGCGATTATAGAGGATCCGCCACGAATAACAAAATGCTTGCCACCGTCGAAAAAGGCAGCAGGGTTATTCTCATAAACCTCGGTGTATCCTGCATTGATAAGGGCATTTTTAACGGTGTTGACCGCATGATATGCTGTGGGGGAGTTATTGATAAAATTAATAAGACCGTTTGCGTAAGACATATTTTTTCCTCACAAAAATAAAGTTAAATATATTTTACTACTTTTAAAGGGAAATGTCAACTTTTCACTTGAAAATCTTTTAACTTTGTTGTAAAATAGGAGTATATCTATATTTTAAGGAGCTAATATGTTAGATTTCAGTGATTTTCCTTCTTCAGAAAAGGCATTAAGATTTTTTGAAGAATTTTCTAAAATTCCCCGCGGCTCGGGAAACACAAAGGCTATCGCAGATTATCTTGTAGATTTTGCAAAGGCACGAAGCCTTGAATGTGTACGTGACGCAAGCGATAACGTTATTATAAGAAAGCCTGCTACCAAGGGCTATGAGGATAAGCCAGGTGTTATCTTCCAGGGACACACCGACATCGTGGCTCTTAAGACTCCCGACTGCCCCATCGATATGGACAAGGAGGGCCTTCAGCTCTATCGCGACGGTGACCTTCTCCGTGCCAAGGGCACTACCCTCGGCGGTGATGACGGCGTTGCTCTGGCATACGCAATGGCAATTCTCGATTCCGATGATATTGAGCACCCCGAGTTTGAGGCTGTATTCACCTCCGACGAGGAGGTTGGTCTCCTCGGTGCGACCGCACTTGACGCGAGCAACATTCGTGGCAGACTTCTCATCAACATTGACTCTGACGAGGAGGGCATCTTCACCGTTGGCTGCGCAGGCGGCGCAAGAGTAGATATTTCCCTTCCCACCAAGGTTAAGACTCACTTCGGCCGTATTTACACCCTCAGCATCAGCGGCTTCAAGGGTGGACACAGCGGTGTTGAGATTGACAAGAATCGTGCAAATGCGATAAAGGTTGCGGCAGAGATACTCTCAAAGCTGGACGCAGTTAAGCTTAGCAAGGCTTCTGCAGGTAGTGCCGACAATGCTATCCCCTCTGATGCACAAATTATATTTGCAACAAAATCCTCTATTATCGAAATCAGCGACGTTGTTAACGAAATAGTTGAAACACTCCCCGAAAGCGAGACCTCCAGAAAGTTCAACATAGAGATGAACTTCGGCTCTGCAAGAGTTATGGACGTAGAGAGTAGCGCAAATATTCTCTCTCTTATCAACGAAATGCCTAACGGTGTTATGCGTATGATGGAGGATATTGAGGGACTTGTTGAAACCTCGTTAAATATGGGAATACTTTCTCTCGACAGCAAGGCACTTAATCTTACTATTTCCGTAAGAAGTGCTAAGGGTGAGGAGAAGGCAAAGCTTCTTGACACAATTAAGGATATTGCAGGAAAGCACAATGCCTCGGTTTCCGTAAGAGGCGAATATCCCGCTTGGGAGTATCGCAAGGAGTCTCACCTCCGCGACGTAATGTGCAAGGTTTACAGCGATATGTACGGCAAGGATGCAACAGTTGTTACTATTCACGCAGGTCTGGAGTGCGGCATCTTCTCCGACAAGATTGAGGGACTTGACTGCGTTTCTATCGGTCCTGATAACAAGGATATTCACACTCCCGACGAGAGACTTTCTCTCTCCTCCTTCAACAGAGTGTACGAATATCTTATCAACGTATTAAAGAACATTTAAGGAGATACAAAAATGAACAAGACAAGACTTAGAAAATATGCTAACCTGATCGCTCGTTGCGGTGTTAACGTGCAGAAGGGTCAGGAGGTTTATATTAGTGCAGAGCTTGACCAGCCCGAGTTTGTTGCTATGGTTGTAGATGAGTGCTACAAAGCAGGAGCATCCAAGGTTACTGTTGACTGGTCCTATCAGCCTCTCACCAAGCTTAACGTACGTCACTGCTCCAAGAAGGTGCTTGGCGGTATGGATAAGTGGCAGCTCGAGAGATGGGAGCATCAGGTGGAGGTTCTTCCCTGTAAGATTTACCTTATGAGCGAGGATCCCGACGGACTTAAGGGGGTAAACCAGAAGAAGTTTGCAGGTGCTATGGCATCTCGCTCCAAACTTATCAAGCCCATCAGAAACAAGATGGAAAACAAGTATCAGTGGTGTATCGCAGCCGTTCCCGGTAAGGGCTGGGCAAAGAAGGTATTCCCCGGTGAGAGAAGCAGCGTTGCTATGGAAAAGCTTTGGGAAGCAATTCTTTCCACCTCTCGTGTAAACGATGATCCTATCGAGGCATGGAATCAGCACAACGCAGATCTTGCCGCAAGATGCAACTACCTCAACTCTCTTGGAATCAAGGAGCTTAAGTACAAGGCTTCTAACGGCACCGATTTCAGAGTAGGTCTTCTTCCCAATGCTATCTTTATGGCAGGCGGTGATGAAACTCTCGGCAGAGGCGTTTACTACAACCCCAACATTCCTACCGAGGAGGTATTCACCTCTCCCAGAAAGGGCGATGCAGACGGTATCGTTTACTCCTCCAAGCCCCTTTCCTACGGTGGTCAGCTTATCGACAACTTCTCTATTAAGTTTGAAAACGGCAAAATTACCGAGGTTAAGGCTGAGCAGAACGAGGAGCTCCTCCGTGAGCTTGTAAATATGGATGAGGGCGCAGCATTCCTCGGTGAGGTTGCTCTCGTTCCCTACTCCTCTCCTATCAATGAGTCCGGACTTCTCTTCTACAATACCCTCTTTGATGAGAACGCAGTATGCCACCTTGCATTTGGCAGAGGCTTCACCAACACCATCAAGGGCTACGAGAACTATACCGAAGCAGAGCTTCACGAGATGGGCATCAATGACTCTATCGTTCACGAGGACTTTATGATCGGTACAAAGGATCTCTCCATCACCGCAATCTGTGAGGACGGCAAGGAAATCGCAATCTTCAAGGACGGCGAATGGGCCTTCTAATCCATAAATAAAAAAGCAGACCACACGGTCTGCTTTTTCTTTGCTCAAAAACTATATATAAAATTCCAACCGAAAGCCTGCCTTGAGGACTGTCCCGTTTCCGCTCGACAAAAAAGGCAGACCAAAAGGTTTGCCTTCTTGTTGTGAGTAATCTAATATTTTGATACCATTTAAAAATGGGTGCAAATTTTAGAGTTATGAGTGCATTTCCGCAATAGGTTTTGCACCTATATTAATTCGATAAATTGGAATTTGTCACTCTATTATAGCAACTTGAATTGATTTTTATTAAACTCCAACATCCCTTCATCTCTCATCTTGCAAAGCTCACTCGACATCGCGCTTCTGTCCACCGACAGAAAATCCGCAAGCTGCTGACGGTTGAATGGTATTGTGAAGCTTGCGCTCTTATGCCTTTTCGATTCCTCGGAAAGATAGGAAATCAGTTTTTCTCTCGTGGTACGCTTGGATATATGTCCGATCTTTTGCACGAGCGTTTTGTTTTTCTGCGAAATAGAGAAGAACAGATTTTGTACCACCATTGAGTGAAAACGGCACGCCGAGGAGCAGACAGTAATGATTCTTCTCACGTCGAAAAAGATAACTGCACTATCTTCAACAGCAACAACGTCATTCAGCAAAGCACCACTTTCGGGGGCGATGTAGGCTTCTCCAAACATTTCGCCCACGGCAATGCGGTTGACGATGGTGCGGTTGCCCCAATAATCATCTCGCTGAATATGAAGCTCGCCCGAGACAAGCACCGTGATGTGATTAAGATGCTCGCCCTCATGAAGCACATATTCGCCTTTTTTATATTCGTGAAGCCTTGCGCCAAGGCAGGACAGCATGGCATCGATCTCGTCCTCGGCAACGCCGGCAAACAGCTTCGTTCTTTTGAGAATTGGAATATATTTCTTCATAAAAAATCTCTTTTCCGTTGTAAATACAACCGACTTATTGGTTTTATTGTACTATAATATCGGTGTAAAGTCAAGAGACTCGAAAGGAGATTTACAAATGATTCGCAAAATTATTAAGATTAACGAAGAAAAATGCAATGGTTGTGGT
>JAZQWB010000037.1:0-94826 GCA_045632145.1 Eubacteriales bacterium | reverse complement strand
GTTCACCGTTGCTGACGGCGCTATCGTTGCTCCCGCAACTCCCGCAGTTTCCAAGAACGATCAGGGTGATTCCTACGTTATGCCCGCAGGTAACTGGGCAAAGCAGGCTCAGGCATTTGCTAACAGCACCGTTGGCAAGACCGTAGCAGAGCTCGCTGACCTCGAGACCGTTTCCGATGCACTTGCTGCTGCAGGCTGCACCATGAAGAACACCACCGCAGGCTACAAGACCACCATTATTGCAGCTGCAGGTTACGCAAGATAATTTATCTTACGATTTACATAAAAAGGGGCTACACCAGCCCCTTTTTACTACCTTTATTTAATTATTAAGGAATAAATATGAAAAAGACGATTTCTATATTACTTTTATTCTTTGTTTTCTTCTCTATGCTTTCGAGCATTGTAGGATGCACCGATGACGAGGTGCCCGGTGGTTCGGGCGGATCGGGTAACAACAATAAATACCAGACCCGTTCCAAGGTTGTTTCTTACTATCACTTCAACACCGTCTCCTCCATCTCCACCTACGGTGACACAAGCGAGAAGGAATTTAAGGAATACGTAGAAGCAGCCGACGAAATGCTCGGTTACTACCATAAGCTTTTTGATATATACTTCGAGTACTCGGGTATTAACAATATCAGAACTATCAACAAAAAGGCAGGAAAAGAAGCCGTTAAGGTTGATAAGGAGCTTATCGACTTCCTGCTTTACTGCAAGGAGCTTTATACCGTTACAAAGGGTAAAACTAATATAATGCTTGGAAGCGTGCTTTCTATCTGGCACGACGCAAGAGAAATCGCAGACGGTGACTTTGGTTATCTTGCAAGCAGCTATCTGCCCACAGAGGCAGAGCTTACCGAGGCGGCAGAGCATACCTCTATCGACCTGCTTGTAATAGACAAGGAAAACAACACCGTTTACATCACCGATCCCAAGGCCTCTATCGACGTGGGTGCTATTGCAAAGGGATATGCGGCACAGAAGCTGGCAGACAAGCTTAAGTCCATAGGTGCTGACAATATGGTTATAAACGCAGGCGGTAATATCATTACCATAGGTCTTAAGCCCGACGGAAGCAACTGGTCCACAGGACTTACAAATCCTCACAGCACCTCTAACGACGATCGTATCATCTGCACTCTGGAGATTGGCGAAACTGCTCTCGTTACCTCGGGTAACTACGAGAGATATTTCATCTGTGACGGTGTGCGTTATCACCACATCATTGACCCTGTAACCCTGATGCCTGCAGAATACTTCGCATCGGTAACAATTTTCACAGATAAAAGCGGATTTGCAGACGCACTCTCCACCGCACTCTTCTGTATGTCCTACGAGGAGGGACTTGCACTCGTAAATAGCCTCGGCGATATTGACGTGCTCTGGATCGACAACGACGGAAATATGACCTACACAGACGGATTAAAAGGAAAAATCAAGGATATTAAATAACAATGAAAATAAGCGATAACATATTTTACGTTGGTGTAAACGACCACGAAATTGATCTTTTTGAGGGACAGTACCACGTTCCGAGCGGTATGGCGTACAACTCTTACGTCATTCTTGATGAAAAAATTGCAGTAATGGACAGTGTGGACATAAGATTTGCAGATCAGTGGATAAGCAATATAAAGACCGCGCTTGATGGCAGACGTCCCGACTATCTTATTGTTCAACATATGGAGCCCGACCACTCCTCCAGCATAATGAAATTTACCGAGTGCTTTAAGGATGCAACCATCGTGGCATCGGCAAAGGCATTTAATATGATGAAGGGCTTTTTCGGTAAGGACTTTTCCGACAATCGCATCATCGCCAGCGAGGGTGACACACTTTCCCTCGGTGTTCGTGAGCTTAAATTCATCACCGCTCCTATGGTGCATTGGCCTGAGGTAATTCTCACCTACGACGAGTATGACAGGGTGCTTTTCTCTGCCGACGCATTCGGCAAGTTTGGCGCTCTTGATGTAGAGGAGGACTGGGCCTGCGAGGCAAGACGATACTACTTCGGTATCGTTGGCAAATACGGCGCGCAGGTACAGGCTCTGCTTAAGAAGGCGGCAGGTCTTGATATAAGAACTATATGCTCGCTCCACGGCCCCGTACTTACAGAAAATCTTGGCTATTATCTTAACCTTTACGACACCTGGTCGGGCTACCGTCCCGAAACCTCCGGTGTATGCATTGCCTACGCTTCAATTTACGGCAACACCAAGGCGGCGGCAGAGCTGCTTTGCGACGAGCTTACCAAACGAGGCGTAAGGGTTGCAATAAGCGACCTTGCAAGATGCGATATGCACGAGGCTATCGAGGATGCCTTCAGGTATGACAGACTTGTTCTTGCATCCTCCACCTACAACGCAGACGTCTTTCCCTTTATGAAGGAATTTATTAACCATCTCACCGAGCGCAATTACCAAAATCGCCGCGTCGCTTTTATTGAAAACGGCTCTTGGGCGCCTATGGCAACCAAGGTGATGAAAGGAATGCTTGAAAAGAGCAAAAATCTTACCCTTGCCGAAACCGAGGTAAAGATAAGCTCTGCCCTCAGTGATGACAGCCGCGCCGAGATCATTGCTCTGGCAGAGGAATTTTCAAAATAAAAGGTGATTAAGTCACAGAAATACGGACATATTTATAGTATAATCAAATCACAAAACAAATTTGATTATTGAAAGGAAAAATAAATATGGCAAAATACGTATGTGGCCCTTGCGGCTGGGAATATGACGAGGAGCTTGGCGCACCCGAGCACGGTATCGCACCCGGAACAAAGTTTGAGGATCTTCCCGAGGACTTTGAGTGTCCTATCTGCGGCGTTGGCAAGGAGCTTTTTGAGGAAGCTTAAAATATTTTTAAAAAACAAACACCCGATCAGCAAAACCTTCTATACGGTGGCTTCGATCGGGTGTTTTTATTATTATTTCTTTACTATCTCAATCACAAGCTCAGCGCACTTTTCCATTGCATCAACAGAAACGTACTCGAAGCGGGAGTGGAAGTTGCCGCCGCCTGTGGGAAGGTTGGGGCAAGGCAGACCCATAAAGGAGAGTCTTGCACCGTCGGTACCGCCACGGATAGCAACCGCGTGGGGAGTCATACCGAGACGCTCCATTGCCGCGGTGGCACGGTCAACAACAAACATCTTGTCCTTAAGTGCTTCCTTCATATTGAAGTAGGAGTCCACCAGAATAAGCTCTACTGTGCCCTCACCGTACTTTGCGTTAAGAGCCGCCGCCACAGCCTCAAACTCCGCCTTTTTAGCAAGGAATTTGTCCATATCGTGGTCGCGGATGATGTACTTGGAAACAGACTCCTCGGTCTCACCCTGAATGTCGATAAGGTGGTGGAAGCCCTCGTAGCCCTCTGTCTTTTCGGGAATCTCGTCGGGAGTGAGCATAGAATCAAACTCGCAGGAGATTCTTGCCGCGTTTATCATCTTGCCCTTTGCACTACCGGGGTGAATAGCTCTGCCATGCACCTTTACAATAGCAGAAGCGGCATTGAAATTCTCATACTCGATCTCACCAAGTCCGCCACCGTCAAGGGTGTATGCATAGTCAGCACCGAAGCCTGCAACGTCAAAGAGGTCTGCACCTCTGCCAATCTCCTCGTCGGGAGTGAAGCCGATGCAAATTTTACCGTGGGGGAAATCAGCATTAACAAGGCTCTCTGCCGCGGTCATAATTGCCGCGATACCTGCCTTATCGTCTGCACCGAGAAGGGTTGTGCCGTCGGTAACGATAAGTCTCTCGCCCTTGTGAGCCGCAACGTAGGGGTAGTCTGCAAGAGTGAGCATAATTCCCTGCTCCTCGTTAAGAAGGATGTCTCCACCCTCATAGTTAATCATCTTGGCCTTAATATTCTCACCGGGAGCATCGGATGCGGTGTCCATATGCGCGATAAAGCCGATGGAGTCCATGCCCTCACAGTTTGCAGGAATGGAAGCGTAAACGTAGCCGTTTTCATCCACGCGCGCATCAGCAATACCAAGAGCAAGAAGCTCCTCGCAGAGTGCATTTGCAAGCACTCTCTGTCCCTCGGTAGAGGGGCATTTTTCATTATTCTCATCAGAAGTAGTGGGATAAGACACGTACTTCAAAAATCTTTCGTAAATAGTCATTTTGTGTTCCTCCAAAAAACGCAAAAGGAGCCCAAGATTTGCTTTTCAGCTCTCAAGAACTCCTTTCTTTTGGTTATTTGTAAATATTTGTTTACTTTAATCGGATATGAGGATTGATTTCATCCTCATCCACCGCCACTTTATCAAGGCGGTCCCCCTTCTACAAGATAGGAGAAGGCTTAGAAACTTGCAAGGATTTCCTCTGCCTTTGCAAGAGCCTCATTAGCCTTCCCCTCGAGGGGAAGGTGGCAGGCTTGCCTGACGGATGAGGTGGAAAACTCGGTTACTTTTTTCTCAAGTCTTCCAAGTGCTTTAAAATATCTGTACACACTCCATCAAAATTGTTATTGATATCAATGTTAGTATATCTCAAAACCTTCATTCCTTGACTAACAAGGAACTCATCTCTTACAGCATCATTTTTCTTGGCTTTCTGCTCATAATGCTGAGAACCGTCAAGCTCGATAGCAATCTTAGCTTCAGCACAATAAAAATCAAGTATATAATTTCCCATAACCTTTTGCCTGTTAAATGTTTGAGGCAATTTCTTTAGAAAATCATACCATAAATGTTTTTCTTCCTTGGTCATATTAGACCTTAAATTTTGAGAAAAATGTGTTAGCGATGGATTATTGTTTTTGTTCATTGTCCACCTCATCCGTCACCTGTGGTGACACCTTCCCCTCAAGGGGAAGGCATATTATTAGATGTTAGCAAGGATTTCCTCTGCCTTTGCAAGAGCCTCGGGAATCTTATCGATATCACGACCGCCGCCCATTGCGCTGTCGGGACGTCCGCCGCCCTTACCGCCACAGATAGCAGCAATCTCGCGGAGAATGTTACCTGCGTGTGCACCGGCCTTTACAGCATCGGCACCTGCGGCAACCGCGAAGTTAAGCTTGCCGTCTGCAACTGCAGCAAATACAGCCACAGCATCAGAGTGCTTATCCTTAAGTGTATCGCAAAGACCTCTTGCCTGGTCGGGACGCATATCAACCTTTGCACAAAGGAGCTTGAACTTGCCAACAGTCTTAAGACCGGAGAGAAGAGCCTCTGCCTTTGCATTTGCAATCTGGGAGTTTGCCGAGTCAAGCTCACGGCGGAGCTCCTTGATCTCGGTCTGGAGAGCCTCTGCCTTCTTTGCGATGCCTGCAGGGTTGGGAGACTTAAGCTCCTTTGCGGTATCGCGAATAAGAGCATCGCGCTCACCAAGGAGAGAAAGCACGCCAAGACCTGTTGTACCCTCAACACGTCTTACACCGGCGGCAACAGAGCTCTCGGAAATAACCTTAAAGAGACCGATGTTACCTGTGTTAGATACGTGAGTACCACCGCAAAGCTCGGTGGAGGAAGCACCAATCTTTACAACTCTAACCTCAGAGCCATACTTTTCACCGAAGAGAGCCATAGCGCCCATCTTCTTTGCCTCGTCGGGAGTGGTAACGATAGTTTCAGCACCCTCCGCAAGAAGGATATTAGCATTTACAATAGCCTCAACCTGTGCAATTTCCTCAGCGGTCATTGCTGCAAGGTGAGTAAAGTCGAAACGAACTCTGTGCTCGTCAACGTAAGAGCCTGCCTGCTCAACGTGAGTACCAAGCACCTTACGGAGAGCCGCCTGAAGAAGGTGAGCCGAAGAGTGATTTCTCTTAATAGCATCACGGCGAGCGGTATCGAATGCAAGGCTGACTACGTCACCTGTCTTAACAGAGCCATTCTCTACCTGACACTGGTGAAGGCAGATGCCGTTGGTCTTCTTGGTATCAAGAACGGTAAGAGTGGTATCACCGAGAGTAATAACACCGGTGTCACCAACCTGACCGCCGCCCTCACCGTAGAATACGGTCTTATCGGTTACGACGGTGCACTCACCCTCGGAAACAGAGTCAACACTCTCGTTGTCAACGAAGATGGAGAGAATCTTACCCTCGCACTTAGTCTCGGTGTAACCAAGGAACTCGGTTGCAGGAAGGTTCTCAAGAAGGGACTTGGAGGAATCGGACCAACCGGAGATATTACCTCTTGCTGCTCTTGCTCTCTGCTTCTGCTCGTCCATAAGAGCCTTGAAAGCGTCCTCGTCGATAGTAAGACCTGCCTCCTCGGCAATCTCACGTGTAAGATCTACAGGGAAGCCGAAGGTGTCATAAAGCTTGAAGGTATCAGCGCCGGAAAGAGTGGTCTCACCCTTCTCCTTTGCATCAGAAATAAGTGTGTTAAGAATGCCAAGACCTGCGTCGATAGTCGCATTGAATCTCTCTTCCTCAAGGGTCATAACCTTAAGAACGTAGTCATACTTGGTCTTAAGCTCGGGATATGCATCCTGGTTCTGTGCGATAACGATCTCGCAAAGGCCACGGAGGAACATACCGTTGATGCCGAGAAGCTTACCGTGACGGCAAGCACGACGGATAATTCTACGGAGAACGTAGCCACGTCCCTCGTTGGAGGGGATAACGCCGTCGGAGATCATAAAGGTAGCAGAACGAACGTGGTCGGTGATAACACGGATAGAAACGTCGGTGGACCATTCAGCACCGTAGGTCTTGCCGGAAATCTCACAAACGCGGTCAAGAAGTGCGCGAACGGTATCAACCTCAAAGAGGTTACCAACACCCTGCATTACGCAAGCAAGTCTCTCAAGACCCATACCTGTGTCGATGTTCTTCTGTGCAAGCTCGGTGTAGTTGCCGTTGCCGTCGTTGTTGAACTGAGAGAATACGTTGTTCCAGATCTCCATAAATCTGTCACAGTCACAGCCGGGCTTACAATCGGGAGAGCCACAGCCCCACTTGAGACCGCGGTCAAAGTAGATCTCAGAGCAAGGACCGCAGGGACCCGAGCCGTGCTCCCAGAAGTTGTCAGCCTTACCGAGCTTTACAATATGCTCCTCAGGAACACCGATCTTGTCGCGCCAGATGGCGTAAGCCTCGTCGTCCTTCTCGTAAACGGAGGGCCAGAGGAGATCGGCGGGAATCTCAAGGTCAACGGTAAGGAACTCCCATGCCCACGGAATAGCCTCCTCCTTAAAGTAGTCACCGAAGGAGAAGTTACCAAGCATCTCAAAGTATGTGCCGTGACGTGCGGTGTGACCAACTCTCTCAAGGTCGGGAGTACGGATACACTTCTGGCAGGTACAAACTCTGTTTCTGGGGGGCTGCTCTTCACCGGTGAAGAACTTCTTCATGGGTGCCATACCCGAGTTGATAAGCAAGAGTGACTTGTCGTTATTGGGAACAAGCGAGAAGGAAGGAAGACGGATGTGTCCCTTTCTCTCGAAGAATGCGAGATATTTTTCTCTTAAATCGTTAAGTGATGTCCATTTCATCGGGATTTTCTCCTAAAAGATTTTATTAAACACTTAATTATATCATAACAATATTTATAATGTCAATAGTAAGAGGATAAAAAGTGGCTTTACATATCAAAAGGCCGACAAAAGTCGGCCCTTTTTATTACTTTTCAATTTTTACCTCGAGGGGGATTGTTACTTTTCCAAGATGTGAGGAGGTGAGGGTCAGGGTTGCCTCGCCTGCCTTACCCGTGGTTTTAAGGTAGAGACCGCCCATACCGCCATTAAGCGAGATACAGTCAGGGCCGATGATTTCTACAGGTCCGTCGACGGTAGCCTTTATTGCATCGGTGGAGTAGATGAGGGTGTTACCATTCTCATCCACCGCGGAAATTCTGATAGCGGTAACGTCGTAGCTCTCCTTCTCCACAAGGGTGGTTTTATATACGTTGGCGCGCAGAGATGCCTTTGTCATAGGTGCTTTTGTCACACTTTTGACAACTTTACCGTTCATTATGGCGTCAAAACGGTAGACTGTAGCCGTTCCACCCCAGTCGCCTGCGTGCTTGGTATACATATCAACAATGTCGTTGTAGCTCATCTTATAGAAGAGCATACACTGTGCTGCCTTCAGGAGAATACCGAAAGGAAGCCTGCCGTATCCATTACGTGCGATATAGTTTACTACGTCCTTAAGCAATTTTGCCTGATATGGTGTTACCTTCTCGTAATCAAGTATATTGTCACCTACAAAATCGTCGATAAGCAGAGGTCTGTGAGCAAGATGACGGAATTTCCAGCCTTTTTGGGGAATATATTCCTTGATGTACATATCATTCTTAAACATCTTGATGCTGTCCGCATTGGTGAATGCCCAGATATCACCCTTGATGCAGGCAGGATGCTCACCGATATCCATACTGGAGCTTATCTCAAGCACGGGTGCTGTGCCCTGCGAGGAATAGACCGCCGCCGCAAGCTTATGGTTACGGAACATATCGGTCACTCCGTGGTAGCAGATACGGTCACCCGAGCCAAAGTCTCTATGGGTATTGTAGTCGGCCATACACCAGCCGCAGCTGCCTGCTATATCACGATGAGAAGCAACCGCATCAAGCACTCTTGCGTGGCGAAGCGCGTGCTCCACCCTGTGCTCCTCACAGTCAAAGGACTTGGTGGGGAACATATGTCCGCCATACTCGGTTATCATATACCCCTTGCTTCTGTCGGAGGTAATATTTTCCTTAGGCTCACAGCCGGGGAGCTTACCGTTATGGATAAAGTCGTTGTAGGTATAAACGTCCTCGAGCAGATGGCTACGTCTGAAGTTACGCACTCCGCCTGTCTGTCGGGTGGGATCGAGTCTGTGGGCAGCCTCATTGGTCTTGGTGTAAAGCTCATCATTGTCAGCCGACTCGTTGATACGCACTCCCCACAGGATTATGGAGGGGTGATTGCGATACTGAAGGACCATTTCCTCCACGTTTCTTACCGCCTGCTCCTGCCATTTTTCATCACCGATATACTGCCAGCCGGGTATCTCGGTAAACACCAACAGACCTATCTCATCGCATCTGTTTACAAAATGCTGAGACTGGGGGTAATGAGAGGTACGCACCAGGTTAAGTCCAAGCTCATATTTAAGCACCTCGGCATCCATCTCCTGCATCGACCTCGGCATAGCATATCCAACGTAGGGGTAGGACTGATGACGGTTAAGTCCGCGGAGCTTCAGCTTTTTGCCATTAAGGAAGAAGCCGTTTTTCTTAAACTCCACGTCGCGGAAGCCCACTCTGATCTCCTTGGCATCTATGACAGACCTGCCCTGAAGAAGCTCGGTTTTTACGGTATAAAGGCTGGGGTTATCCACGTGCCAGGGCTTGATATTTCTGGCAACCGAGAGCACGGTAAGCTCGTTTTCCGCACCCATCTCACCGAGAAGATAGTCAAAGCCGTTGATATAGATGCTCTGTCTTACCTTCATTTTCTTGGAGATATCACCCGAGATTTTAATATCCGAGTCGATCTCACCGTTTGCCTTCGCTCTTACAAAAACGTCGGAAATATAGGTGGTAGGCTTAACGTCAAGATACACCTCGCGATAGATACCGCCATAGGTCATATAGTCAATAACGTTGCCGAAGGGGGGAGTATTAAGGCTCTCACGGGAGTCCACCAGCACGGTGAGTGTATTTTCCTTGCCGTAAATGAGAGCGGATGTAATATCAATAGTAAACGCGGTATATCCGCTGTTATGCTTGCCTACTCTCTCACCGTTAACGTACACCTCGGCATAGTGAGCCACACCCTCAAAGGTGAGGAGCAGCTTGCTTTCATACCAGGTCTCGGGAGCAAAAACAGTGCGCTCGTATCGGGATACGGTCTGATACTCATCCTCGGAGAAATAATTGAAGGGAGTTTCCTTTACCGTATGAGGAATTCGTACAGGGACGGTATCCTTTTGATTACTGTCAAAGGCAAATCGCCAGCCATCGTTAAGATAAATTCTTTTCATTTATATTTCCTTTTCGATTAACAAAACCGCAGGAGGACCTGCGGTTTATTTTTTATTAGATGAGGCAGCCCACCGTATTCATATAGGTCTTAATACCCTCTTCGATGTAATACTCAAAATCTGCGCCAAAGCCCAGCAGAATAACTACCACAGCAAGCACCACAAGTATAATGTAAAGAAGAATAAGCGCACGGGCAAAGCTTCTTGCCTCACCTCTGCCGAAGATGGCGAAGAGAATCAAAGCAGGAGTGCCTACGTAGGGCATACAAAACAGAATAAACAGACCCACGTATCCAAAAGCGGACATATTATTTGTAGAAATAGGCTTCATAATTTTTACCCCTTTTTCTTTTATATTATCATATTATTATCACCTTGTCAATATTTTTCTTGACTGTGCCACCGATAGATGATATAATAATTTAAAACTGATTTTTGGAGCAAAAAAATGAAACTTGAGCTTGTTGCAACCTGTCTCTTTGGTCTTGAGCACCTGCTTGGTGAGGAGATCGAGGCTCTCGGATACGAGAGGACGTCCACCATCGACGGCAGAATTACCTTTATAGGTGACGAGGAGGCCGTTGCCCTTTCCAATATTTTCTTAAGATATGCCGAGCGCGTTTTCATCAAGCTTGGCTCTTTCCGTGCAGAGAGCTTTGAGGAGCTTTTCGAGGGCACGCGCGCACTTAATTGGCCTGATTTCATCGGCCGCGACGATGCCTTCCCCGTCAAGGGACATTCTATAAAATCAAAGCTCTTCTCTATCCCCGACTGTCAGGCCATCGTAAAGAAGGCGGTGGTTAGGTCGATGACCGAGAGATACGGCATCACCCAGTTTGCCGAGACGGGTGTGAAATACCAGATAGAATTCTTCATTCTTAACGATATGGCGACCCTGATGATAGACACCTCGGGTATTGCACTCCACAAGAGAGGCTACCGTAAGGACTCGCTGGGTGCACCCATAAGAGAGACTCTTGCGGCCGCAATTGCCGCCACCTCAAGACCGAGAGAAAACGTTTTGCTCTGGGACCCTATGTGCGGAAGCGGTACTATCGCAATTGAGGCGGCTATGATGATGAAGGGCATTGCCCCCGGTCGAAACCGTAAATTTGCCGCAGAGGACTTCGGCTTTATCAATAAAAACGTGTGGAAAAATGCACGCGAGGAGGCCTTTGACCTGGAGCATCCCACCGAATTTCAGGCCTTTGCATCCGACGTTGACCCCTCGGCAGTAGCTCTGGCAGAGAAAAATGCCCGCCTTGCAGGTGTATCCGACGTGATAAAAATCTTCAGACAGGATGCGAGAAGGATTTCTGCCGACGGCAGACGCGGTACAATTGTGTGTAATCCCCCATACGGCGAAAGACTCGGCACTCTCCGCGAGGTCGAGCAGCTTTACAAGGAGATCGGCGTACATTTCCGTAGTCTCTCTCCCTGGCAGGTATATATCATTACTTCGCACCCCCAGTTTGAGCGCTTTTACGGCAGAAAGGCAGACAAGGTGAGAAAGCTCTATAACGGTATGCTCCCCTGCTATCTCTACCAATTCTTTAAGAACAAATAATCCATTTTTTATTGAAAAAGGTTGCAAAACTATGCGTTTTGCAACCTTTTATTTACATTTTACTCGGTTCTGCTGAGATTTTCAAATAGAGGTCGGGTGATGATTTTTACAGTAGCACGCGACATGGTGTCGATAGATTCCTTGAATCCGTTTCTGTACCAGCCAATCATCATGGTCATAAGTCCGGATACTAAGAACTGATATGCAACCATCTTGCCCTCGTCATCGGTGTCGCTGAGATAGATGCGGACGTAATCATACTCATTCATAGCAAATCCGCTGACACACTCGATGAGTCGACCGAGAAGACCGCTCTTGTCAAGAACGGAAAGAATATCCGCCTTACTCTTCCAGTAGCCGAAATAAACATCAAACTCCTTCTTGAGTGTAACACCCTCCATACCGTTGACCTGGACCTGAGTCGAGCCGTATTCCATCACAAGGTGATGGATCATAGATTGAACTATGCCGTCCTTGCCGTCAAAATAGCGGTAAAAGGACTTTCTCGGCATATTCATCTTCTTGCATATTTCGGTTATGGTAACATCCTCGTAATGATTGTAGCGGAGCAAATCGAGGAAGCACTCTTCTATTTCTCTCTGCCTCTGGGCAGACTGTTCGGTTTTACAAAGCTTGTACATAAAAACTCCATCTTTTTGATATTTCAATTATACAATATTACGACTTTATAGTCAACAGATTCTGTTATTTTCCATTTTTTGACTAAATTTTATTTTATTTTTTGTTGATATTATCTAAATTTCAACATTATTTTTTGTAGACGTATGTCACAAAAGTGGCATTTTGGGTCTTGTCTTTTGTGTAAACATTCTGTTATAATATTGTTGCGCAAATATAAATAAAATTTTTTTGGAGGAAATTCAAAATGACAAAGAAGCCAGTAACAAAGCTGGGCGCTCTTCATCACATCGGCTACGGCTGCGGTGATGCAGGTGGCGTATGCATGCTTCTTCTCATCTCTTACCTTGAGCGTTTCGCACGTAACGTTCTCGGCGTAAACCCCCTTGTTTATGCAGGTATTCTTCTCGTATGGAATATCTGGGATGCTATCAACGATCCCCTCGTTGGTACATTTATGGACGTTATGTTCGCAAAGGCGAAGAATAAGTCTAACAAGTTCCGTCCTTGGATCCTCAGATCCATTCCTGTGCTTGCAATAGGTCTTATCTCCACCTTCACCCTTCCCTCTCTCTTCGATGGTCTTCTGTGTACTATCATTCTCTTCATCTCTAAGATCGTATTCGAGCTTGGTTACACAATTATGAACATCGGTATGGGATCTCTCCTTGGTGTTATGGCTACCAATGACTCCGAGCGTGCATCTCTCGCATCTGCTCGTGGCTTCGGCTCTACCGTAGGCGGTATCGTTGGTATGATGGCTATTCCTATTCTCCTCGAGGTTCTCGGTGAGACCAAGGTTGGTTACGCAGTTGCAGGTATTGCAGCAGCGGTTCTCGGCTGTATTCTTGTATTCTTCCACTACTTCTTCACCGTTGAGCGTAACGTTGAGGCTCAGAACAAGGTTAAGACCGCGGAGGAAAAGGAAGCTGAGAAGATTAAGCTTACCGACATTCTTAACATCTTCAAGGTTAACCGTCCCTTCCTTGCTCTCTGCGTTCACTCCATCTGCATCTGCTTCGTTCAGGGTATCGCACAGGGTGCTGCTAACTACATGTACGCAGACGTTCTTGGCTCTATCGGTCTTGCATCTATCGCAACCGCTGTCTCTATGCCCGTTATGTTCGGTGGTATGATCGTAGCTCCTATCCTTGCAAAGAAGATTGACCTTGTTGTTATCATCCGTACAATGATCCTTGTAGGATGTATCCTTCTCGGCGGTCTCTTCGTATATGCAATGCTTGTAGAGAATATGATTCCCATCCTTTACATCATCTGGTCCGGTCTCGGTACAGGTCTCGTTACCCTTTCCGTACAGCTTCAGTGGGGTCTTGTTGGTGAGTCCATCGACTACAACGAGTATCTTACCGGTAAGCGCTCTGAGGGTACTATCTACGGTACATTCTCTCTTACCCGCCGTATCGGTCAGACCCTCTCCGGCTCTCTTGCAGTTCTTATGCTCAGCTGGTTCAACTACATAGCTCACGACGATACCGTTGTGGTTACTCAGCCTGATTCCGCAATTCTTGGTATCAAGCTTATGTGTATCCTTATCCCCGCTATCATCGCTATGGGCTCTTGGATTGCATTCAAGTTCATCTGGAACATCAATGCTGAAAAGCGCGCTGCAGTAGCAGCATGGAAGGCTGAACAGACCTCTGAGGAAATCGCAGAGTAATATTTAGTTTTACTGTACAAAGTGGCAGAATTGATTTTCTGCCACTTTTTTGTTTATATTTTACATATTTTTAAAATATTTTTCGTTAGAAGGTGTCACAAAAGTGACACTTTTGGGTCTTGCAATATATATATAAATTCTGTTATAATTAAATTGCGCAAAATAAAAAATATTTTTTTGGAGGAAATCAAAATGGCAAAAAAACCTATTGAGCTTGATGCAAACGGCCACCGCAAGTTTGGTATGCTTGACTGTCTCGCATACGCAGCAGGTGACTTCGGCTGTAACATGAGCTTCGCCCTCAAGGGCACAATGGCTATCTTCTGGACTCAGTTTATGAGAATGGACACCCTTCTTTACGCGGCACTCCTTCTCGTAGTACAGATCTGGGATGCAATTAATGACCCCCTTATCGGTTCTATCATCGACAACGACAAGAAGAGAAAGTACAAGAGAGGCAAGTTCCTTGCTTACATATGGCTTGGATCTCTCGGTCTTCTCGTAGCAGGTGCACTCTGCTTCGTTCCTATCAAATTTGATTATGACTGGCCCAAGGCTATCATCTTCGTAGCAGGATACATTCTCTGGGATGCATTCTACACCATCGCAAACGTTCCCTACGGCTCTCTCCTCGGTCTTATCTCTTCCGACACAGCAGACAGAGCTTCTCTCTCCGCTTGGCGTTCCGTAGGCTCTCTTGTTGGTAATATGATCCCCATGATCCTTCTCCCCAACCTTATTTACGATGCAAACAACAACATTATGGGTGAGCGCGTATTCTTCGTTGCTCTCATCATGGGTGTTGCAGGCTTCATCGCATTCCAGTTCATGATTCGCAACACCGTTATCCGTGTTGACGACAACATCGAGGTTAGCGAGGAGCAGGAGAAGTTCAACGTGCTTAAGGCTATGGGTAACTTCCTCAAGAACCGCCCTGCTGTTGGTGCAACTCTCGCAGCAATGGGTATGTTCATCGGTATGCAGGCTGCATCCACCGCTGTTACCGTAATGTTCCAGTCCTACTTCAAGAACGTTGGTATCTCGGGTATCATCACCGCATTCGCAATGATTCCTATCATCGCCTTCACTCCCCTTGCAAGAAAGCTTGTTGTTAAATACGGTAAGAAGGAGCTCTCTGTTATCGGCTCTCTCTGCTCTGTAGCAGCTTGCTTCCTTATGCTTGTTGCTCCCATCACTCCCGATGGCACAGGTCTTCTTCTCTACATCATCTGCCAGCTCATCAACTCTCTCGGTATGGGTATCTACTCCACCGTTTCCTGGTCTATGATGGGTGATGCAATCGACTACAACGAGTGGAAGTTCGGTGTTCGTGAGGAGGGTACAGTTTACTCGCTTCACTCCTTCTTCAGAAAGCTGGCGCAGGGCCTTGGCCCCTCTATGGCGCTCGTAATCATGGTTGCTCTCGGCTACAACGAGATCAATGCAGGTAACCAGCTCTTCTCTGTTGCACTCAACATGCGTTATCTTGTTGCAGGTCTCTATCTCTTCGCCGCTATCATGCAGTTCGTTGGTCTCTCTCTCGTTTATAACCTTGACAAGAAGACCCTTGAGAAGATGACCGCGGATCTTGAGGCAAGACACGCAAACAGCGAAGCTAATGTTTAATTTAAGGAGGTAACTGAAATGAAAAGAATTATATCCTTAATACTCGTATCTCTCCTTACTCTTTCCGCATTCTTCTGCTTTGCAGGCTGCGGCAAGGTAAATGACGCAGAGGTTTCTATCCTTTGGAGCGGCGAGGGTGTTGCTACCAACCCCAACAGCCTTATCAACTCCATGGAAAGAGCTATGTATATTAAGAAGGTTGACTATAAGCACTACGGTGCAAAGGGTGATGCTGCACTTCAGGTTCAGCAGGCAAAGGCTGCTCTTGAGGCAGGCTGTCAGGTTCTCGTAGTAGAGCTTGTTCAGGGTCTCGACCTTCTCCAGCTCAAGGCTCAGGAGATCGTAGATGCTGCAAAGGCAAAGAACGTTCCCCTTATCTTCTTCAACTGCGACGTTAACGAGGTTATCGTAAACAGCTACGACAAGTGCATTCTCGTTAAGTCCAATGCAGATACCATCGCAGAGGTACAGGGCAAGCTTATCGCAGACTACGTTAAGGCTAACTTTGTAAAGCTTGACAAGAATAGCGACGGCACCATCAGCGCTATCTGCATTCTTGACCTTACAAACGGTGTAGGCGGCTCTATCGAGAAGGCAAACGAGCTTCTCGCTACCGAGGACTATCAGGTTAAGACCAAGTCCAAGGAGACTATCAATGCTGATATCGAAATCCTCAGCAGCGTAAATCCCCTTGACGGTGAGATTATCGTTACCAACACAGACGAGCTTGCATACGCAACTCTCAAAACTCTTCAGGCAAGCGATTACAACACCGACAAGCTTACCACCCAGTTCATTCCTATCTTCACCGTAGGTGAAAACGTGGACTACAAGTCCCGCGTTGTAAGCATGGGTGCTGAAAATTATGAGGCAAACAAATTCCTCGTTGACCTTACCACAGTTAAGGCTGAGGATCTTAACACAATGATCTACACCACCATCAACGTTATTGATGCAGGTAGAATTGCAGGTACCGCTACCGAGGATAGAGACTCTATCGCTCTCGGTGTTGCACAGATTGTAAGAAACATCTGCAAGGGCAACGACAGCTTCAAGGACGTTGCTTCCGACAGCATCGTTATCAGCGGCAACATCGCTAAGGTAAGCTACATTATCTACACCAAGTAATCCCAAGAACGGGTAATGCTTCACGGCGTCATAAATAAAAAAATTGACGCCGTGTAAATTTTTAAAATTAATATTGATTTTATACCGTAATATTTGCTATAATAAATAAGGGATTAATATCCATAAAGGAAGAATTTATGAGAAAGATTACTAAAATTAACGAGGGCTGGCAGTTTATCAAGGACTGTGCAGATCCTTCTGTACTTGAGGGTGCGGTTTCCGTAACCCTTCCCCATACATGGAACAACGAGGACGGCTACGACGGCGGTACATACTTCCGCGGCAGCTGTGTTTACCAGAAGAGCATCAACAAGGAAGAGCTTGGCGAGGGTCTTCACTATCTCGAGATCCGCGGTGCAAACTCCTCTGCAGACGTTTACCTTAACGGCAAGCATCTTTGCCACCACGATGGCGGTTACTCCACCTGGAGAGTTAACCTTACAAACGACCTTGTAAGCGGTGACAACACACTTGCTATCGTAGTAGACAACGCACCCAACGATACCGTTTATCCCCAGATGGCAGACTTCACCTTCTACGGCGGTCTTTACCGTGACGTTTACATCGTAAGCGTAAACGAGACTCACTTCGACCTTGACTACTTCGGTGCTCCCGGTATCAAAATTACTCCCACCATCGAGGGCAAGGACGCAAAGGTAGAGGTTGAGGTTTACACCACCGAGCTTAAGGCTGGTCAGCAGATCGCATACACTCTTTACGACAAGGAAGAGAAGGAGCTTCAGAAGATCGTATCTACCGATAAGGTAGTTACCTTCGAGATCAAGGACGTACATCTCTGGCACGGCCGTAAGGATCCCTACCTCTATTGCTGTGAGGCTGAGATCGTAGAGGGCGATGAGGTTATTGACAACGTTTGCTCCAGATTCGGTTGCCGTACCTACGTTATCGACCCCGATAAGGGCTTCATTCTTAACGGTGAGGAGTATCCTCTCCGCGGTGTATCCCGTCACCAGGACAGACTTGGCTTCGGTAACGCACTTCTTCCCGAGCATCACAAGGAGGATATGGAGCTTATCTATGAGGTAGGCTGCACCACCATCCGTCTTGCTCACTATCAGCACGATCAGTACTTCTATGACCTCTGTGACGAGTACGGTATGGTTATCTGGGCAGAAATTCCCTACATCTCCCGCCATATGCCTACCGGCCGCGCAAATACCGTAAGCCAGATGACCGAGCTTGTTGCTCAGAACTACAACCACCCCTCTATCGTGGTTTGGGGTCTTTCCAACGAGATCACCATCGCAGGCTCCGATCCCGACCTTCTTGAGAACCACAACATTCTTAACGATCTCTGTCACAAGATGGACAAGACCCGTCTTACCACCATTGCGGCAGTATCTATGTGTAACATCAACGATCCCTACCTCCAGATTCCCGACGTTGTTTCCTACAACCACTACTTCGGCTGGTACGGTGGCGAGACCGATATGAACGGCCCCTGGTTCGACAACTTCCACAAGACTCATCCCTCTATTCCGATCGGCTGCTCCGAGTACGGCTGTGAGGCTCTTAACTGGCACACCTCCGATCCCCGTCAGGGCGACTACACCGAGGAGTATCAGGCATACTACCACGAGGAGCTTATCAAGCAGCTTTACACCAGACAGTATATGTGGGCTACTCACGTATGGAATATGTTCGACTTCGGCGCTGACGCAAGAGCTGAGGGCGGCGAGAACGGTCAGAACCACAAGGGTCTTATGACTATGGACCGTAAGTACAAGAAGGACTCCTTCTACGCTTACAAGGCATGGCTCAGAACCGCTGAGGAGGCACCCGTGCTTCACATCTGCGGCAAGAGATACGTCGACAGAGTTGAGGACGTAACCAAGGTTACCGTTTACTCTAACTTCCCCGAGGTTGAGATGCTTGTTAACGGTGGGTCCATCGGCAAGCAGACCTCTGACAACCACTTCTTCTACTTCAACGTTCCCAACGTTGGTACCTCTACCCTTACTGCTAAGGCAGGCGGCCTTACCGACGAGAGCACCATCAACAAGGTTGACACCTTCAACGAGGCATACCGTCTTGTAGAAAAGGGTGCTATCCTTAACTGGTTCGACATTGATGCTCCCGAGGGACGTTACTCTCTTAACGACAAGCTCGGCGACATTATGAAGTCCTTCCGCGGTAAGCTCTGGTTCTACAAGCTTATGGCAGGCATCGCTATCAAGATGAAGGGCGGCAAGAAGGGCAAGAAGGGCGAGAAGAAGGAAGGCGGCTTCAGCATCGATATGTCTATGGGTAAGAACCTTATGGCAATGATGAGCAGCTTTACCGTTCTTCGTCTTACCTCTATGATGGGTATGGCTAACGTTTCCTTCACCAAGGAAGAGCTCCTTAAGATGAACAAGAAGCTTAACAGAATCAAAAAGCATAAGAGTCTTAAGTAATAATAACAATAAATCTCTTAAAAAGGAGAAAGCAATATGCAAATGACATTCCGTTGGTACGGCGAAGGTAATGACCGTATCAAGTTATCTGACATCAAGCAGATTCCCGGTGTTGACGGCATCGTTTGGGCACTTCATAACAAGATGCCCGGCGAAATCTGGACCGAGGAAGAAATTAAGACCGTAATGGATCAGCTCCACGCATACGGCTTCAACGGTGACGTTGTTGAGTCTGTAAACGTTCACGATGATATCAAGATCGGTCTCCCAACCCGTGATGCTCTTATTGAGAATTACAAGCAGTGCATCCGCAACCTTTCCAAGTTTGGCGTTAAGGTTATCTGCTATAACTTTATGCCCATCTTCGATTGGACAAGATCTAACCTCTTCCACGAGGTTGGTGACGGCTCTACCGCCCTCTTCTATGAGAAGGGTATGATTCAGGATGACTACAATGCTATGGCAAAGTACATCCTTGATTTCACCGAGAAGTACAATATGTCCTTCCCCGGCTGGGAGCCTGAGAGAATGGCAAAGCTTGACGAGCTCTTCAAGGCATACGAGGGTGTTGACCACGAGAAGCTCTGGGCTAACCTCAAGTACTTCCTTGAGGCAATTATGCCTACCTGTCGCGAGTGTGACATCAAGATGGCTATCCACATGGACGATCCGCCCTGGGATATCTTCGGCCTTCCCCGTCTGCTCGTTGATGCAAAGAGCATCGACCGTTTCCTCTCTATGGTAGACGATCCCTACAACTGTCTTACTCTCTGCTCGGGTAGCCTTAATGCTAACCCCGACAACAACGTTGCTGACATTGTAAGAGCACACTGCGACAGAATTGCATTTGCTCATATCAGAAACGTTAAGCACTTCGACAACGGTGACTTCTCTGAGGCAAGCCACAGAGACTGTGACGGTGATACAGGTATCCTTGAGATCCTCAAGGCTTACCACGACTGTGGCTACAACGGCTACATCCGTCCTGACCACGGCAGACACCTCTGGGATGAGAAGCCCGGAAACGTTCGTCCCGGCTACGGTCTCTACGACCGTGCACTCGGCATTATGTATATGCTTGGTGTTTGGGATATGCTAGACAAGCTTGATAATTAATTTTGGAGGTAAATAAAAATGATTAATCTTCCCCTTAACGTAGATTTCTCCGGTAAGGTTGTAGTTGTTACCGGTGCAGGCGGTGTTCTTTGCGGCGATATGGCTCGCGCATACGCACAGGCAGGCGCAAAGGTTGCTGCACTCGACCTTAACGAGGATGCTGTAAAGAAGCTCGCTGAGGAGCTTAAGGCAGAGGGCTTCATCTGCGAGGGCTACAAGGCAAACGTTCTTGATCCCGTAGCACTTGAGGAGGTTCACCAGGCTGTTCTTCGTGACCTCGGTCCCTGCGATATTCTTGTAAACGGTGCAGGCGGTAACAGCCCCAAGGCTACCACCGACAACGAGTATCATCACGAGGCAAAGGAAGGCGGCAAGTCCTTCTTCGACCTTGATCCTAACGGTGTTGACTTCGTATTCAAGCTCAACTTCCAGGGTACTCTCCTTCCCACCCAGACCTTTGCAAAGGACATGGTAGAGCGCAAGTGCGGTAACATTCTTAACATTTCCTCTATGAATGCTTACATTCCTCTCACCAAGATTCCTGCATACTCTGCAGCAAAGTCGGGTATCTCCAACTTTACTCAGTGGCTTGCAACTCACTTCGCAGGCACCGGTATCCGTTGCAACGCTATCGCTCCCGGCTTCCTTGTTTCTAACCAGAATCGCGCACTCCTCTTCAACGAGGACGGCACTCCCACCGCGCGCTCTGCAAAGATTCTTAACGGCACTCCTATGGGTCGCTTCGTTGACTCCGAGGAGCTTCTTGGCGGTCTCTTCTTCCTCACCGATGACAAGTCCGCTTCTGCTATCACAGGCGTAGTTCTTCCTATCGACTGCGGCTTTGCAGCATACTCGGGTGTATAATTAACATAAAAAGATTTGGCGACCTACGAAAGTGGGTCGCCATTTTTATATACGGATAGAGAAATTTAATTTACAAACGACAGATCTTCTTAACAAATTGTTAACTTTTGCTTGACTTATTGTAAATAAATGTATATTAAGATTGACAGATGTGTATATAAAATATATAATGTAATTAAAGTCTTATCAAGGAGATTTATATGAATAACTTCGGACGACGTCCCTCGCTCAGAGAGAGAATCGCAAGATTTATGGCTTATAGATACGGTATCGACAGACTTTATTACGTGCTTATCGTCATCTGCTTTGCTCTCACCTTTATCAATCTCTTCATAAGGTCCTTTATTATTTCATCTATAGAAACAATTCTCTTCGTTTTTGCAATATACCGCATATTCTCCAGAAACATCTACAAAAGACAGAGAGAAAACGAGTGGCTTAACAAGGTGATTGATAAATTCAAGAAGTTTATCAACCTGCAAAAGTGTAAATACAGGGATAGAAAGACCCACGTTTACAGAAAGTGTCCCTCCTGCAGAAACAATCTGCGTCTACCTAGGTCCAAGGGTAAGCACACAGTTTCCTGCCCCTGCTGCAAGCATAAATTCGACGTGAGAATATAGAAAAAAGAAAAAAGAGAGCAAGAGTACAAAGGGAAAAACCTTGTATTCTTGCTCTTTTTCTGGTTGTATTTGGAATTGGGCTTAGCCCATATTTGCGTCTGAGTGGTCAAATGCGATGCTCGCACTTAACGAAATTTACAAAATTCTCCGTTAAGGACATCACCCGCTCAGGTCGGTTTTTTTATTTTAAGCCATTAACAATTGCGATAATGATTCCGATTACAGCGGCTACACCTGCCAGAATGGAAGCAACGAGCACCACCTTGCGCCAAATCTTATCCATCTTAAGCTTAAGCTCGTAACGGGAGATGGGGTCCTGCTTTCTGGTCATCTTGGAGGCAAATTTGTTAACCCACTTGATGTCTTCCTTGGTAATCTCGTTAAACTCAGACATAGCACCTGCCTCATGAGCAATGATGTTTCTGAATTTTCTATACTTGATGAGCTTACGAAGCACCTCGTTTCTGTCGGGAGCATATCTGGACTCTACAAGACAGTTGATATATGAGGTTACACCGCTCTTGGAGATTCCCAATGCCTTGGCACAAGCCTTATCAAGCTCAAGATATGCGTTAAAAAAGGCTAAATTAGTCTTGTTTGACATCTAAAAAATCTCCTTTCGGTTAAAATTTTGCCGTATAGCCATACGCCATCACTTTATTTTACACCATTTGTTAAAAAAAAGCAAGTGAATTATTAAAAATTATTAAAAATTATTAAAGATTATTAAATATGCGTACAGGGGACGACTCAATTAAGAGCAGCCCCTGATTTTTATTTAGTTTTTGCCAAGAGTTACGGGAGTTACAGATTCGAAGGCAACACCAAGAATGTTGATGTTGGAGCCATCTCTTGTGAACTCAATCTCGTTTACTCCTGCCTCAAGAATAATGGTAGCAACGTATGCGTCACCGGTGTTGTTCCAGTCTATAATTCCGTTAGGATTAGAAAGGATACATACACCCTCCTCGCTGCCGTTTACCTTAACTACGGGGAAGAGCTGATCGCACTTTGCAGGAAGACCTGCATTACCTCTTACCTTAATGATAAGGTTTACAACAGTTCTCTCGGATACGGTAACGTAGGTTGTAAATACCGCATTCTGAGTTTTCTCATAATACTGATTGTTCTTAAAGTTAAGTCTGCTGTCATATCCCTCAACAGTTACGCTTCCGTTATCGCCTGCAAAGGGATTAAGGTTAGCGGAGATATCAAAGGTATAGGTGCTCTTCTCGATATCCTCTGCTACGGGCACGTTAATAGTCTTTCCGTCGCTGAAGGTGTACTTCCAGAGAGAAGAAACACCGTCACAAAGCTTGGTATATCCATTTGCTGTGGAAACCGCGGGAAGCTCTACAGTCTTATAATCACGGCAATACTCACAGTATCCGCCTGCAATACCAACAGTGGTATATGTGGGAGCAGAAACTACGTGAAGGTCGTAGGAATGTCCGTTGTTCTTTTCACGGGTATCCTCTACCTCCTCAAGGCTCTTTATAAGAATGTAGTCAAAGTTAAGAATATTAGTAGCATTAGCATCCTTGGTAAAGGTGATAGTGTTTTCACCCGCCTTAAGCTGAATGGTAGCGATTTCTATCTCTGTCCAGTCGTAGTACTTTGTACCCTTATTTACCTCTGCTATTGCAGAAGAGAAAATATCACAGGAGCTACCGTTTACACTAAGATTGAACATATCGGCGATCTTATATTCCTTCTCTCTGCGACCAAGAGAAATGATAAGAGTCGCAGTCTGATCTATGGGAGAGGTAACCTTAAAGGTTACGCTGAACTCGTTAGCATTTTCAAGATTGTGGATAAAGGCTCCGCCGCTGGGATTATTGGTAGCAGCCGCACCAAGTCCCTCGTCACCTGTGCTTGTTCTGGTGGAGTCGGACTCGATCTCTGCGCACTCTGCCTCGATCTTAACAGCCGCCTGCTCCTTCATGCTGATACCGCAGGTATTACACTTGCCGTCATTGTCGCTATCGTAATGCTTGTGCTCTGTCTCCACGTAAGTGGTAAGCTCACTTGTGGTGATAAACTTGAAGTAATCTATGTTACCAAATGCCTTGGCGCTATTGGTAATAGTGATAGTATTTTTACCCTCGGTAAGATTAAGAGTAACTATCTCGTACTCTGCCCAGTCATACCAGTTAGGACCGTTAAGGCTCTTCTTGAATACAACGTCGCCCGAAACGTTAATAGTCTTACCATTGTGAGTAAGGGTTCTACCACTGTTGAATACGATGTCCATATCTGTTCTACGGCCGAAGTTGATGATGAGAAGTGCCTCACCCGCCTTATCAGCAGTAATTTCGAGAGTAATGGAGGAGTCATTGTTGTTCATCTGTCCAACGTTAGCGCCGCCGCTTGCTCCGTAAACAGCGTTGATCTCAACCTTTGCACTACCGCCAAGCTGAGCCTTTTCAGCCTCGAAGATATAGGGCTTTGCATCGGAGGAGTATTCGGTATTAGTGAACTCAAACTTACTGTTATCCTTGGTATAGGTCCACTTTACCTTAACGAATATAGAGCCTTCATTCTCGGAAAGGACAGTCTTGGTGTATCCGTTAGCCTCGGAAATCGCAGGAAGAGTCTCCTCAATATAATCGCGGCAGAACTCACAGTAGGATACGATCTTACCCTCCTTGGTAGTGGTGGATTCCTCGATCATACTCCATGTGGTATTCTTGTGTCCGCCATTCTGAACCTCACGGGCATCCTTAAGCTCGATATCGCACTTAAAGCCGATGTAGTCAAGGTTCAAAATCTTATCAGCGGTTGCAGATCTGGTAAAGGTTACTACGTTTTCACCCTCCTTGAGCTGAACGGTAGCAATCTCAAGCTCTGCCCAGTCGAAATACTTAGCCTTGGTGATATCGTATGCAGAATATCCAACGTCAGCACCAACGGTAACAGTTTCACCGTTTACGGAGATCTTGAACATATCGTTGATCTTAATCTCCTTCTCTCTGCGTCCCATACAAAGTATAAGAGCAGCCTCCTTTGCCTCGGGAGAGTATACCTTAAAGGTAATGGTGAATTCATCGGAATTCTCAAGGTTGTGGATAAAGGCGTCTCCGCTGGGATAATTGGTAGCGGCAATACCCTTGCCCTCTGTACCCTTATTGGTTCTGCTGTTGCTTGCAGTAAGATCTGCGCACTCTGCCTCAAACTTGCTGAGAATTCTGTCGTCAACAATCTCGTCATCGGGATTCTCTTCAGGATTATCCTCAGAGCTTGACATAAAGTTATTAGGCAGACTGTTAAGAACTATGGGAGCACCCACAGAAACTACAATCATACCGAGTGCAAGAATAAGAGAAATTATAGTTACGAGAATATTCTTGTCGCCAAACTCATCGCTGCTGCGACCGAATATAAGAGTAAGAATTGTAAGAAGGAGAAGTACGCCTACAATGATAGTCAGAACGCTCTGAATATCCTGAACAAGCACCTGCCACCACTCGTCAACCTGAACGATCTTGGTGTTAGAGCTGATGCCGTTCATAGAATTGCTGTTTACAGTTACGTAAAGAATTCTGTGTACAGACTCACGTACGCCCTGCGCTGCTGTAGGACTTGTTCTTGCAGACTCATAGTTTGCAAGGTCGATGTTACTAAGAACACAGTCGTTACCTGCAAGAATGCCGTCGATAACGCCCATGTATACCTGCCAAGCGCAGTCACTGATAACGAAGCCCTCAAAGCCCCATTCATCACGAAGAACAGCGGTACAAAGTCCTACGTGCGCGCCACTCCAGCTGGTACCTACACGGTTGAAGGCGGTCATAATACCTGTGCAATCACCCTCGGTAACCGCATATTCAAATGCAGGAAGATATATTTCACGGATAGACTGCTCGTTAGCAAAGGTACATACACCGTGACGGTTGGTCTCCTGGTCATTAAGAGCAAAGTGCTTCATATTTACGTAACAGCCCTTAGACTGAATACCGATAACCTGCCACTTGCCCATCATACCGCTGATGAAGCCGTCCTCGGAGTAGTACTCCCAGTTTCTTGCAGAGTAAGAGGTTCTATGAATGTTGGAGCCGGGACCGTAAATACCGGTGATACCCGCGTGCATCATATCCTCACCCATAAGCTCACCAACCTCAAGAGCGAGCTGATCGTTATAGCTTGCCGCAAGGAGTATGGTGCTGGGGAAGGAGAGTGTATATTCATTGGAATTAAGATACTTGATTCTTACACCGAGAGGGCCGTCCTTGGTAAGCTCGGCAGGCTTTGCAATGCTTGCAATCTCCTTAGTACCGTGGTATGCAGTACCGAGCAGGGTGATCATCTCTTCAAAGGTAAGCTGATCGAGAAGAGTATCCCATGCGGAATGATCGTATTCAAGACCCTTAAGGTCGATAAGGTTAAATACGTGATCCTGACCGTAGAGAGGCATCTTTACGCCGGGCTGCTCAACTATCTCGTGGTTGTAGGCAAGATCCTCAACCATCTGCTTAGTCAGGCTGAGCTTGGGAATAGCGGTGGGATAGGTTGCGTTCCAATCGCTTCTCGAGATATAGGTAACGGTCTCATTCTCATTTCTGCTTGTGTAAAGATTCCAATCGGCATTGTCAAACTGATTGGTTATAGCATTACCGGTAATTTCGGAAACGCTGAATGTTTCAAGATCATCACTGTCAAAGCTGAATTTCTTTACAAGACTGGTGTTACCCTTGCCGTCCATTCTGCCATCGGTGTTTTCGGGAGTATATCCCTTTGCAGCAAGAATGCTGTTAACAGCCTCATGAGCATCCTGAGCAGCTACAATATAATAATCGCCTGCCTCACGAATATAGGTCTTATGACCGTAAGCATCGTAGGTCTTGAATGCATCATCTCTTACTACTATCGCAATATTTACGCTCTCACCGGGCTTAAGCTCGGGAGTCTTTGCATAGCCTGCAAGGTTAACTGCGGCCTGCTCAACGCCATACTGCTTATCATGCTCGGTATAAGGCTTCTGAACGTAGATCTGCACCGCGTCAGCACCGTTTGCACTACCTGTGTTCTTAACGGTAAGAGAAACTACGTAATCGCCGTCGTCATTAAGCTTTACGTCGTAATCGCTGTACTCAAAGCTGGTGTATGCCCAACCGTAACCGAAGGGGAATGCAACCTCCTCGGAGTAGCTCCAATTAGATGCAGAGTTCACCGCGCCTGTGGTAGAGGTAGCATTACCTACGCCCATAACAGCGTCCTCATATCTGGTCTCATAGTACTTATAGCCAACGTAAATACCCTCAAGATATACGTTGTATGTACCCTGATAACCCACCTGCTGAAGACCCATAGAGGATGCATTGGTGAACAGAGTTGCAGCTGTAGATGCAGGGTTAGAGGCGGTGTTCATAAGGAAGGTGTTTACAAGGTGACCCGAGGGAGTGGAATCTCCAACAAGAATCTTACCAACCTCGTTAAGACCCTGATAACCTGTCTGGCCAACCCACATACAGCAATCGATATCATCCTTGAGCTCAAGAAGAGGAGCGAGCCAAAGGTCTGTGGGAGTATTAAGAAGGATAACTACCTTCTTAAAGGTTCCTGCCTTCTTAAGAGAGATAACCTCGTTTATCATATCTCTTTCTTCCTGGCTCAGATCAAGGTAATCACCGCTGGGAGTATCTGCACCACTCTTAACGAGATCGTGAACGTGACCGCTTGTACCCTCTGCGCCCTGACGGGAGAGAACGATAATAGCCGCGTCACCGTAAGAAGCAAAGGAATTCTTTACCGAGGAGGTGTACACACTCCAGGGAACCTCGTTAACGCTAACGTTAAAGGTTCTGGTGTAGCCCTTGCCCTCACCCGACTTATAGAAGTTCCAGAGAGTGTCGTTTATAGAAAGGCCTGCATTTGTAAGCGCCTTTTTCATATCAGCGGCGCCACTGGTATGAGCCCTACCCGAGCCGGAGCCTGCATACACCCAATCCACGCTGGAATGGCTGAAGAGGCTGACCTTGTCGCCCTTATCAAGAGGAAGGCCGTCGTTGTTCCAGAGAATAGTAGTACCCTCTCTCTGCACCTGATTTGCCTTCTCCAAAGCATCTGCACGAAGAGCAGCGTCATCGTACACCTGATGCTTATAGCCGTTTTCATCGGTAATATACATAATACTACCGTCTTCATTTTTCTTAACGTAATCAGACTTGAAATATTCAAGGTCCTCACCCTCAACGCTTGAGGTCTCTACTCTGTAGCCCTTAAGTCCAAGAGCCGCATTGATGGTATTCTTATATCCGTCCAAGATATTACCTGCAATCATAACGATCACAAGCCACAAGGACACGTAGACGGTCAGCATTACCATAGCTGACTTTTTAGGGAAAATTTTCATATTATCCTCCTATAATAGCTTCTTAATGATTGAATTAATTGCGTCTGCTGAGTGCAAGTGTTACTGCACCCAATACTCCGGTAACGATCTCCGCACCGAAAAGTATAGTAAGAAGAGCAGATTCTCTTAATCCGTCATCTGTACCAACCTCGGCGTACATCATTCCCGAAACGATAAACAATGCAACGATTCCAATCAATAGAAAAGACCATATCATAGTAAGTATACCCGATATGATTCCCCAAGGAAATTTACTCATAAGCTAATCCTCCTAGAATGTTTTTTTACCTATGTTAATTATATCACGCGCGTATTTCTTTATCAATTCTCATATTTAACAAACTATTTACCGTACTTTTGTGCAAGTTGACAAACGTAAAAAAGCAGAGGTGCGTTTTAAAGCACCTCTGCATTAGGTAATTTAAGTATTACGGTAAATAATTCTCGAAAATTATACCGTCAAAGCCGTTTTCCAGCGCCTTTTTCTCGTCATCCATAGAACGCACTGTCCAGGCGAGAGTGGGTGTCTTAAAGATCTTACGCACAGCGCGGAGCGCAAAGGAGCGCGCGTGTCTGTGATCGTAGGCGATGAATGCGGGACGGCAAATGAAGTTAAGGAGCAGAGCCTGAAGCGCAAAGTAAAGCGGCTTTCTGAAGGGCTCGTACTCATAGTAACGGTGGGAGAGAATACCGCGGGAAATCTCGGGGAGAGTCTTTTTCACCACGCCGAGTGAGAGAGGATTAAAGGACTCGATAATAAAGTCGCCCTTATACTCACGAAGCATCTGGCAGGCGGCAAGAGAAACCGCATTTACACCCGGGTCCTCCTTAATCTCAACAAGGAGAGGCACTCTGCCGTCAACCATAGCTAAAACGTCTGCGAAGAGAGGCACACCGTCATCTGTACCGTTAAGCTTGAAGCCGGAAAGCTCCTCTGCGGTAAAGTCGATAACCCTTCCCTCTCTGCCGCACACGCGGTCAAGGGTGTCATCGTGGAATACCACAAGCCTTGCGTCCTTAGAGAGACGGATATCAAGCTCGATGCCGTAACCAGCCTCTACAGCCGCCTTGAATGCGGACATAGAATTCTCTGCCCTCTCGGAATTATGCAAGCCGCGGTGAGCATAGTGAAGCTGACTGTATTTTTTCATATCCTCCCTGTTCTTTGGCGCGATAAGGAAGAGCCAAATACCGAGAATGATTAAAATAACAATAGTAATCGGAATAGCAATCATATATCAAACCTAATTAATCATCTGCACCTGCAAGTGCCTCAAGAGCATCCTGCTTTTCTGCCTTGGCGTCACCGTGCTTAACGAAGAACATGGTTACGAAGGATGCTGCTGCAAATATCGCTGCATAGGGGAAGAATACGCCCCAACCGAATACACGCTCAATAAGGAAACCTGAAAGAATGGGAGTAACTATCTGAGCGGACATAGATGCAGTATAATAATATCCGGTGTATTTACCAACGTCACCACCCTTGGCAAGCTCAACAACCATGGGGAAGGAGTTTACGTTGATGGTAGCCCAACCGATTCCCGCAAGGGCAAATACGGGATATGCCATAGCCTCTATACCGATTTCCGACAGGAAGCAACCTAAAATAAAGGCCGTTGTAAGCATAACGATACCCGAAAGAATACTCTTTCTTCTACCTATTTTCGAAGCGATAATACCAACGGGAATATATGCAACGACTGCTGCCGCCTGTGCAATGATAAGGGTAAGGTTATAGTCGAAGCCAAGAACGTTGGTTGCGTAAACAGAATACTTACTTGTTACAGCATTATAGCCTATATACCAAAGAGCAACCGAAGCAAGAATAAGAAGGAGAGATTTTTGTTCTTCCTTTGAAAGCTTTTTATTATTATCATTAGATTCATCGGAAACGTTATCAATCTTAAACTTCAGGCTATCCTGCTCCATTTCCTTTGCCCACTTATTTTCCTTAACGGTAAATAAGAAGATAATAAGACCTGTAAACATTACTGCGCAAACTGCAAGAATGTAAGGAAGGAAATCGGTTTTACCGGGAGTACCTGTTTTAAATACCTTACCGAACACAAGTATAATTATACCGCCCGCAGTTCCCATAAGGTTAATTATTGCATTACCCTTTGAACGAAGAGGTTTAATTGTTACGTCAGGCATAAGAGCAACCGCAGGAGAACGGAAGGTCGCCATAGCAATAAGTGTAAATAGCAGAACGATAATGAACAAAGGAAGTAAATTTTTGCTCTGAATAAATCCAAGACCTACAAATCCGGCAATTGCTGCCAAAGTACCGAAAAGAATAAAAGGAGTTCTCTTTCCGTACTTTGTAGAAATCTTGTCCGAAAGGCTACCAAAAACAGGAAGCATAAATACCGCCAAGATATTGTCAAACGACATAATAAATCCAGACATATCCTGTGGCATATCATATAAATTTGTGAGAATAAGCGGAACTACCGCATCGTAAGCACCCCAGAAGGCACTAATTAAGAAGAATGCGAAACCAACAAGTATGGTTCTTTTGTAATTCAGTTTCATAGCTTTTTCATTTCTCCGTCTGTGTTTTACCCAAGGGGCTGTAACGCGTCCGACGGGTACGCGTAAATCTATTTTACCATATTTATTATTATTTGTCAAATAATTATATAAAATTTAAATAATGTCCACTAAATAAAAGAAAAAAAGGCTTCAAAATGCATACGCACCAAGAGGCCTTTTTTATCTTATTATCTTTTTTATTCTCTCTACAAGCATACCCGACACAACTCCGATAAGCACACCCGAGATAGTGCCCGAGATGACGAGAGGGATAAAATAAACCGAAATTCCTACGGTCTTCATCACTATGCAGGCCGCGATGATCTGTCCCGCATTGTGCAATACACCGCCTGCAACGCTAACACCGATAGAGGAAAAGCTGTTAAGCCTTTGAAGCAGTATCATACCGAGCAAAGCAAGTGCCGCGCCCGAAAGACTGTAAATCAAACCGACCACGTTACCGAAGAGGAGTGCAGAAAGCACAACACGCACCGCAGAAACGCATATAGCATAGGGCCAACCGAGAGTATAAAGAGCAAAGACGGTGGCAATGTTGGAAAGTCCCATCTTTACACCGGGGACAGCCACGAAGGCAGGAATCATAGACTCAACGTAGGAGAGAATCATGGCAACCGCGATAAGTGCGGACAGAGTCACCATACGCTTGGTATCGAGAGCGGTCCTTCTCATATAATAAGGCCTCCCTCGTTATTTCCGCCCACAATCTCCACTCTCAGGTGGTTGGGGAGACAGTCGATACATCGAAGCAGACTGTCAGCAGAAATTTTTCCCTGCTTTGTGCAGGGCACGTCGCTACCGTTCTGAGGGCAGCTTGCCTCGCTGATATAAGCCTCACCGTCCTTGATTACAAGGGTGTTAGTGCCCCCCTCATATCCTGTGATGTAATAAACACCGTCAACAGACAGGGAATACTTTGCCACTACCTCACCGTCAACAGAAACTACAACGTGAGCCTCATTCGGGTCGATTTTCTCTCTTGTACCCATATAAATGAGAAAAGCGGAAAGGCTGATAACCAAAATTACACCAACAAGAATTATATCAGACATTATCTTTTTGTCCTCTAAAATCTTCTTAAGCATAGCTATCTCCTTTCCGTTTTTCTAACATTTATTTACATTTTGTTGCTTTTTTGGAATTTAAAAGTAATTTTGATGAAATACGAGCTTAACACGGCGCCGCACAATTTTGCGTTAGGGCGAAGGAACGGGTGGCGATAGGCGTAGATACCTACGTCGAGACACTCGGTCCAAAGCCATAACCGAAATTATTCAAAGTGAGCGCCGCAGATGAAGTTGCCGAGGTGAATACACTTTACAGGACAAACATCGTGACAAGCTCCGCAGCCTGTACACTTGCTGTAATCGATGGTAGCAAGATTGTTCTCAACCTTGATTGCTCCCTCGGGACAGGTCTTCTGACACTTCATACAGCCGATACAACCGTTGGAGCAAGCCTTACGTGTTACAGCACCCTTATCGTGGCTGGAGCACTTTACAACAACGCGAACAGTATCCTCAACGAGGTGGATAATGTGGTTGGGACAAGCCTTCTGACAAAGACCGCAGCCGATACACTTCTTGGGATCGATCTCTGCGATACACTTTTCCTTATTGATAGTGATAGCATTTCTGGGACAAACGTTCATGCAGTCACCGTAGCCAAGGCAGGCATAGGTGCATTCACGGTCACCGGAGTAGTTCATATTAGCAGCGAGACAGGTGTGAATGCCGTCGTAAACGAACTTTCTCTCCTCGGGCTTGCAGGAGCCGTTGCAGGCTACGTAAGCAACCTTTTCAACAACGTCACCGGCAGCAAGACCCATGATCTCACCGATCTCCTTGGCAACACCGTCACCACCGGGAACACAGAGGCTGGGGTTGTCGCACTGACCCTCACCGAGAGCCTTTGCATATCCGTCACAGCCCGAGTAACCGCAAGCGCCGCAGTTTGCACCGGGGAGACAGTCACGAACGGCAATAACCTTTTCATTCTCCTTTACAGCAAAGAAGGAAGCAGCTACGGTAAGTACTACCGCGCAGATAAAGGATATAATCGCAAGTACAATTAATGCAGAAATAATTTCCATCATAGACCTCCTTAATTCATGCCGAGCATACCGTCAACGATGCCTGCAAATCCGTAGAATGCAAGAGCCACGATAGCGGCAGCAATGAGAGTGATGGGAAGTCCCTTAAAGGACTTGGGTGCGGGGCTGTTCTCAATTCTGGAACGAACGCCTGCAAAGAGTACCATAGCAAAGAGGAAGCCGATACCTGCACCGATAGCGGAACAGATAGCGTCACCAAAGTTGTTTACGTACTCAAGCTTGAAGTTATCCTGTGCGATACGGAGAACGGCACAGTTGGTGGTGATAAGAGGAAGATATACACCAAGCGACTTATAAAGCGCGGGTATAAACTTCTTAAGAATGATCTCAACAAACTGAACGAGAGAAGCAATAACAAGGATGAAAACGATAGTCTGAAGATACTCAAGAGTATCGCCTGCCTCGTTAATAGGCTTTTCAAGTACAAGCTTCTGGATGGGCCAGGTAACAGCAGTAGCAGCAACCATTACGAAGGTAACGGCGATACCCATACCGCTTGCCTGATCAAACTTCTTGGAAACACCGAGGAAGGGACAGATACCGGTGGTCTTCTGAAGAACGTAGTTGTTAGCAAAAACGCTGACAAGGATGATATAAAGCATATCTCTTAACATTTACGCTTCCTCCTTTTCGGTATTTTCTACAAGGGTGTTGTTCTCGCTTGCACAAACGAGCTCTGCATTCTCGGAGCAGGAAACTCTGCCGCAGATGGATGCGGAGGGACAGCCCTCGCAGGAGAAGTTCTTTCTCTTCTCTGCACCCTTCTTGGGGCCGATCATATTTACCACAGCAATAAGGATACCGTAAACAAGGAATCCACCGGGAGCATCCTTAAGAATGGGAATATTGTAATCGCAAAGCACAGGAATGCTGATCTTCTCAAGACCGAGCTTGGTAAGGTCGATGGTACCGCCACCGAGGATCTCTCTGATAACAGCCATACCGAGAAGTGCAAGAAGGAAGCCGATACCCATACCAAGACCGTCGAGAGCAGAATCAAGAACGTTGTTCTTTCTTGCAAACATCTCTGCTCTGCCGAGAATGATACAGTTTACAACTATCAGCGACAGCCATGCACCGAGAAGATCGTATATCTCGGGAAGATATGCCTGAAGAACCATCTGTACGATGGTAACGAAGCTTGCGATAATTACGATATAACAGGGGATACGAACGGTATCGGGAATCACCTTACGGAGAAGGGAGATAACGAAGTTGGAGCAAATAAGAACGAAGGTTGCCGCAATACCCATAGAAATTGCGGAAACGATGCTGTTCGAAACAGCAAGAGTGGGACAAGTACCAAGTACAAGTACGAGTACGGGATTCTCCAGAATGATACCACGGAGGAGAATAGCTAACTTATTATTTTTCATTAATCATTTCCTCCTGTCAAAATTTCAAATGCCTCAAATGCATCGTTTGTAGAAGTCTTAACTGCGTTGGATGTCATGGTTGCAGAAGAGATCATTGCCTGATCACCGGTCCAGGTGTCATTGGTCAAGCCGTCAAATCTGGACTCATAATCTTCCTTTTTAATATCGGGACAATCATCGAACCACTCCTCTTCAATGAAGAGCTCGGTCACAGAAAGCTCAGCTATAGCACCGTTGGAATCGATAATGATATAAACGTCCATAAGATCGAAGCCCATGCTTCTGGAGTAGAATGCGTAATAATCAGCACCGTCGTGCTTGAAGGTAAGAGCAGAAACGATTGTGCCAAAGGTATCAAGCTCAATCTCAGCAACGTCAGAGGCACCTGCAAAGAGATTATTAATCTTTGTAGTAAGCTTGCTAACGTAAGAAGTCTGGTTTGCCGAAGCGTGTGCCTTTGCCTGCTCTGCAAGAGCTGCCTGTGCGGTGGTAACGTCATTGCCGTCTACGTCGTAAACGGTGCATCCACCTGTTGCATTAACAAGAACCAAATAGCCATTCTCACCGTCGGAATAGATATATGCAAAGCCTGCATTGTTGGATGCCTTATAAATCTTTACAAAATCACTGCCTGCGGGGATAGCAATCTCCTTAGGACTTGTAAATCCGGGTGCAAGCTCCTTTATCTTAGAGTCAAGAACGATTACAGGGTCAATCTTTGCACCTGCCGCAATAGCCGCAGCCTGAAGCGCAGCATTTACTGCATCGTAATAGCCCTTAGAGCTCTTAGATGTAGCGCCGGAGGTAATATTGATAAACTCAAGACTATCAAGAGTATCACCGATATATACCTTGTTAAGCTCACCCTCAAGACCGTAAGTCTCGCTAGTCTTAATATCCTTTACGGCAACGATCTTACCGTCGGAATCAATACCTACTCTGATTACAAGGCCGGGAGCCCAGCCCTCTACCTCCATCTGGAATATGAAGCCGCCGTCAGCCTTCCAGCCCTTGGTTACAACAGAGGGATACTTCTCATCAATAGTAAGCTCCTGGAAGTTAGAGCCACCGGGAAGATACTCAAGAAGCTCGGAGTCATCCATAGGAGCATTTTCTCTGTCTCTGATAACCTTGGAGGTTATAGAGTTAACGGCAGCAAGAAGAGTGCCGAATACACAGCAGATAACGAAGAGGACAAGTACGTCCTTTAATGACTTTTTAATATCCATTACTTTTTACCTACCTTTCCGAATGCTCTGGGCTTTGTCCAGCCTTCGATGTAAGGAGAAAGAATGTTCATGAAGAGGATTGCGAAGGAAACTCCCTCGGGATATGTGCCGTACTTTCTTACAAGATAAGAAACAAGACCGCAGCCGAAGGCAAAGATCATCTTGCCTGTACGTGTCATAGGAGTGGTAACGTAGTCGGTAGCCATAAATACAGCACCGAATACAAGACCGCCTGCAAGCACGTGGTAGAGTGCTATGGTAGCGCTGCCGTCAATCACAAGAGAAAGAAGGAATACGGTTGCTACCATAATGAGAGGAGTCTCAAAATGGATAACCTTGCGTGCTACAAGGTAGATAAAGCCGAGGAGAATAGCGAGAATGCTTACCTCACCGATAGCGCCACCCTTAAATCCGAGGAACATATCGAGAAGAGAAGGAAGCTCACCGCCTGCAGAAATAACAGGAAGGGGAGTAGCACCTGCTACAAGGTCGGGATTAGAGGTGATAAGAGGAAGTGCGCCGCCTGCGATCTTACCGCTGAAGCAGATAAGCATAAATACACGGGCGGTAGCAGCAGGGTTAGCAAAGTTTGCGCCAAGGCCACCGAAGAGGCACTTAACAACAATGATAGCGAAGATGCTACCGATGATGCACTGCCATACAGGTACGTCAGCACGAAGAGTGAGAGAGAGGATAAGACCTGTTACGATAGCAGAAAGGTCGAATACGCTCTGCTCCTTCTTAAGTATAAGGTTAAACACAAACTCAGAAACCACACAGGTGAGAACGCAGGTAGCCACAACGAGAAGTGCGCGGATACCGTAGATAAATGCACCTGCAATGAAGGTGGGAAGAAGAGCGATGATAACGTCAAGCATAATGCGAGGGGTATCATGGCTGGTCTTGATATGAGGAGAGGACGAAACTATAAGCTTATTCATCTGTTCTTACCTCCTTACTTATTTGCTGCCTGAAATTTCTTCAGGTCAGCCTTTGCAAGCTTGTTATTCTCTGCAAGAGGACGGCGAGAGGGACAAACGTAGGAGCAACAGCCGCAATCAATACAGCTGAGCACGCTTGCCTCGGTGAGAGCAGCAGCACGTGCGCTCTTGTCATCGATATTCATCGCTCTGGAAAAAGCAGAGGGGTTAAGACCCATAGGACACTGTGCAATACACTTACCGCAATGGATACAGGGATACTGCTTCTTGGGAAGTGCATCTGCCTTGTTAAAGGCAATAAGTGCGTTGGTTGTCTTGAAGATAGGATCCTCAAGGCTGTATGCGGCAACACCCATCATAGGACCGCCGTAAAGAACCTTGCCAAGATCCTCAAAATCGGTCTCGGTAAAGCTGAGAATATCATTGATGCTTGTACCGATAGGAGCAACCAGGTTGCAGGGCTTCTTAACCGCAGAGCCGTCTACGGTAACAACCTTGGAAACGAGGGGCATACCTGTCTTTGCATACTTTGCAACGAAAGCAACAGAGCTTACGTTCATAACAAGACAGCCTGCGTCAAAGGGAAGCTTGCCCTCGGGCACGATTCTGCCTGTTGCATTATAAATGAGAGTCTTCTCTGCACCCTGAGGATAGGTAGAAGGAAGAACCTCCACGCGCGCATTGGGAAGAGCCTTGATAGCCTCGGTAAGCTTTGCAATAGCCTTAGGCTTATTCTTCTCGATACCGATAACAATCTCGTGCTGACCGGGAACATACTTATCGACCAGCTTAAGACCCTCGATAATATAGTCGGTCTCATCAAGCATTGCGCGATTGTCAGAGGTGATGTAGGGCTCACACTCAGCGGCATTGACAACAATCTTGTCGATGTACTTACCGAGAGCACCCTCAATCTTAAAGGATGTGGGGAATCCTGCACCGCCAAGACCAACAAGACCGCTCTCGCGGAGTGCAAGACAAAGGTCCTCTGCACTGTTGATGGTGGGGGGAGTGATACCGGGGTCGGTAGTCATCTCACCGTCGGACTCAATGGTGATAGCCTGACAAGAATTGCCGTTGCTAAGAAGAAAATCACCGATCTTCTTAACTGTACCCGAAACGGAGGAGTGAACAGAAGCACTGATCTTGCCGTCAGCCTCTGCGATCTTTGTACCAACGTACACCTTATCTCCAACCTTAACTACAGCTGTAGCGGGTGCGCCGATGTGCTGAGACAAAGGAAGCACTACGGTTGCGGGTGTAGGGATACAAACGCTCTCCATTTCTGCGGTATGCTTTCTGTGAGGAAGCTTTAAGGTTCCTAATTTAAACATTCGCATTTCTCCATTCTGCCGTATTTACGGCTTTTATTATTTTATTTTTGACAAAAAATTAACATAAATATTTAAAAAGTACATTATTTTTATAATAACATAAAAAAAATAAAAAATCAATAGCTAAATACAAAAAAATAAGACCCCGAGAAGCTTCGAGGTCATAAATCTTAAAAATTAAACCAGGTAGAAATGATGTTTGCGAAAAGAATACCCGAGATAGAGAATACAAAACCGAATATACCAATGATAAGTCCCGCAAGGGTGCAATGGTCAAAATATCCGAGATTTCTACGCGAAATGCTACCCACGATGATAGAAGCAAGGCTAAGCACGAGAGCTAACCAGGGGATAAAGAGAAAAACGAGGGACAGCACGGCAATAATAAGAGAGATGATAGACAGGGTGCGTCTGTTTTCCTTCTTGGGCATTACGGCCTTAAAGGCATATTCCTTCTCCTCGCCGCCTTCGTTATTGGTCTTCTGGTCTTCATTATACTGATTGTTCATTCCTTCACATCCTTTCCTCATCTATTCTAACACACTTTTGATAAATAATCAATGCTTTGTCAAAAAAAGTTGAATTTTCTGATACCAAAACATTTTTCTTACTCTGTGAATAAAAGGAAGAAAAGCTGAAAATAATGTAAATAAAGCCTGAAAATAGGTAATTTTGTAAATAATACATTACAAAAAGGTGTAAAAAATGGATTTAAATGAGAAAAAGGCGCTGATAGACAAATATTCACCTGGGTCTACAATTTTAAAAAATTCGCTGATGGCATTTCTCTTCGGAGGGCTGATTTGCCTTATAGGAGAGCTTCTTTTAGGTCTTTATCTGTGGCTGGGAGCTGACGAAAAAACTGCCTCCATACTGGTGACGGTAACCCTGATTTTTATTGCCGCGGTGCTCACAGGTCTCGGACTTTTCGACAAGATAGCAAGACACGCAGGGGCGGGCACGCTGGTGCCTGTAACAGGCTTTGCAAACGCGGTGGTATCCGAGGCTATGGACGCAAAAAACGAGGGCTACGTGCTTGGAGTGGGTGCAAAAATCTTCACGATAGCAGGTCCTGTCATCCTTTACGGCATACTGTCGGGGGTGGTCTACGGAGTAATTTACTACCTATATATAACATTTGGAGGATGAGATGAAGAGAATTACAAGGCTGAAAGCTCCGATTTTCTTTAAAAGCTGGGCCTCGGTGGGCGGATATGAGGAAAGAAAAGGGCCGCTAGGTGAAAAATTTGACTTCTGCGACATAAGTGACAAGTTTGGGCAAAAGACCTGGGAGATAGCCGAGGCCGAGATGGGACGTGTGGCACTTAATATAGCCATGTCAAAGGCAGGGTTGTCTCAAGATATGATTGAACTACTGGTGGCGGGGGACTTACAAAATCAGTGCGTGGCATCCTCCACAGGTCTATCAAGCTTCGGTATTCCCTTCCTCGGTGTTTACGGTGCATGCTCCACCTGCACAGAGGCGTTGATGACTCTCTCATCCTTTATCGACTCCTCAGAGACTATGTCTCTGGGTGCAGCGGTTACCACCTCCCACAACTCGGCGGCGGAGAGGCAATTCCGTACACCGATAGAATACGGTGGACAGCGGCCCAAGACCGCACAGTGGACCTCGACGGCAGCAGGAGCCTTTATTCTGGGTCGGGGTGAAGGGGATATAATGATCACCGAGTATATGCCGGGAAGGATAATCGACGGCTCAACCGCAGACGGAGCAAATATGGGCGGTGCGATGGCCTTTGCCGCCTTTGACAGTATATCTGCCTATTTTGAGGAGAGTGGCTCCGACCTTCGCGAATTTGACTACATCGTTACGGGTGACCTTGGTAAGGTAGGCTCGGAGATATTAAGAGAGCTTATGGCAAAAAATATCCCGGGTAGCGAGAAGCTGCACACCGACTGCGGACTCCTGCTCTATGATTTTGAAAATCAGGATGCCCATAGCGGAGCAAGCGGCTGCGGCACGTCGGCATCGGTGCTTGCCTGTCATTTTCTGCCCCTGCTAAAGGAAAAGAGGCTGAAGAAAATTCTCTTCCTGTCCACAGGTGCTCTTATGAGTCCGACGAGTCTGTTGCAGGGTGAAAACATCTACGGTGTAGCACCTATAATAAAAATTGAAGCTAAGGGGGAGAATATATGACCGACAACCTGATTTTAACCTTTATCTCGGGCGGAGTAATATGCGTAATTGCCCAGCTGCTTATAGATATGACCAAGCTGACGCCTGCAAGAATTCTGGTGCTTTACGTCTCTATCGGAGTGCTGCTCTATGCCCTAGGACTCTTCGAGCCGATGAAGAAAATGTTTGGATCTGGGGTCAGTGTCCCTCTCATCGGCTTCGGTGCAAATATCGGCAAGGGAGTGAAGGAGGCGGTGGAGGAGAGCGGTCTGCTCGGTGCTCTGACAGGTGGGCTGGCATCCTCCTCGGCAGGTATAACCGCATCGCTGATTTCAGGCCTTTTCGCCGCGATTATCTTCAAAAGTAAGCCTAAAAGAATGTAAACTTTTATTGTAAAATTCCTATCTCTCTTTTGTAAATATTTTTTTACAAGTTACTTGATTTTTAATTATATCTATGATATAATATAGGAGTAATAGTATATATAGCGAAAAAAGAGAGAAAGGAATGACTATATGAACGAGCTTTTAGAAATATCGCTTGCCATCAAGGAAGCACTTAAGGCGAAAATCGGATCACCCCAATCCTCGTTCGACCTCTGGTTTGGAGACTTCAACCTTACCTCACTTGACGAAAGTCGGGCGGTGTTCTCTACCCCCACCAAGTTGAGAAAGCAGATACTCTCCACCAGGTACATATCGGTTATTAGAGACGCACTCACCGAGGTAATCGGCTTTGCGGTTGAAATTGAAATACATTCTCTTGACGAGGACGGTGGCTTCTCTGCCCCCAAGGCTCCCACAGAGGATATTAACAAGGCCTTCGAGAAGGAGGCACTCGAGAAGAGTGAGCGCAAGGAGAAAAAGATCGAAGAGATTCTTAACGCAAGCACCACCGACAAGAGATCTCTGCTTGACGAATACACCTTCGACAACTTTATTGAGGGCGAGTCCAACAAGTTTGCCAAGGCTGTCTGCTACGCGGTAGCAAATGACCTCTCCTACTGTAACCCCCTCTTCCTTTACGGTCCCTCCGGTCTCGGTAAGACCCACCTTCTTTATGCGATTATGAATCATATGAAGAAGAACGACCCCGGACTTAAGATCATCTACAAGAAGAGCGAGACCTTTATCAACGAGCTTATCGACGCTATCTCCAACCACTCTACCTCCGATTTTAAGGACAAGTACCGATCGGCAGACGTGCTGATGATAGACGACATTCAGTTCATCGCAGGTAAGGAATCTACCCAGGAGGAGTTCTTCCACACCTTCTCTGCCCTCTACGAGTCCGAGAAGCTTATCATCCTCACCTCCGACCGCTCTCCCAAGGAGATCAATCCCCTGATGGACAGACTCCGTACCAGATTTGAGTGGGGTATCATTGCTGACATTCAGCCTCCCTCCTTCGAGCTTCGTACCGCCATCATCAAGAAGAAGTCCGAGGACATCGGTCTTAACATCTCCCAGCATCTTATCGACTACATTGCAGAGCGACTTAACAACAATATCCGTCAGATCGAGGGTATTCTCAAGAAGCTTTATGCAATCCACTCGCTCACAGGCTCGGAGATCAGCAAGGAGTCTATCGACAGCGTTATTTCTATCGTTGACCCCGGCAACATTCCCACCGATGCCATGATTGAGAAGATACTCAAGCACGTAAGCAGAAAGTTCGGTGTATCTGTGGAGGACATCAAGTCCAAGAAGAAGACCGACAGCATTGCAAACGCACGTCATATCTCTGTGTTTGTGATCAGAAAGCTTACCGACCTGTCGCTTAAGGATATCGGCAAGGTGTTCGGCAGAGATCACTCTACAGTTATTTCCTCTATCAATAAGGTGGAGCTTAATATCCGTACCATAAAGAACTACGAGAGTGAGCTTAACCTTTTGCTTAAGGAAATTAAGGGAAACTGATTTCAAGATTTTTTTGTTGAAATGTTGACTTTATGCTGTTATTTTACGGTGGACTTTTAGTGGATAATTTATCTTCATTTTCACCGACCGATTATTCTATACTGAATGTTGATAAAAAAGTGCCGTTTTTCTCAGTATTTTCAAGGCTTTATCGACTTTTCAACATTTTCAACACCCCCTACTACAACCACACCTACCAATAATATAATACATTCATTCAATTCGTCTCGCCTTCAGCGGACGAAGAAAGGAAAACAAGATGAAATTTACGGTTTCAAAATCCACCTTAATTAATAAATTAACTCCTGCGATGGGTACTGTATCCAACAAGGGCACTATTACCGCTATTGAGGGCGTTCTTATCGAGACCATCGACGGACAGATAAGAATTTCTACATACGATATGACCAAGGGCGTGCGCTCCACCTTCGAGGCGCTTGAGATCGAGCGCGAGGGTAAGTACATTATCAATGCGCAGAGACTTTACCAGACTGTAAGAGTTATGCCCGAGGACGAGGTTACCATCGACGTAAACGATAAGCTTAACTGCACCATCTCCAGCGGCAAGGCTTCATTCTCTATGTTTGCAATGAAGGGTGACGACTTCCCCAACCTTCCCGAGCTTTCGGGTGACCGCGGATTTGAGATCTCCTCCGAGAAGATTCGTATGATGATCGGCAAGGTATCTCACTCTATCGCAGAGGTAGACAACAGACCTATGCTCTGCGGTGCATTCTTCAGAATCACCAGCGGAAACCTTGAGGTTGTATCCTGCGACAGCTATACCCTCTCCCGTTGCTCCGTTAACTGCGACATCACCTCTCTCTTTGAGGCCAGTGAGGTAAACTTCTCCTTCATCATTCCCGGTCACGCACTCAGCGAGCTCTCCAAGAATCTTGCTGACGGTGAGGAGGAGAACGTACAGTTCTATATTTCCAGAAAGCACGCTATCATCAAGAAGGGCGACAGCATCTTCTTCACCAGAACTATTGATTCCGAGTACATCGATTACAATAGAATTATTCCCAAGGACAACGATATTATCATCACCGTTGACAGAGACAGATTCCTCGACGGTCTTGATAGAGCAAACATCGTTGCCGACGAGAAGATCAAGGGTAGCACCAGAAGCTACGTAAAGCTTACCACCGACGATCAGTTCATCTCTATCACCTCCTCCTCCGTAAACGGTAAGGTATCCGATGAGATGGAGTGCGTACATGAGGGTCGTGATATTGAGATCGGCTTCAACTGCCGCTATCTCATCAACTCCGTAAAGGTGGCAGAGGGCGAGAATATCAAGATCACCCTTAAGAGCCCCACACAGGCTATCACCATCGAGCCTGCAGAGGAGTCTGACGACTTCAAGTACTTCTACATGATTCTTCCTGTAAGAATGAACGATCAAAAATGATTATAAAAAGATTCAAGGCGGATAATTTTCGCAATATTGAAAAATGCGATATTGAATTTTCGCCGGGAGTCAATCTTTTGTACGGAAAGAACGCCCAGGGAAAGACCAACGTGGTCGAGGGCATCTACTATTTTTCAAGAGGCAAATCCTTCAGAGGCAGGGAGGACAAGGAGCTTGTCCGCTTTGGTATGGAGGGCTTTCGCATCTACCTTGAGTTTGAGGATAAATGCGGACGTGAGAGCCTTGAATACGCGCTTTTTGGCAAGGAAAGACTCCGTAAAAAGAATGATTACAAAATAAATAGGATAACCGAGATGATCGGCAGCTTTAAGGCTGTGCTCTTCTACCCCGATGACCTTAGTCTTGTGAAGGACGGGCCTGAGGAAAGACGCGGCTTCCTTAACGTGGCGGCGGCAAGCTGCTATCCTACCTACATCAAATACTACTCCGATTATAAAAAGGCTTTAGAAAACAGAAACTGCATTCTCAAGATGATGCAGAAGGGCCTTTACGCAGATAAAAACGAGCTTGACTCCTGGTCGGCATCTATGGCAGAGTATGCATCCTATATCTACTTTTTCCGCAAGGACTACGTAGAGAAGCTTAAGGGCTTTGCAGGTGTGATACTCAAGGAAATCTCTGACGGAAAGGAAGAGCTTAGCCTCTCCTATGAGAGCCAGATTCCTGAGGAAATTACCGACAGGGCCGAGATAAGGGCCGAGTATGAGAGACTTTTCTCTTCCTCGCTTGAAAGAGAGATTGCGGCAGGCGTTACTCTCTACGGTCCGCACAGAGATGATATTGAAATACAAATAAACGGTAAAAGCGCGAGAAGCTTTGCTTCTCAGGGACAGCAGAGGTCTATTGTGCTGGCACTGAAGCTATCCGAGGGTGAGGTTATCAAGGAGATATGCGGTGAATATCCTGTATTCCTCTTTGACGACGTGCTCTCCGAGCTGGACGAAAAACGTAGAAACTACGTGCTCTCTGGCATCGGTGACAGACAGATTATCATCACCAGCTGTGAGCCTGACGAGTGTCTCGGCTTTACCGACAGCGAGATTGAGGTTACGGGAGGCAGATATGTATCTTCACATAGGTAATGGCAAAAGCGTTAAGAAAAAGGATATCATAGGCATATTTGACCTTGATACCTCCACAGTAACCAAGACAGGCAAGGATTTTATTAACAAGAGCGAGAGACTTGGATACGTCGAGTATGATGACGATGACCTTCCCAGATCCTTCGTTTTAGTTGAGGAAAATAAAAAATACAAGGTTAGGCTCTCACGTATATCCTCAAAGGGACTTACAGCAAGAGCCACCGAGCAAAATTACGATAAAGAATAAAAACCTTGAAAGGTAAAAAATATGGCAAACGAAATTGAAACCAAGAGCTATGGTGACAGTCAGATACAGGTGCTTGAGGGACTTGAGGCGGTAAGAAAACGTCCCGGTATGTATATCGGTACAACCTCTCTGCGCGGTCTTCACCATCTTGTATACGAGATTGTAGATAACTCTATCGACGAGGCACTTGCAGGTGAGTGTAGCTACATTAAGGTAACTATCTGGCCCGACAACAGTGTTTCTGTCGAGGACGACGGACGTGGAATTCCCTCGGGTATGAACGAGAAGCTTGGAATCCCCACACTTGAGGTAGTATATACCGTACTCCATGCAGGCGGTAAGTTTGGCGGTGGCGGTTATAAGATCGCCGGCGGTCTCCACGGTGTAGGTGCATCGGTAGTAAATGCACTCTCCCAGTGGGTAGAGGTAGAAAACTGCCGTGACGGTAAGAAGTACAGCGAGAGATTTGAGAAGGGTAACGTTGCAAGACCCTTCAAGTGCGAGGGCGACTCCAACGGCCGCCACGGTCTCTACGTAAGATTTAAGCCCGACCCCGAGATTTTTGAGGATACCGTATTCGACTACGAGATTCTTCTCACCAGAATGAGAGAGCAGGCATTCCTTAATGCCGGCGTAAGAATCATTCTCACCGACACAAGAGAGGGTCTTGAGAGAACGGAGGATCTCTGCTACGAGGGTGGTATTATCTCCTTCGTTGAGTATCTTAACAACGAGAAGCGCGGTACTCCCATACATAATGACGTAATCTATATGAAGGGTGAAAAGGATAGCTCTATCGCAGAGGTAGCTATGCAGTACAACGACAGCTACAACGATACTATCATCTCCTTCGCTAACAATATGTCCACCATAGAGGGTGGTACTCACGAGACAGGCTTTAAGACCGCACTCACACGTGCGATAAACAACTATGCGAAAAAGACAGGCGTTATCAAGGGTGATGACAAGGGTCTCTCGGGTGATGACGTAAGAGAGGGTCTTGTTGCCATCATCTCCGTAAAGCTCACCGATGCACAGTTTGAGTCTCAGACTAAGGCAAAGCTCGGTAACTCCGAGATCAGAACTCTCGTGGACTCTATCGTTGACAAGAAGCTTGAGGAGTACTTTGAAGAGAATCCTGCTTCTGCAAAGATTATAATTGAAAAGGCAATGGCTGCAAGCCGTGCGAGAGAGGCGGCAAGAAAGGCAAGAGAGCTTACCAGACGTAAGAACGTGCTTGAGGTATCTACCCTTCCCGGCAAGCTTGCAGACTGTAACGAAAAGGAAACCAGACTTACCGAGGTCTATCTCGTAGAGGGAGACTCGGCAGGAGGCTCGGCAAAGAACTGCCGTGACAGCCGTTTCCAGGCTATCCTTCCCCTTCGCGGTAAGGTGCTTAACGTTGAGAAGTCCAGACTTGATAAGGTATATTCCAACACCTCTATCATTCCTATTATTCAGGCGCTCGGCTGCGGTATCGGTGAAGACTTTGACATCGAGAAGCTCCGCTACGGTAAGATTATCATCATGGCTGATGCCGACGTAGACGGCTCTCACATCAGAATTCTTCTTCTTACCTTCTTCTTCCGCCACATGAGACCTCTTATTGAGCAGGGACACATTTATCTTGCACAGCCCCCTCTTTACAAGGTTTATAAGGGCAAGCAGCTTCGCTACGCATTCTCCGATGAGGAGCGCGACAGAGCTATTGAGGAGCTTGGCGTAAAGGGCGTTGAGTCCGAGAGATACAAGGGTCTTGGTGAGATGGACGCAGATCAGCTCTGGGAGACTACTATGGACCCCGAGAGAAGAACTCTGCTTAAGGTAACTATCGAGGATGCTATCCGCTGCGATGAGATATTCTCGGTGCTTATGGGTGATATGGTTGAGCCCAGACGTGAATTTATTACTAAGAACGCAAAGTTCGTAGAAAATCTTGATATTTAAGGAGGGAATAAAATGGATCACACTTATAAAAGCACAGATATAGAATTCCCTCAGCAGCGCATTGAGCTGCGTGATATGGAAAAGGAGGTAAAGCAGTCCTTTATCGAGTATTCGATGAGCGTTATTACCTCCAGAGCACTTCCCGACGTGCGTGACGGTATGAAGCCCGGTCAGAGAAGAATTCTCTACGCTATGTATGAGGACAATCTCACCCACGACCGCCCCTTCCGTAAGTCTGCTACCACAGTCGGTAACGTGCTTGGTAGATACCATCCCCACGGTGACTCGGCAGTTTACGGCACTATGGTAAGAATGGCACAGGACTTCTCTCTCCGTTATCCTCTCGTAGAGGGTCACGGTAACTTCGGTAACGTTGACGGTGACGGCGCTGCTGCATACCGTTACACCGAGGCAAGAATGTCCCGTATCGCTAACTTTATGATGAGCGATATTGAGAAGAATGTTGTTCCTATGGTGCGTAACTTCGACAACACACGTGACGAGCCCACCGTACTTCCCTCCCGACTTCCTAACCTGCTTATCAACGGCTCTGTAGGTATCGCGGTTGGTATGGCGACAAACATTCCTCCTCATAATCTCACAGAGGTTATTGACGGTATCACCTACAGAATTGACAACCCCGAGTGCTCGGTTGATGAGCTTATGCAGTTTATCAAGGGTCCCGACTTCCCCACCGCCGCTGTAATTTACGGCTCTCGCGGTATCAGAGAGGCCTACGAGACAGGTAAGGGTAAGGTTTACATCAGAGCAAGAGCGGTTATGGAGGACGAGCACAGAAGAATCGTCTTCACCGAGATTCCCTACATGGTTAACAAGTCTATGCTTATCGAGAGCATGGCAAATCTTGTTAAGGAAAAGAAGATTGACGGTATCAGCGCTATCCGTGATGAGTCGGGTAGAGGCGGTATGAGAATCGTTGTTGAGTACAAGCGCGATGCAAACGCAGAGGTTATTCTCAACCAGCTCTACAAGTACACTCAGCTTCAGGACACCTGCTCTGTAAATATGCTTGTTATAGACGGCGGAGAGCCTAAAACTCTCAATTTGCCTACTATACTTGACAAATACATAGGCTTCCAGAAGGAAGTTATCGAAAAGAGAACTAAGTTTGATCTTGAAAAGGCACTTCGTGAGATCCACATTCTTGAGGGTTACAGAATTGCCACTGAGAACATTGACGAGGTAATCAAGATTATCAAGGCATCTGCCTCTATTCCCGATGCAAAGCTTCAGCTTTGTGAGAGATTCGGTCTCACCGACGTTCAGGCGCAGGCTATCGTAGAGATGACTCTCGGTAAGCTCTCCGGTCTTGAAAGACAGAAGGTTGAAGATAGAATCGCAAAGCTCGAGACACTTATCGCAGAGCTCAGATCTATTCTTGAGAGCGAGGAGAAGCTTCTTACTCTCCTTAAGACCGAGCTTGACGAGATCAAGAAAAAGTACGGTGACGAGAGACGCTCCGAGCTTACAGAGGCAACCGAGGAAATCGACCTTGAGGACCTTATCGAAAGACACACCTGTGTTATCACAGTTTCCCATACAGGATACATCAAGCGCCAGAGAGCAGACGTTTACTCTGCACAGAACAGAGGCGGTAAGGGTATCATCGGTATGACCACCAAGGAGGATGACTTTGTTGAGGACGTTATCGTTGCCAACAGCCATTCCTACCTGATGTTCTTCACCAATATGGGTCGTGTTTACGCAAAGAAGGCGTACAGAATTCCCGAGGCAGGCAGAACCGCCAAGGGTACCAACCTTGTTAACATCATCGAGCTTAACGAGGGCGAGAACGTAACCGCAATTATTCCTATCACCGAGTTCACCGAGGGTGAGTATCTTACCATGGTAACCAAGCTTGGTGTTATCAAGAGAACTCTTCTCTCCGAGTTTGAGTATCAGAGAAAGAGCGGTAAGATTGCAATCAGCCTTGACGAGGGTGACGAGCTTATCTTCGTAAGACACACCACAGGTGAGGAGTCTCTTATCCTCGCTACCAGATCTGGTCTTGCCGTAAGATATGATGAGAACAACGTTCGTTCTATGGGTAGAAACGCAAGAGGTGTTAAGGGTATCACACTTGTAGATGACGACGTGGTAGTCGGTGTCTGCCTTGTTGATGATGAAAAGACCCTGCTTACCGTAACCGAGAACGGTATGGGTAAGAGAACACTCTTCTCCGACTTCCGCGAGATGAAGCATAGAGGCGGCCGCGGTGTAACCTGTCACAACATCAATGAAAAGACAGGTAAGCTTGCATCCATCCTTACAGTTTCTGAGGATGACGACATTATGCTTATCACCAACGAGGGTACAATTATTCGTACCGCTGTTTCGGGCATCAACGTTTACTCCAGAACAGCAGGCGGCGTAATTCTTATGCGTCTTGACGAGGGCTGCACAATCAACAACGTTGCACGTCTCGAAAAGAACGAGGAGATCGAGGCTGAGACCGAGGCGGTTGAGGCTGAGGCAGTAGCTCCTGCAGAGCCCGTACAGGAGAGCGCTCCCGTAGAGGAATAATTTTTCGATAATCCAAATAAAGAATAAAAAATAAAATATATATGAAGCCGTTTATACGGCAAGGAGGATTTACCATGACATTCAAGGAAAAACTCGTTATTCTCAGAAAGATGAGAGGTCTCACTCAGGATGACTTTGCAAGTGCAGTAGGCGTGTCCAGACAGGCAGTTTACAAGTGGGAAAGCGGCCAGTCCTACCCCGAGGTACCCAAGCTTCTTGAGATCAAGATGCTCTTCAACATCTCTATCGATGAGCTTCTTGACGACAGCTTTGACATTCCCGTTCCCGAGAAGAAGAAGAGAAAGAGAGCACAAAAGCTTGCAGCTCCTGCTGCTCCCAAGGCAGAGCCTGTAAAGGCTGCTCCCGCACCCAAGGCAGCACCTGCTCCCACAGCCGCTCCTGCTCCTAAGGCAGAGCCCGTTAAGCCTACCGTTCCTGCACCTGCTCCTGCTCCCAAGGCTGAGCCTGTAAAGGCTGCTCCCGCACCTAAGGCAGCACCTGCTCCCGCAGCCGCTCCTGCTCCTAAGGCAGAGCCCGTTAAGCCTGCAGCTCCTGCACCTGCTCCTGCTCCTAAGGCAGAGCCCGAGGTTAAGCCCGAGCCCAAGGTTGACAGCGTTCCTGCTCCTACCGAGATTGACTTCAACGATCTCAAGGAAAACGACGAGAGCACTAAGAAGGTAAGCTTCTTCGATAGACTTTTTGGCAGAAAGTAATTTAAAGTTTACATATCCTCTCACTTTTTAGAAAAAAATATACCATTTTCATGAATATTTTTAAATCCTCTGTCCTATAATTTCAAAAACGGACAAGGTGATAAAAAGTGAGAGGATATCAAAAAAAGGTAATATTTCTAAAGAACACAGGCAGCCACCTTTTTGACGAGGCCTACTTCGTCGTAAGTCGCGAGGGCGAGGCTGCACACGTAGAGCAAAGCGATATGATTTATGAGGCTAACAGAATCATCAAGGAGAGCCTCGAGGGAAAAGAGTCGAGAATTAAAGGGAGTATGAGACAATGGCTTTTAGGTGCACTTATTCCCTTCCTTTTCGGCGTAGTAATTACATTATCAGCCTCATTAATTTATCATTTAATTCGGTTTTATTAGACCGACCTAACCTAGACATTAATTTAAATTTGGATATAGACTATGAAAAATAACAAAAAAATAGTAGAAAGAGACGGAAAGCTCAGGGTTATCTCTCTTGGCGGTCTTCAGGAGATCGGTAAGAATATGACCCTCTTTGAGTATGGCGACGATATTATCGTCATCGATGCCGGACTTGGATTCCCCGACGATGAAATGCTCGGTATCGACCTGGTTATTCCTGACATCTCCTATCTTGTCAAGAATGCCCACAAAATCCGCGGTGTGCTTATCACCCATGGACACGAGGACCATATCGGTGCAATTCCCTATCTGCTTCAGCAAATAAACGTTCCTATTTACGGAACACGTCTTTCTCTCGGTATCATTGAGGGAAAGCTTGACGAGAATCCCCCTCCCTACGAGCCTGAGCTCTATACTGTGGAGGCAGGTGACGTCATCAACCTCGGTGTATTCAAGGCCGAGTTTATTCACGTTAACCACTCTATCGCAGACGCGTGCGCTATCTGTCTTAAGACTCCCGTGGGCACTGTATTCCATACAGGTGACTTTAAGCTTGACGTTTCTCCCATTGATGGCAACGTTATGGACCTTACCAGAATCGGTGAGATAGGTAAAAACGGCATCGAGCTTCTCCTCTGTGAGTCCACCAATGCAGAGCGCGCAGGCTTTACCATGTCCGAGAGAACGGTTGGCTCCTCTCTTGAGCGTATTTTTGCCCAGTATGAGGACAGACGACTTATCATCACCACCTTCTCCTCTAACGTGCATCGCGTACAGCAGATTATCAACGCAAGCCATAAGCATGGCCGCAAGGTTGCCGTTCTTGGCCGTAGTATGATAAACGTTATCGGTGCGGCGGCAGAGCTTGGATATATGGATTTGCCCGACGGAGTGCTTATCGACATCAGAGATATTAACAGATATCGCCCCGAGGATATTACTCTTATCACCACAGGCAGCCAGGGTGAGCCTATGTCTGCCCTCTATCGCATCGCCTTCAGCGAGCATGATAAGGTAAAGATTTCCTCCAAGGACGTTGTGGTGCTCTCCTCCAGCGCTATTCCCGGCAACGAGAGACTTGTTGGCAAGATTATCAACGCGCTTGTAAAGAACGGTGTTAAGGTTGTAAACGACTCCACCGAGGACGTGCACGTTTCGGGTCACGCCTGCCGCGAGGAAATCAAGCTTATGATGGCTCTCCTTAAGCCCAAGTATCTTATGCCCATTCACGGTGAGTACAGACACCTTTACGCAAACAAGGATATCGGCGAGTTTATGGGTATTCCCTCCGAGAATATCTTTATCTCCGAGATTGGTAAGGTGCTTGAGATAGACCGCAAGGGAGCAAGATTTAATGGCAGCGAGCCTGCAGGCAAGGTGCTTGTTGACGGCTCGGGTGTTGGTGACATCGGTAGCGTTGTTCTCCGCGACAGAAAGCATCTGTCCGAGGACGGCCTTGTGGTTGTGGTTGTTACCGTTGACGCAGACAACAAGATGATTGTTTCGGGTCCCGATATTGTTTCCCGTGGCTTCGTTTACGTAAAGGAGTCGGAGGAGCTTATGAGAGAGGCACGCTCTATTGCCGAGGAGGCGCTTATGCGTGTGCTTGAAAAGGGTGTTACCGACAGAACTCATCTTAAGACGGTTATCAAGGATGACCTGGCTAAGTTTATCTTTAAGGAAACAAAGCGTAAGCCTATGATTCTTCCTGTTATTATGGACGTATGATTTATACTGTAATTTCTTCATTAAAGGAAAACAGAATAGAGTCAGTTAAAAGGGACTGTCGGTTTATTCGACAGCCCCTAAGCCTTTTATCAGAGAAAACAAAAGAGTATATTGAGAGTGGTAAAAATGAGAGCCACAGGGCCGAGCGTAGACTTGCCTATCTGACCCTCATCTCTTCGCTTAAAGCCTTTTATAATATAGATAATCCCGAGATTACAGTTGACGAGCAGGGTAAGCCGTATATCAAGGATAAGGCGGTGTATTTTAACCTCTCCCACAGTAACGGTATGGCGGTTGTCTGCCTCTCTGACGAGGGCGAGGTGGGAGTTGACCTCCAGTCCGAGATTGACTCCGAGAGAGCTGAAAGACTGAAGGAAAGATTCTTCCCTTCTCTTGAGGTGAAAAACGAGAGTGTGGGCGCGGAGTATTACTATTGTGAGCTTTCGGGTGGGGATGCAGAGATTTACGGCATTACCCTGCCCGATTTTCAGCCCTGTGAAGCCGACTTTAGTGCAAGGTGGGTGTCTGCCGAGTCGATTATGAAGCTCACAGGCCGCGGCTTTGCCGATGCAGACAGAGTAAGTGACCTTAAAAAAAGCACTAAAACCGAGATTAAAGCCCTTGATTTTGAGGGAAAATACTACCTCGCAATATCGGTGTCCAGATGAATCTCAATACAATCCATAGCTTTAAAAAGTATATAAACACATAGAAAATATGTAAACTATACATTACAAAATGCCTTTTTAGGCCATAAAAAGAGCACGAAACCTAGAAATTCCCGATGGTTTCGTGCTTTTTATTTATCTTGATTTATGTAAGCCTTAAGCCTTAAAATTTAGATCTGATTTAAAAAATCCTTACCGCAAAGGAGGGAGATAATTTCATCAAGATCCTCGTTGTCCTCATAGGAGAGAGTGATAGTCTTCTTTCTTCCCTTACCGTCGATTTTTACCTTACGTCCAAGGTGGGACTGTACGCGAATTTCAAGTTCGTGGAAGTAGTCAACGAGAGGAAGAGCCTCCTCCTCATCAACCTCAGGCTTCTTGGGCTTGTTTGCAAGCTTTACAAGTGCCTCAAGCACTCTTACGGAAAGGTCCTCCTCAACGGCTCTCTGGGCGAGAAGAATCATATCGTCCTTATTCTTTGCACCGAGGAGTGTACGTGCGTGACCTGCACTAAGCTCACCTACTGCAACGAGGGTGAGAATTTCCTCAGGGAGATCAAGGAGACGGAGGCTGTTTGCGATAGCACTTCTGCTCTTGCCTACCTTCCCTGAAAGCTCCTCCTGAGTCATATCATACTCCTCTGCAAGAGACTTGTATGCAAGTGCCTCCTCAAGGGGGTTAAGGTCCTCACGCTGAATGTTCTCGATAAGTGCAATCTGTGCCGCATTCTTATCATCCTTCTCCAGCACGATTGCAGGAATTTCGGTAAGACCTGCAAGCTTGGATGCTCTGAAGCGTCTCTCACCTGCGATGATCTGGTATCTGCCCTCACCGTATTCACGAACAAGAATGGGCTGAAGCAGACCGTTTTCTGTAATGGAGGCCGCAAGCTCCTCAAGAGCGCCCTTGTCAAAGTACTTTCTGGGCTGATCTCTCTTGGGGTCTACGAGGGAAATCTTGATTTTGGAAACCCCTTCCCCGCTACTGGCCTTTTCTTCTTCTTCAATTGTATTATCAAGGAATAATGCATCAAGGCCTCTACCGAGACCGCTATTTCTCTTTGCCATAATTTGCTCCTTTAAAATATGTAAAATTCTGTCGAAAATGTGGAAAAGTCGCTCTGTTTATCAAAAATATGAAAAACCTAGTGTTTTCAAGGGCTTTTGGCCTCTTTTATGTTGAAAAAACACATTAAAATAACAACTTTTCAACATATCTAACATTGAAAATGTGGAAAACTTTTGGTATAAAATGGTAAATATTACCAATTCTTACAACTTAAATACGAAGCATAAGCTCCTTTGCAACCGCAGCATACTCAAGCGAGCCCTTGCCGTAAGGATCGTGGTAGCAAATGGGTTCACCGTAGCCGGGAGCCTCGGAAATACGTACAGTTCTGGAAATCGGCACCTTAAAGAGCTTGTCCGCATAGTACTTCTTAAGCTCTGCAACCACCTGCCCTGTCAACGTAAGTCTGCCGTTATACATTGTAAGAAGGATTCCAACCAGCTGAAGCTCGGGATTATAGAGAGATTTGATCTTTTTTACGGTATTTAAGAGCTGGGACATACCCTCAAGCGAGTAAAATTCGCACTGCATGGGGATTACAACGCCATCTGATACGCTGAGAGCCTTAATTGTAAGCATACCCAGTGAAGGAGGACAGTCTATAAAGATATAATCGTAGTCATCCTTAATGCTATCAAGTCCTAGCTCGATGAATTTAAGCTCCTCATTAAGCTCCTGAAGCTCGATTTCTGCGCCTGCAAGTGCGATATTTGCAGGAATTACCGACAAATTCTTGAATTTAGTCTTGATAATAGCCTCGGAAATGTCACATCTACCGATAATTACGTCGTAAATGGTGTTTTTGATCTTAGCCTTCTGCAGACCGAGACCGCTTGTAGCATTTCCCTGAGGATCCATATCAATCATAAGCACCTTCTTGCCCTTATTAGCAATCTGTGCAGATATGTTGACGCAGGAGGTAGTTTTACCTACGCCACCCTTCTGATTAGAAAAGGAAACTATTTTAGCCATATTATTCTCCATTTTATAGAAAAATCATTAATTTACAGTTATATTATACTATAATTATATATAAAAGTCAAGAATTTTCCTTTATTTATCCTTAAAATTGATTGTTTCACGTGAAACAAAGCTAAAATCGGCTGCAAATAATGTTTCACGTGAAACAATTAGGGGTTAACCTGTGATTTTATGTTTCACGTGAAACAAAATGACTATAATAGGCTAGAAATAAATGTTTCACGTGAAACATTGGCCTTTTGTATTGACTTTTGAACTAAAAAATAGTATAATTACTTAGAAGAAGGTGAATTTTATGGAAAAAAGTACAAAAATTATAATTGTAAGGCATGGACAGAGCATTGGTAATGCTACTAAGACGGTTTTGGGTCATACCGACCTGGATTTGTCTGAATTGGGTTATAAGCAGGCTGAAGTGACTGCAAATGAGCTTAAAAACGAGAAAATTGACCTGATTGTCTCCTCAGACCTTAAAAGAGCATATAATACCGCCCTTTCTCACGCAAAACTCCATAATTTAGAGATTTTTACCGATAAAATGCTTAGGGAAGTGTATATTGGAGCTTGGGAAGGGCAAAAAACTGCTGATATTATGGAAAAATGGGGCAGGGATGCTATCGAGAAGGATTGGCTCGGGAATTTTGGCTGCTTTACTTTTCCTGAGGGTGAGGCCATTATGGATGCAGGTAGACGTTTCTATGATGCAATTTGTAGGATTTCTGCCGAAAATGAGGGTAAAACTATACTTATTACCACCCATGCGGCTGTGCTCCGCTCTTTCTGGTCTATTATTTCAGGTATCACTCCCGAGGATATTGCAGAGAAGCTTCCTTTTGCTTCTAACGCTTCCTACTCGATTTGCTACTATGAAAATGGCAAAATCAGCCCTTCAGAATATTCGATTGATGAGCATTTAAGTGAGGTTGGCATCACAAAGGTTAAATTAATTTAGAAAATCAAAGATAATATACATAATATATATAAATGTTACGTTAAAAGGCATAAAAATAACCGATATTCTCATTTATCCCAGGGTAGAGCAGGGAAGAGTGAAAATATCGGTTTGTTTTTATTTGAAGAGCTTTTTGAAGAAGCTCTGCTTCTTTGTGTAGTTGTTTTCTCCCAGCGAGTCTGCAAATGCGATGAGCATATCCTTCTGCTTGGAGCTGAGGTTTTTAGGTGTTTCCACCGCAACCTTGAAAATCATATCGCCCTTACGTTTGGTGTTGATGTCGGGAATGCCCTTGCCCTTGAAGGTGAAGGTTGTTCCACTCTGTGTGCCATCGGGTATTTTGTACTTCTCGGTCTCACCACCAAGAATCGGCACGTCAATCTCTGCACCCAGGGTCGCCTCAACGAAGCTGATGGGAATTTCACAGTGAATGTTGTTGCCCTCACGGGTGAAAATCTTATGCTCCTTGATTTTAACCTCAATAATAAGATCACCGCTGGGACCACCGTTGAGACCTGCCGAGCCCTGACCTCTCAGAATGATATTCTGTCTGTCATCGATACCCGAGGGAATGTTGACCTCAAGCTTCTTGTTGATTCTGATACGGCCCTTACCGTTACAGTTTTTACAGGGATTCTTGATTATCTTACCGCGGCCGGAGCATCTTTGACATGTACGCTGGGTCTGCATGTAGCCAAGCATGGTCTGCTGTCTTACGGTTACGCGACCGAGACCGTTACACTCGGGACATTTTTCAATATCCGACTGACTCTGCGCGCCGCTGCCCGAGCAATCGGGACAGTTCTCTATACGTGCAAAATTAACCTCTTTTTTACAGCCAAAGGCAGCCTCCTCAAAGGAAACGCTAACGCGTGTAGCAACGTCGTCACCCTCTCTCGGCATATTTGCTCGGGAGGATGAGCCACCGTATCCGCCGCCTCCACCAAAGAAAGAGGAGAAGATATCACCAAAATCAAAGTCGCCGCCCGAGAAGCCGCCAAAGCCACCGTATCCGCCTCCGCCACCTGATGCAGGGTCAAAGGCTGCGTGACCGTAGCTGTCATATTTTGCTCTCTTGTCCGAGTCGGACAATACGGCATAGGCCTCGTTTACCTCTTTAAATTTTACCTCTGCGGTCTTATCACCGGGATTCATATCGGGGTGATATTTCTTGGCGAGAGTGCGGTAGGCCTTCTTTATTTCGTCCTCACTAGCGCCCTTGTTGACACCAAGGACCTCATAATAATCTCTTTTATTTTCTGCCATTTTAATACCTTTTTAAGAATACTTAATGCTAAAATGTAAATTATACTTTGCAAATATGTGCAAAATTGAAGCTTTTATAACGATTTATCAGGGCGAGAGGTTTTCTCGCCCTGACCTGTTATTCCAAGAAATTAGCCGTTGGTCTTATCCTCAAAGCCTGCGTCGTAGTAGTTGCCGTCATCACCCTGAGCACCGCCTTCAGCACCCTGATTATTCTGTGCTGCCTGCTCTCTGTAGATCTTCTCAGCGATGGGGTAGAATGCCTTCTGGAGAGCCTCAGTATCAGCCTTGATAGCATCAACGTTGCCGCCCTTGATTGTTTCCTTAAGCTTTGCGATAGCATCGTTTACAGGCGCCTTGTCGCTGTCGGTAATCTTGTCGCCAAGCTCACTCATGCTCTTCTCGGTCTGGAAGATGGTGTTCTCTGCCTGGTTCTTAACCTCAACTGCTTCCTTCTGCTTCTTGTCCTCTTCAGCAAACTTTTCTGCCTCGTGAACTGCCTTATCGATATCCTCCTTGGACATATTGGTGGAGGAGGTGATGGTGATGTGTTGCTCCTTGCCTGTGCCTCTGTCCTTTGCGGTAACGTTTACGATACCGTTAGCATCAATGTCGAAGGTAACCTCGATCTGAGGAATACCGCGGGGAGCTGCGGGAATACCGTCAAGAATGAATCTACCGAGAGTGGTGTTACCTGCTGCCATCTCTCTCTCTCCCTGAAGAACGTGAATCTCAACAGAGCTCTGTCCGTCAGCCGCGGTGGAGTAAACCTGGCTCTTCTTTACGGGAATGGTGGTGTTTCTGTCGATAATTCTGTTGAATACACCGCCAAGAGTCTCGATACCGAGAGAAAGGGGAGTAACGTCGAGAAGAAGAACGTCCTTAACGTCGCCGCCAAGAACACCGCCCTGAATAGCGGCACCGAGAGCTACGCACTCGTCGGGGTTGATGCCCTTGAAGGGCTCCTTGCCCATAAACTTCTTAACTGCTTCCTGAACTGCGGGAATTCTGGTGGAGCCACCTACGAGGAGCACCTTGGAAACCTGGCTCGCAGAGAGACCGGAGTCGGAGAGCACCTTCTTGGTGGGAACCATAGTAGCCTCAACAAGATCGTGGGTGAGCTCGTCAAACTTTGCTCTGGTAAGTGTAGCCTCAAAGTGCTTGGGGCCTGTTGCATCAGCGGTGATGAAGGGAAGGGAAATGTCGGAGGACATTACGCCGGAGAGCTCGATCTTTGCCTTCTCTGCAGCATCCTTAAGACGCTGTGCAGCCATCTTATCCTTGCGGAGATCGATGCCGCCATTCTCTCTTGCAAAGCTCTCTGCCATCCAGTTTACGATTCTCTCGTCAAAGTCGTCACCGCCAAGACGGTTGTTACCTGCGGTTGCAAGAACCTCAAATACACCGTCGGAGATGTCGAGAAGAGATACGTCGAAGGTGCCGCCACCAAGGTCGAATACCATAATCTTCTGGCTCTCTTCCTTATCCATACCGTATGCAAGAGCTGCTGCGGTAGGCTCGTTGATAATTCTCTTAACCTCAAGGCCTGCGATTCTACCTGCATCCTTGGTTGCCTGACGCTGTGCGTCGGTGAAGTATGCGGGAACGGTGATAACTGCCTCGGTAACCTTGGTGCCGAGATATGCCTCTGCATCAGCCTTAAGCTTCTGAAGAATCATTGCAGAAATCTCCTGGGGAGTGTAACCCTTGCCGTCGATGGTAACCTTTGTGTCTGTACCCATATCTCTCTTGATAGAGCTGATGGTCTTGTCGGGGTTGGTAACAGCCTGGCGCTTTGCAACCTGGCCGATGAGTCTCTCACCTGTCTTGGTGAATGCAACTACAGAGGGAGTTGTTCTTGCACCCTCGGGGTTAGTGATAACGATGGGCTCGCCGCCCTCAAAAACTGCTACGCAGGAATTAGTAGTACCTAAGTCAATACCAATGATTTTTCCCATAATAATTTTCCTCCAATATATAGATGTGTTTTTTATTACAAAATGTAAAGTATAGTGTTCAAAACGCAATTAATTTGCGGTTTTTACCATTGCGAAGCGGATAACGTGCTTACCCTTTTTATATCCCTTCTGATACACCTCAACGATTTCACCCTCGCCAAATGCCTCGTCGTCAACGTGAAGCACCGCGTTGTGAAGGTTGGGGTCAAAGGTCTCACCGGGGTTGCCGAATTCCTCAACTCCCAGCTTCTTAAACATATCCTGTGTGGTCTTTGCTGTGATAACCAGACCCTCAAGCACCTTTTCACCCTCGGTGTAGCCTGCGGCTCTGTAAAGGTTGTCGATAATGGGGAGCAGCTCCTTTACTGTGTCTGCCATAGCAAGCTCGTAAAGTGCGTCCTTTTCCTCCTTGGAGCGACGTCTGAAGTTGTCATACTCTGCCGCCATACGAAGATATTTGTCCTCCATCACGGAGATGGTTGCCTTTAATTCTTCAATTTCCTCAAGAAGCTTTTTGTCCTTGCCAAAGGGCTTTTTGGACTGCTTTTCCTTATTTACCGCTTCCTCGGCGGTCTCGGGAATATTCTTATTTTCTTCCACTTGAAATCTCCTATCGTTTAATAATCATAGTCATCGCGTCCCGGCGGAAGAGAGCCCTCGCCAAAGACCTTGTCAATACCGCTTGCCAGACCGTTGAGCATCTCGATAACCTTGGAGTAATTCATTCTCTTAGGTCCGATAACGCCAACCGCAAGCTGCTTGCCACCAATAGTTACGTTTTTAAATATCAGGGCGGTGTTTCTCATGGCATCCGACTGATCCTCGGTGCCGATATAAACGTGAATATCACTTGCATCAGAGGTCTTGCTGGAGATAACGTCGAGGAATTTATCCTTTTCCTCAAGCATTCCCATAAGATTTCTGAAATCGGATATATCAGAATACTCGGGGTACTGAAGCAGCTTCGTGATACCCTCAAGCTTCACGTCTGCTGTGTCAAGCTCGTTCATTGTTTCGTAAATCGCCTTTACGGTAGGATGCACAATAGCACCTGCCGAGCCCATAATAGCCTCAAGCTTCATTATGGTGGACATGGGGATAGAGTCGCTGGTCAGATTTACGAGATAGATGTTAAGCACCTCGGTGAATCGACGGAGCAGGTCCTCGCTGAGATAGAATCCGGGGTGAATGGTCTTAGTCTTTACGATATCACCCTCAAATGTCATTACGAGAAGGAAGTCTCTCTGTGAGAGCAGCACGCTCTTAAACTGTATGATTCTCACCTTGCCCGCACCCGACTTGAACGCAATGCCTGTGTAGTCGGTGAAGGAGGAGGCAAGTCTTGATACCTCCGAGAGAATCTCGTCCATCTCGGTCAGCTTGTATCTGAGTGCCTGATTAATCTCGTCAATCTCCGAGCACTTGTCTGCATACTGACGCACAAGAACATCTACGTAATATCTGTATCCAAGCTCCGAGGGTACTCGGCCTGCCGAGGTATGCGGCTGCACCAGATATCCCATTTCCTCAAGCTCAGCCATCTCGTTACGGATGGTGGCGGGGGAGGCAGAAATGTTGACCTCCTGGGACAAATATTTTGATCCTACAGGCTCGCCGCCTGCAATATGAGCATCAACTACCGCTTTAAGTATCTGTAATTTTCGCGGTGTGAGTCTTGAATCATCCATTGTGTTACCCCCTTCTTTTAGCATTTTAGCACTTATACGTGATGAGTGCTAACAGGAACATCTATAATATAATACATTTTCGGGGATAAGTCAAGAACTTTTAATGATTATTTTATGAATTTTTTGTTAACATTAAGCAAAAAGATGAGTTAAGTGCTAATTTTTCCGATTTTAGTATAACCGAAATACGGTGATAATATCATTTTTTTATTAAAATCAATAGAATACAATCTTAAAAGGTAGATATGTAAGTATAAATTTAATAAATTTTTTCTTGACTTTGTTAAAATTATATTATATAATATTACTTGTATGAGTGTGCCCGGGCGAAGGCATACTTAATTACAAAAATTTATGACACAGGACATAGATTACAAAAAAGTAATCAGAAGGAGGTGTAAATGAAAATCGAACTTATTTATGTTATAATCATCGCGATAGCTGCTCTTGCTATAGGCGCAGTTATTGGATTTATTATACGTAAGATTGGCGCCGAAAAGAAGATTGGCTCTGCTGAGGAGCAGGCTAGAAAGATTCTTGAGGATGCCATCAAAAATGCAGAAAATGCAAAGAAGGAATCTATAATCGCAGCTAAGGACGAGATCTTCCAGCTTAAGAAGGAGGCCGACCGCGACATCAACGAGCGTCGTAAGGAGGTTTCCAGACAAGAGCGCAGAAATATTCAGAAGGAAGAAACTCTTGATGCTAAGCTTGAAAAGCTTGAGAAGAAGGAGGCGCTTCTTACTGAGAAGCTTGCTGAGGCCGACAGAGTTAAGGAGGAAATCAGCAAGACTCTTCAGGGTCAGCTTGCAATGCTTGAGAATATTGCAGGTCTTACCAGCGAGGAGGCTAAGGCAGAGCTTGTACGCCGTCTTGACTCCGAGATGCAGCATGAGACTGCTATGAAGATAGCAGAGTATGAGGAGAGATTTAAGGACGAGGCTGACAGCAAGGCTCGTGACATTCTTTCACTTGCAATTCAGCGCTTTGCTTCGGATCACGTTAGTGAGATCGCAATCTCGGTTGTTCAGATCCCCGGCGATGAGATGAAGGGTAGAATTATCGGTCGTGAGGGTAGAAATATCCGTACCATCGAGAATCTTACAGGCGTTGAGCTTATTATTGACGATACACCCGACGTTATTACCGTTTCCGGCTTTGATCCCGTTAGACGTGAGATCGCAAGAATCGCTCTTGAAAAGCTTATCAGCGACGGCCGTATCCATCCCGCAAGAATTGAGGAGATGGTTGAGAAGGCTCGCCGCGACGTTGAGCTTGAGATCAAGAAGGCCGGTGAAAAGGCTATCTTCGAGACAGGTGTACACGGACTTCATCCCGAGCTTATTAAGCTTCTCGGCCGTATGAAGTACCGTACCTCCTACGGTCAGAATGCGCTTCGTCATTCCATAGAGGTTTCTATGCTTGCAGGCGTTATGGCTGAGGAGATGGGTGTTGACGCAACTCAGGCACGCAGAGCAGGTCTTCTCCACGATATCGGTAAGGCTCTTACCGCAGAGGTTGACGGCTCTCACGTACAGCTTGGTGTTGAGACTGCACAGAAGTACCGTGAAAACAAGGATATCATCCACGCAATCGAGGCTCACCACAATGACATCGAGGCTAAGAGTGCCCTTGACTTCATTATTCAGGCTGCCGATGCTATCAGCGCGGCACGTCCCGGCGCAAGACGCGAGGATGTTGAGAATTACATCAAGCGACTTCAGAAGCTTGAGGAGGTTGCAGGCGACTTCGAGGGTGTAGAAAAGACCTTCGCTATTCAGGCAGGCCGTGAGGTTAGAATTATGGTTAAGCCCGAGGTTGTTTCCGACGACAAGATGAAGCTTCTTGCAAGAGATATTGCCAAGAAGATCGAGGAGTCTCTTGATTATCCCGGACAGATCAAGGTTAGTGTTATCAGAGAATCCAGACATGTGGATTACGCAAAATAAATTTTGCGAATTACTTCAGAGTTTTCATACTTGACGTAGATTACTACGCCCGGCGTATGAAAATCCTCGTACTTCATCAAAATTAATTTTGCGCCTAAAAATTGTAAAAAAAGGGGGCTTTCACAGCGTGATAGCCCCTATAATAATCAAATTCACGTCGGGGATAGACCCGAATAGAAAGAAATTTCAATGAAAATTCTCGTTATCGGAGATGTGACCAGCCCCTCGGGCATCGAGCATCTCAAAAGAAATCTTTGGAAATTCAGAGAGCAGAATAAAATTGACTTCTGCGTTGTAAACGGAGAGAATGCCTCCTTTATCACAGGCATTTCACCCGAGCTTGCCGAGGTCCTGCTTCGTGCAGGGGCAGACTGTATTACGGGCGGTAATCACACCCTTCGTAACAGAAAGACCTATACCTATCTTGACGATACGGCCGAGATTCTTCGTCCTGTAAACTTCGGTGACGATGCTCCCGGCAGAGGATATACTATCCTTGACTGTAACGGCTACCGTATGCTTGTTATCAACGCGCTGGGTCGCGTGCATATGGACCCTATGCTTGACTCACCCTTTACCCATATTGACCGCGTGCTTCGTGAGTGCGAGGGCAGATACGATTTTGCTATCCTTGATATTCACGCAGAGGCTACGGGTGAGAAAATGGCCGTTGGATATGCCTATGACGGCAAAATTAATATTGTTTTCGGCACACACACCCACGTTAAGACGGCTGACGGTATGGTTTTGCCCTGTGGCACAGGCTATATCACCGACGTTGGAATGTGCGGTGAGAGTGGCGGTATTCTCGGTATGGATGCGGAAACGGTTGTGCTTCGTATGCGCTCAAATCTGCCACACAGCTTTAAGAGTGCATCGGGCAAGTGCCATGCCGACGGTGTGATTTTCACCCTTGATACCGCAAGCGGTAGAGTTACTGGGGTAGAGCCGGTTGGATTCTAATTATATTCCACCTTTGGTGGAGTGATATTTCGCCTGTGGCGAAGTGATATGTTGCCTTATGGCAACGTGATATTCTCGCTACGCGAGAGTGATATGACGGCATAGCCGTCGTGAAAGGAGGAGTAGGGAAATATGGAGAGAAAAACTTGCGTTGCAGTTATCGGTGCAGGCCACGCAGGTATTGAGGCGGCTCTCGCCTCTGCCAGAATGGGTGTTGACACTATTCTTTTCACCACCAACCTTGATGCTGTGGGAAATATGCCCTGCAACCCTTCTATCGGAGGTAGTGCAAAGGGACATCTGGTCTTTGAGATAGATGCTCTTGGAGGTGAGATGGGCTATGCTGCCGACCTTGCCACACTGCAGTCGCGCACACTTAATCTTGGCAAGGGTGCTGCTGTACATTCCAAGAGAGTGCAGGCCGACCGTGCCGAGTACAAGAGAGTTATGAAGATGACTCTTGAAAATGAAAAGAAGCTCCGTCTTATTCAGTCGGAGATTGTAGATATATTGACCGAGGAGGTTGAGGGCAAGCCCTGTGTGAAGGCCGTTGTCACCGCTCTCGGTGAGATTTGGGAGTGCAGCCGCGTCATTATTGCCACAGGCACCTTCCTTGAGAGCGAGATTTTCGTAGGTGACAAGGTGTTTTCTGCAGGTCCTGACGGACTTATGCCTGCCAAGGGACTTTCGGCTAGCCTTATCCGTCTCGGTCTTACTCTTCAGCGATTCAAGACAGGCACACCTGCCAGAGTGCACAGAAGGTCGGTTGAGCTTTCGGGTCTTGAGATTCAGGAAGGTGAGGAAGAGCCTATCCCCTATTCTGTAAGGACGGAAAAAAAGACGGTGGACAAGGTGAATATCATACCCTGCCACGTTGTTTATACTAACAAAAATACCCACGAGATAATTCTTTCAAATCTTGAGAGAAGCGCTATGTATTCGGGTAATATAACAGGAGAGGGACCCAGATATTGTCCCTCTATTGAGACTAAGCTTGTCCGCTTTGCCGACAAGGAGAGACATCAGCTCTTTGTTGAGCCCTGCGGCCTTGATACCGAGGAGCTTTATATTCAGGGCTTCTCCACCTCTATGCCGACCGACGTGCAGTATGATATGCTCTGTAGCCTTCCCGGTTTTGAAAATGCGGAGATTATGCGCTATGCCTATGCCATAGAGTATGACTGTGCCGACCCCACCGAGATGTATCCCACCCTTGAGTTTAAGGCGGTGGGCGGTCTTTACGGTGCAGGACAGTTTAACGGCACGTCGGGCTATGAGGAGGCCGCTGCCCAGGGACTTGTGGCAGGAATTAACGCCGCCCTTGCCGAGCAGGGTAAGGAGCCTATGATTCTTCCTCGCTCATCCTCCTATATCGGCACTCTTGTGGATGATCTTGTAACCAAGGGCACTCACGAGCCATACCGTATGATGACCTCAAGAAGCGAGTACAGACTTCTGCTCCGTCAGGATAATGCCGACTTAAGACTTACACCCATAGGACACGAGGTGGGACTTATCGGTGAGGAGAGATATTCTCGCTTCCTTGAGAAGAAAAAGGCTATCGAGGATGAGGTAAAGCGTCTTGATAAGACCACCATTCCTCCCTCCGAGAGAAACAATGAGATACTTCGCGCCCTTTCCTCTGCCGAGCTGACTACGGGCATAAAGCTTTCCGAGCTGCTTCGCCGTCCCGAAATCTCCTACAAGGCTATTGCCGAGATGGATACCGACAGACCCACTCTCCCCTCCAGCGTTGTAAGGACTGCCGAGATACAGGTAAAGTATCAGGGATATATCAAGCGCGAGCTCTCTGAGGTGGAAAGACAGAAGAGGCTTGAGGATAAAAAGCTTCCTTTAAATATTAATTATAAGGACATTCTCGGTCTGCGTCTTGAGGCTGCCGAAAAGCTTGATAAGATCAGACCTATGAATATTGGACAGGCCTCCAGAATCAGCGGTGTAAACCCTGCTGATATCAGCGTTTTACTTATATATCTTGGTAAGTAAGGAGTAACAATGAAGGAACAACACATTCGTACCGAAATGATGCTCGGTGAGGAGGGTGCAAACAGACTTTTTGCCTCCTCTGTGGCTGTTTTTGGTGTTGGCGGTGTAGGTGGCTATGCCGTTGAGGCACTTGCCAGAGCAGGTGTGGGTGAGATTCATCTTATCGATTCCGACCGGGTTTCACTCTCCAACATCAACCGTCAGATTATCGCCACCCATAAGACCGTTGGTCAGTACAAGACCGAGGCTATGCGTGATAGAATTGCCGAGATCAACCCCGAGGCAAGGGTGTATTGCTATAATATCTTCTTTGACGAGAGCACCAAGGGAGAGCTTGATTTTTCAAAATTCGATTACGTTATCGATGCTATAGATTCGCTTGGAGCAAAGCTTGAGCTTATTGCTACCACCGTAGAGGCAGGCGTGCCTATCATCTCTGCCATGGGTGCTGGCAACAAGCTTGACCCCACGCAGTTTCAGGTGGCAGATATTTCGAAAACCACCGTTTGCCCCCTTGCCAGAGCTGTCCGCACAGGCCTCCGCAAGAGAGGGATAAATCATCTTAAGGTGGTCTATTCAAAGGAGCTTCCCGTCAATCCCCCTGAGGTGAGTGACGGCATAAAAAAGCGTGTCCCCGGTAGCATTTCTTTTGTCCCCTCTGCAATGGGACTTATCCTGGCAGGTGAGGTAATTAAGGACCTCGCTCTAAAATAAGTATGAAAAAAGCCTTCCAAATGGAAGGCTTTTGTTTTTATTATTTTTCAATAAGCTCGGCTTTTTCGATTTCGGTATCAGGATTTTCGGTAGTGTTCTTGCTCCGGAGATATTTATTCAGCTTGTTTGCACAGAAGAAGAGTATCGCAATACCGAGAGCACAGGCGGATATAAAGATCACCCAGTGCCACCACTCAAAGGTTGCAAAATCAAACATGGAGAGGCCGAATACAATAGCCGTAACTCCGATTCCTCTGCCGATAACGATAGAGGGAACAAACCACTTGAGCGACATTTTCAGCGTGCCTGCCACCAAGGTGAGAGCATCGTCGGGGAAAATGGGGAGCATCATCATGAGAGGGAAGAAAATAAGTCCCTTGTCGTTAAGAAGCTCGGATGCCTTGTCACAGTCCTCCTCACCAAGCACCTTTTTACCCAGTGCATAACCGCCAAATCTACCGAGAATGTAGAGCATAAAGCTGGTGATAAGCACACCTGCAAAGGAGATGCCAAAGGCAACCCAAGGGTCGGTGTAAAGAGTCTTGATAAGTATGATAAAGGCCATGGAAATGGCGGGAATAAAGGACAGAAGCGAGGTTACCGCAATATTGGAGATAAGCACAATAACGTAGCCATACCAGGTGTCCTTGAAGGCGATAAATAACTCCTCGTTTACACTCAGGTCACCTGCCTCGTTAAAGTAGAGGAAGCCACAGAAATATAATATTACAGCCGAAATTAAGGAAATCGCGGCAAATACGGCAAGAATAGCCAGCACCTTAAATAGCTTTTCGTGCGTTTTAATAAATTCTTTCATTATTTAACCTTTCTGAAAAAACCTTAGTCAATACATAATAGTATCATAAAGCTCCCTAAATGTCAATGTATAATTTGTTACTTATTCCTGCCAGAGCTTCTCGACGATTTTCTTGTACTCCTCATAGCCGTAGAGCAGGTTCATAGCCTCGAGCAGCGCGTTAGTGGTCATATCCTCGGGGAGATTACACTCACGGCAAAGACGGGCGCGGTTTTCGCTTGCACCCTCGCAACCGGTCAGTTTATCGGTGAAAAAGTCAACTTTAGTTATCATTTTGCCACTATTTACGGCATTTTTGCCGTCTGCAAAGGGCTCGAGCAGACGGAGAATAACATCCTTTTCCATACCCTCCACACCGAGAGTGCCTGCCTTAGATGCCCTTCTCTTGCGGGATTCCTTGCCCTCTACCTTAGGGATATAGAGGTTGTGGATTTTGCCCTCGGGGAGAATACCCTGGAGGAATTTTCTTATCTGCTTGCCGCCACCGTCGGAGTCGGTGAGAATAATGATGCCATTCTGTCCGAGTCTGCGGATAAGCGATTGCTTTTCCTTGTTATTAAAGATAGAAAAGCCGCCTGTGGTGATGATATTTGCATCGAGAAAGCCCGATAGTGTCGACTTATCGTATCTGCCCTCAACGATTATGGGGAGAGAAATTTTAAGCCTTTCCATTTTTCCTCTCCTTCTTCTGACAGAGGTCGGCGAGCGCACATTTTTCACACATAGGCGCACGCGCGGTGCAGGTCTCTCTGCCAAAAAGCACTATTCGGTGACAAAAATCGCTGCCCTCCTTAAGGTCGATAAGCTCTCTTAAGATTTTTTCGATCTTAGTGGGGTCCTTTTCCTTCTCGGGATACATACCGAGTCTGCCGCAGATACGGATGCAGTGGGTATCGCAGACGATTGCCTCCTTGCCGAATACGTCACCAAGCAGAAGATTTGCTATCTTTCTGCCCACACCGGGGAGCTTCAAGAGGTCATCCATATTGTCGGGAAGCACACCGTCAAAGTCGGTTATCAGCATACGGCTTGCCTCACGAATGTTATCTGCCTTCATTCTGTAAAGTCCGCAGGGCTTTACTATCTCCTCAATCTCCGAGAGGTCACCGTTTGCCATCGCGTAAGCATCGGGAAATCTCTTAAAAAGCTCCTCGCATACAATATTTACGCGTGCGTCGGTGCACTGTGCCGAAAGTCTGCCCATGATGAGCAGCTTCCAGGGGTCACCCCCGTAGTGCAGGGCACACTCGGCCTCGGGATATATTTCCTTAAGTCTTTCCACTATCAGAGAAAGACGTTTTTTCTTTTCTGCCTTAGTCATTTTTCCTCACAAAAGTGTGTTTTTTAGTATTATACCACGACCGAGTGAAACTGTCAACACGCATTAAATGGGCTTTTATACATACTGTACAAGATTCATAATTATTTTTGTAAATTATGCTTTATTTACTTTTTTAAAATAATATGCTACAATAAAATAAAAAAGCAAAGGAGCAAGACTATGAAGTTTTTAAAGATTTTAGCGGCAATTTTACTTATCGGAACATTGCTTATGACCACCTCTTGCAGTATTCTTGAGGAAATCATGGCTATGATTAATCCCATAGACCCCGAAAATCCTCCTGAAAATCCCCCCGAGGACCACGAGCATCAGCTTACGAAGGTGGCTTCCTCTGCGGCAGGATATGCTGTGCACGGTATAAGATTCCATTATGCCTGTGAGTGCGGTGCGCTTTTCAGCGACGCGGCAGGCAGCAAGCCCGTTAGTCTTAATGACCTAATTATCCGCTCCGAAACAGGCTTTGATAAGCAGGTTTATGACGATAACGGATATAAGCTCAACTACTGTCTCTACGAGCCTGAAAATCTTGATAAGTCTAAGGACAGTCGCCCCCTTATCCTCTTCCTTCACGGTGCAGGTGAGCGCGGCAGCGACAACGAGGCTCAGCTTAAGAATGCTATTCGTAAGGTTGTGGGTGATGACAAGAATAACGAGTGGTCCAACTCTATCGTTATCGCACCCCAGTGCCCCAGCTCTACAGGTGGCAACACCAACTCCGACGTAAACGACCCCAACAAGTGGGCGGAGACCAACTGGACCAAGGGAAACTACAGTCAGGATAATCTTTCCGAGAGCAAGCCCCTGCACGCGGTTGCAGAGCTTATCAAGGAGTATGCGGCTCTTGACTACGTTGATGCTGACAGAATCTACGTTGTAGGTCTTTCTATGGGTGGCTTCGGTACCTGGGACATCATCTCCCGTTATCCCGAGCTCTTTGCGGCTGCAGTTCCTATCTGCGGTGGCGGTCCCTACGACAGAATCGACGTGCTTAAGGATATTCCTATCTACACCTTCCACGGTACTGCAGACACCGCCGTTCCTTACTCCGGCACCAAGGGTATGTATGACAGCATTACTGCGGCAGGCGGTAATAAGATCCTCTTCAAGACCTTCCAGGGTCAGGGTCATGGCATCTGGGATAACGCAATCACCTATAGCGGTGAGGCAGGCTTCCCCGCACTTGAAAGCTGGCTCTTTAGTCAGAATGCTAAAAACAACGGCAAGCCTGCAGAGCTTCCCAAGACCTATTCCTTCGACGTTTCGGAGGCAGACGAGGTATTTACCGATATAGTAGACAACAACGGAGCTAATTCCAACGGTGTTTTTACAAGCAAGAAGCACAGCGACGCCGTATTTTACGAGCTTACTCAGGGCGCAAGCTTTACAGTTGAGCTTATAGCCGACAGGGATTGCGATGCTAAATTTATCGTAAAGATTTTGGGTAGCGGAAGCTTCTCCCATAAGGAAATTTTTAGGAGCCTTAAGGTTACAAGCGGCGGAGAGACCAAGGAGTACAGCATTAATAACGGTCAGTCCACTCTTAACGGCTGGTATATTACCAAGGGCAATACAGTAAGCGCCCATATAGCCGATATATCTCTTAAGGAAGGTAAAAATATCATAACCTTTACTATGGGTGATCAAAACGTTAACGTTGCAGGTGTTTCTGTCGTTTCTCTTGGCAAGATCACTCACGAGGCGGTCAATACCGAGTACGGAGACGCTATTAAGAATTACGATCCCTTCCTCAGCGAGAACGGTGGATCTATTACAACAAACGGCTCTGCTACAGAAAAGCTTGATAACAGTAACGGTGTCTTCTACCAGAAGAATCAAAACTCCACCTTTACCTTTACCGTTGATGCTGCCGAGGCAACCGACGCAGTTCTTTCCTTGGCTATCGTATTTAATTCAACCTATTCTACCCAGACTATCATTACCTCTGTAACCTCTGTGGATGCAAACGGCAATGAAAATACAGTAGTACTTACCGACAACATTTCTGTAACCTGCGGCGGTTGGAGCAATACACAGTCTCTCAGAGCCGACTTTGCTATCATCTCTCTTAAGGAGGGTGTAAACACAATTACCTTCACCTTCGGAACTCAGAACGTTAACATTATGGGCGTGTATCTTAAGAGTGATAGCGAAATCACCTTTGGAAAATAAAATAATAAAAAGGAGCTCTTAACCGAGCTCCTTTTCTGCGTCGTTTATCAGTTTTTTTACCAGTCTTAAGGACAGACCGACAACCGTGTCATAGTCGCCCTCGATTTTTTCTACGAATTTGCCTCCACCCGACTGGATGCCGTAGCTTCCTGCCTTGTCCATAGGGTCGCCCGAGGCAACGTAGTTCTTGATTTCGTCGGCGGTCATCTCTCTGAAGTACACAGCCGTGCTTGCCACACCGCTATAAACTCTGCCGCCCAGGTGGATAGCCACTCCCGTGTGCACGTTGTGTGCCTTGCCCGAAAGGTCGGTCAGCATTCTTATCGCATCGGCTTCGTCCCTAGGCTTGCCGAGAGGGATGCCACCAAGCTCAACAAGAGTGTCGGAGGAAATAACCATCGCATCGGGATGTATCCTTGCCACTCCCTCGCCCTTACGGATAGCAAGTATTTCTACACCCTCGCGGGGGTGAATACCCTCGTGGAGAGTCTCGTCCGCCTCGCTTGTGATGATGTCAAACTCGGGGATTATCTCACCGATAAGCTCTCTGCGTCTCGGTGATTTGGATGCTAAAATATATTTCATTTTATTTTCCTTCTCTGAAAAAAGCGATTGCCAAAAACAATCGCTTTTTGTGCATTTTGTGATGTTTAGTTTACAAAACCAATCTTTCTACGCACCTTGGACATAGTTTTGCGTGCGTAGTAAGCTGCCTCATCAGCACCGTTTTTCATAACCTGCTCAAGATATGCCTTGTCTGCCATAAGACGTGCAAACTCATCTCTTACGGGTGCAAGACCGTCTGCGCAAGCCTCACCTACAGCAAGCTTGAAGTCGCCATAGCCCTTGCCCTCGAACTCTCTCTCGATCTCCTCAAAGGACTTGCCGCTGAAGGCGCGATAGATGGTCATAAGGTTGGATACACCGGGCTTGTCCTCGGAGAATCTTACGCATGCCTCGGAGTCGGTAACCGCCTTCTTGAACTTACGCATAACGTCATCCTTGGAGTCGAGGATGTAAACAACCGCATTCTGATTTTCATCCGACTTGGACATCTTTGCGGTGGGCTCGGCAAGAGACATAATTTTTGCGGTATCGGTGGACATATATCCCTCGGGCACGGTAAAGGTGGGACCGTAAATCTGATTGAAGCGCATTGCAATATCGCGTGCAAGCTCCAGATGCTGTCTCTGGTCGATGCCTACGGGCACAACGTCGGTCTGGTAGAGGAGAATATCCGCCGCCATAAGAGTGGGGTAGGTGAAGAGACCTGCATTGATGTTCTGGGAGTGCTTCTGGCTCTTGTCCTTGAACTGTGTCATTCTGGAAAGCTCACCGAACATGGTGTAGCAATCAAGCATCCAGCCAAGCTCTGCGTGTGCAGGCACGTGAGACTGAACGAAGAGGGTGTTCTCCTTGGGGTCAAGACCGCAGGCCATATAGAGCGCAAGAGTCTCGTATGTTCTGCGACGAAGCTCCGCAGGCACCTGTCTTACGGTGATCGCGTGGAGGTCAACTACGCAGTAAAAAGTTTTATATTCCTCAGAGAATCGAGAAAAGTTCTTGATAGCTCCGAGATAGTTTCCAATTGTAAGATTACCCGAGGGCTGAACTCCCGAGAATACTGTTTTTTTATCGCCGTTCATTAATTTTTTCCTTTCAAATGTGAAAAACCGTCTGTCTATTAGAAAATTATACAATGGAATATAGATTTTGTCAAGTCTTATGTATAAAAAAGATTAATTGTTAATAAAATAAAAAATTTATAAAAATGTGAAAAAGTGATTGCATTTTTTAAAATTATGTGATATAATAGTTCAGCGAGTTATCTATAGAGGTAGTTTTGCGCCAAATTTTGATCAAATTAATCGCGTTAAAAACGCGGACTTTGAAATATTTTTTGAAAAGGATGAAAGACATGAAAAACAGAATTATTGCATTGATTCTTGTAGTTGTTATGTCTCTTCTCGCACTTTGCAGCTGCGGAAGCTACGATTTTGCTGATGAAGACATCACCTACGCAAGCTTCGATTACGCGGCTTTCAAGGAAGCTCTTGCAAAGATCGAGATCGAGGACGGTGAGTTCACTACAGATGAGGCAACCAGACTTAAGATTGCTGCGGCAAAGATTTACAACGCTGTTGTAGACAAGATGATCGCAGAGACCAAGGAAGAGGACAGAAACACCACTATGAGCGGCGATGCAGCTCTCACTGGCGGTGACGTTCTCTACTTTGTATACTACGCTACTCTCGGCGAGCAGGTGTTCTTCGGCTCTCAGATGAACGTGACCACTCTCACCAGCTCCAGCGACAAGGCTAACCACGTTGTTAGACTTGACAACCACTACAACGAGAAGACCAATATCTTCGCTTACCTTATCCAGCAGGAAGTTCTCAAGATGATCGAGAACGGCGAGGATCTTCACGCTTACTCCACCAAGACCAAGGCTGAGCTTGAGGCTGACTTTGTTGAGGCATGGGAGGCAGCGCACGAGGGCAAGACCTATGCAGAGGTAGAGGCAGGCTACAAGGAATCTTGGAAGAATGAATACAAGGAAAACAATGACGGTGCAGAGCCTACTGAGACTCAGATAGAGGAAGCCTTCACTGCTTTCAAGAACGAGTATGCTGATGCTAAGAAGGCTGCTACTAAGGTTCAGGCAGGCAAGACCTACTACGTATCCTACACCCGTAAGTACGAGACTCCCAAGAAGGATGCTGACGGCAACATCATGTATGAGGATGAGGAGAAGACCGTCATCATCTACGAGACCATCACCGAGAAGGCTGCTTACGAGGCTATCACTCTTGACGAGACCAATCCTCTCCACGCTCTTCTCCTTCACGAGAAGGCTACCGCTTGCGTTGGTGACACTGCTTTCGCAGCATTCATCAAGGCTGAGGGCGAGGGTGACAATGAGACTATCACCACCAAATCTACCTTCACTGTAACCGATCCTTCCGCTGACACCAGCGTTGTTAAGGATGGCGTTTACACTTATTCCAGCTTTGCTATTAAGTGGCTTGTTGAGGAGACAGGTGCTCCCATTATTATCGAGCACACTCCTTACCTTACTAAGGATTACACCACCACCGACGCTGAGGGCAAGGAGACTGTAAAAGAGAAGCTTACTACTCCCGACAGCCTTAACGTTGACGGCAACAAGGTTGACCTTGTTGGCCAGAAGCTTACCTACTACGTATTCCCCGTATATGCTATCGATACTCCTACCACCAGTGAGATCACTGTTGAGGATATCCTTTACTACATCTACAGCTCCAAGCTTACCGCTTCCTCCTTCAAGGTTCTTGGTGAGGAATACAAGCTTGGCGACGACACCGTTGAGTCTCTCCTTAAGGAGATCTCCATGATCTTCGACACCAAGTCCACTGTAGAGGGCAACACCTACTACAAGGAGGGTGGCGCACTTTACCAGCTTAACAAGACCTACAACGATGCTGTAACCGCAGGCGGCTCCAAGCCCACTGATAAGCAGCAGGATGCTATCGATACCGCTAAGGAGGCTCTCACCAAGGCACAGAACGAGCTTCTCAAGGCTGCTATCACCAAGCTTGTAGCTCTTAAGAACGGCGAGAAGACCCTCGGTGACGAGATCTACAAGTACAATGGCGGTGAGGACGTATCCAAGGTTATCACCGGTGAGTACTACGAGAACACCTACCACAGCCTTAAGGAGTCCTATGACTCTGATATTATTAAGAAGGTACAGACCGCTGTTTGGGACCTTATCGACACCATGGTAACCGTTGACGTTGCTAACATCCCCGCTGATCTTATCAAGGATTACATGGATCACCTCTACGAGTCCTATGAGTATGACTTCTACAAGGGCAAATACGTAGATCCTAACTCCAGCTCCAGCTCCTCTAGCTCTACCACCACCAACTACGATAAGTTTGAGGGCAGCTTCGATGCATACCTCAACGAGGTTGTTATCGGTATCAAGAGCACAAACAAGGTTGACAAGACCGCTCTTAACGATGCTCTTAAGACAGAGGCTGTTAAGTACCTCACTCCTATCATCAAGATCTTCGTAGTAGCTAAGGCTTGCAACAATGATGCACTTGCAGTATACGAGAGCTACGTTCAGCAGGATATCGCTGGCGGCGCTTACAACGTAGACAGAGAGTACTACGACGAGCTTTACGCTGACGATGCTAAGAAGGCTGAGAAGAAGTACAACGAGGCAGTTAAGAATGCTGAGGAGAACAAGAAGAACTCTCTTGAAGAGGCTAAGACCTTCCTTATCAACGATGCATTCATGAAGAACTACAAGAAGGAAGTTGGTAGAGTTAACTACAACTCTGTAATTGACAGCTACGGCGAGATCAACGTTCGTACAGGCTTCCAGTTCAACAAGCTCTTCTACTACCTTACCAGCACCAACATTCAGCTTAACGAGCACGGTGATCACACCGAGACCGTTTACAAGGATGGCAAGCTTGATTTCAGAACCATCAGCTACTCCATCAAGGTTGAGGCTCCTGAGGTTGAGACCGAGGGCGGCGCTGACGCACAGTAATTTATTGACTTTTGATTCTGCCGTCCTGCAGAATAAAGACTAAAAAACAAAAACGGGCGAAGCACTTTCGCCCGTTTTTTAATAAAATGTATGAAACAAGTAAACATTTACACAGACGGCGCCTGCAGAGGCAATCCCGGTAAGGGCGGATGGGGAGCAATATTGGTTTACGGCAGGTTTGAGAAGGAGCTTTCCGGCGGAGAGCGAGAAACCACCAACAACCGTATGGAGCTTACCGCTGCCATCGAGGGACTCAGGGCGCTAAAGGAGCCCTGCGAGGTTACGCTTTACTCCGACTCCAAGTATCTTGTAGACGCCTTTCTGCTCGGTTGGGTAGAGGGCTGGCACAAGGCGGGCTGGAGAAGGGGCAGAGACGAGCTTAAAAACCCCGATCTCTGGGAGAGGCTTTACTCGCTCACCAAGACCCATAACGTGACCTTCGTTTGGGTAAAGGGACATAACGGTCACGACTATAATGAGAGATGCGACAGGTTAGCCACCGAGTTTGCAGACTCGTTCGCATAATATTATATAATGAAAGGATTTTAGCAAGATGGAAAAAACTTCTATCCTTAGCAAGATAAAGAATCTTTCGGTTAAGAAGCTTGCCATAATCATTACCGCTGCTGTTGTAGCACTTATTCTTCTTGTTTTCGGTATCATTACTACCGTTAACTACATTACAAACGATGAGGGCTTCGACTACCTTAAGTCCAATCTTAAGAATTACATCGAATTCACCGAGGATTACAGAAACTTCGACCTTAATATTGATATTGCAAAGCCCCGTGATATTGACATCGATATCACTATCCTCAATATGCTCCGCGAGGACAAGCCCACTACCGCTTGGCTCAAGGAGAGCAAGGCAAACCTTCAGATCAACCCCGGTGACGTTGTTTACATCTACTACAGAGGCTATCTTGTAGATGAAGAGGGCAACAAGACCGAGCAGGACGGTATGTGCAACTTTGCAGATGCTAATCCCTACGGCCTTGAGATTGGCTCCAACGGCTTTGTTCCCGGCTTCGAGCTTGATCTTTGGAGTCACAAGACAGGTGATTCTGTAAAATTTGAGAAGATCACCAGCGGCAGCGCTGCAAACGGTACCGTAGCATACGTTACCTATAAGAAGGTTACCACCAACGAGAACAACACCACCAGCACTACCACCGTAAGTGCTTCCAACCCCAAGAGAATTGACTACTCCGCAGAGGATATTGCTACCCTTTACGGTGAGGGCTTCCTTGAGAAGGTACAGAGCCTTACCATCGGCACCAAGTCTACCGGTGAGTTCAAGACCCAGGTTGACGGTAAGGAGGTTACATACACCGACATTACCGTTCAGTACGTTACCACCTGCGAGGCAGAGGGCAACTACATTGAGGTAAGCTGCTACTTCCCCTATGATTACGGAAATGCAACCCTCAACAACAAGGATGCTATCTTTGAGGTATATATTCAGTACGCAGATTTCTACTACCCCATGGGCGAGGCTCCTGTGTTTGATGACGATTACCTTAAGAAGAAGATCGAGGACAAGGATATTTCTGTAACTCTCGAGAAGCTTGATGAGTACGAGGGCGAGACCTACGTTGATAAGTACAAGGCTTATGCCAAGGAGCTTATGAACGAGCTTTACGAGACCGAGAAGAAGAGCATGATCGAGTCTGCTATCTGGGAGCATTACTCCAGTATCGCTAAGATTAAGAAGTACCCCACCGCAAGAGTTGATGAGGTTTACTACGATTACGCAAACGAGATCAACAACCTTTACATTACCAACGGCGGTAAAATCTACAACAGCTATTACGGTAGCTATGACACCTACAATACCCTTAACGCGTATGCAAACGCATATCTTGGCATCAACTCTTACTCCGAGTGGTATGTATACGGCGAGACTGCTTGGCAGTATTCCCTTTACAAGATGGCTCAGGACTTCGTTAAGGAGAGACTTGTTCTCTACTATATTATGAGATATGAGAACATCCTTCCCTCCGAGGAGAAGCTTACTGCTAAGGTTGAGGCTATTAAGCAGGAGTACCTTGACGAGTACATCCAACAGTATCTTGACAACGAGAGCAAGACCAAGGATGACTACACCGCTGAGGAGTGGGAAAAGTTTGAGAAGCTCAGAGCACTCGAGATCTTCTCCTATTATGATAACGAGCACTTTAAGGAGAGAGCGTATTACACCTTAGCGGCTGAGACCCTTATCACTTGGCCCAACGTAAAGACTCTCGACGATCCCGCAGCAACCGAATAAGATAAACAAAAAAACCGACCTTTTGGGTCGGTTTTTTTATGCCGAATGGCACATTTCACACTTGCGGAGCAAGTATTTCATTCATCTTGTGAATTTCATTTGCCGAATGGCAAATTTCATCGTGAGCCACAGGCTCACATCATCTGCTGATTCTCAGCATGCTCTGCTTGTGGTACTGTCTGGGGTCGCTGTAGCCCTGCTCGTAGGCCTTCTTGTAGAAGCGGAGGGCAATCTTTCTGTCGGGAGCGGTGGTGATACCAAACTCGTAGAGACAGCCGATGGCATAGGTTGCATCGGGCAGACCAAACTGCATACAGGTCTCAAGCATAGATCTTGCAAGGTCGTATTTCTTGTTGTAGTAGAGGCGCATTGCGGTGGAGTAGAGAGAGCGGAGCATATGCTTCTTCTTATTCTCGTAGATGCGTAAGAGCTCTTTGTCTGCCGAGTGGGAGCCCATCTCTCTTGCGGTCTGAAGAAGCTCGGACGCCTTATCAAAGTCAAAGGCTACGCCGATACCTCTTGCATAGCATCTGCCAAGGCTCTCGATAGCTCTCTTGTCACCTGCATCGTAGGCTGCCTTGTAGTGAGTGTATGCCGCCTTGCGATTTGCCTTGGTGCCGATGCCTCTCTCATAATACCAGCCAATTCTTGCGTGGGCAGGGAGATAGCCTGCATCAACAGACAGCTTGAAGAGGGGGAATGCCTCCTCGGGATTTGTGCGCTCAAGTCTTGTTGCCTCGATGTAGTTTCTCTCGCGCTCCTCGTACATAGCCGCAAGCTTTCTGCGGCAGGCAAGGTCGCCCTCCTCTGCACCCTTCTGGTAGAGAGAAATCGCAATAGCATAGTCGGGCTCGGTGAGAATTGCATCGTGGAAGATGTCACCAAGCTTCTCGTAGTAGCCCTCGCCGCCAAGCTTTGAAGCAAGTCTGTAGTAATATGTAGCGGTCTTGTCGCTCTGCTCAACGTATTCGCCCTCTGTGTAAAGGTCACCGAGAGTGATTGCCGCAAGCACGCAGCCGTCAGCCATAGCATCCTCAAGGATAGAGAGTCCGTGCTCAACGTTAGCCTCAAACTCAATGCCCTCGATGTGCAGCTTTGCAAGAAATACGTCTGCATCTTTTGCACCCAGCGCTCTGTACTTCTCGCAGATGAGGAGAAGCACCTTGTGATAGCCGAGGCTCTTTGCACCGTCCATAAGGCGCTGCATAATTCTGTTTCTGTCGGTAAAGGTGGGAATCTTGGGACGTACAGAGCGACCCTCAACGGCCTGAATACGTCTGTAAAGCTTAAGCGCGTGGATAGGTGTGCGCTCAATTCTCTCTATATACCACTTTGCCTGTTTCTCATTCTGCTCAACACCGTCGCCGTAAAGGTGTCTTCTAGCCATTTCGATGATAGCATCGTCGTCACCCTCCTCTGCAAGCTGAGAGCAGTAGTATGCCGCGGTGCCACGCTCGCGGTGTCTGGAATAAAGTGCGTATGCATCTGCGTAGGCCTCTCTGTATTCCATAATTGCCGCAAAGGCAAGCCAGAAATCTGCTCTATCCTCATTGCCAACGATAAGCTTCGAGTATCTGTAAGCAGAGATGGCATCACCCTTCTGTGCCGCGGAATAGTAATATTTAATTGCCATATCAAGATCGCGGGGAAGAAGCACACCCTTCTCGAGAATGAGCGCAAGGGCTCTCTCACCCTCGGCTACACCTGCACCTGCCAAAAACTTGTAGATATCCACCGCACCGTTAAGGTCGTTTGAATCAAGAAGCTGGTCTGCCTGTGCAAGCAGGCGCTGTGCCTCCTCTACTGTAATTTCGCTTTCGCCTGCGCAATCGGGACAGAGATCAAGGCTCTCGGAGTATTCCTTACCGCAATTTTCGCATTTAATCATCACAAAAAATCCTTTCAGGGGGATAGGCAGATTTGAGGAAGAAACGTCGTTTTTCGCCCCGAAGGCGTATATATATACGTCGAGAGGAAGAAAACGGCGGTAGAAAAAGGCCATAAAAACAAAGAAATCCGCAGGATTTCAACCATATATTGTCTCATTTATAAGTTTTTTGCTTAATTTGAGACCTTTTTTATTTATTTTCGGTCTTTTTCGGTCTTACCAAATGTGACGACCCCATATAACTTTACATACTAATTGTACAACATCTTTAAGATTTTGTCAATAATATAAATAATATTTACATTATTGGTTAAGATATATTTACATCAAATAAAGGAGAAACGAGTTGTTTAACGGAAAAAAGGGACGAATAATGCGACATCCTTACTTAACTCTCACAGTCCTCGGACTTGCGACGGTGGGGGTTATCAGCATAAGTGACAGGGTAAAATGCTTCTGGCACAGTAAGACAAGATGCGTTGAGAATATGCTCTCCACTATGAAAAAGGATGAGTGCGAGTAAGAAAATTATTAGCCTTTAATGTCTAACGCCAAGCCTTCCCCTCGAGGGGAAGGTGCCGAGGGACGAGGCGAATGAGGTGTAACTGCTAATAAGGCGGTATACTTCACCTCATCCGTCAGGCAAGCCTGCCACCTTCCCCTCGAGGGGAAGGCTTATGGAATGAAAAAGCCTCCTTTTAAAAGGAGGCTTTTATTTATTTAGAGGCTTTGAATCCCGGAATCTGCATTTTTACAAGTGAAGCACTCTATCCTTGATCTCACTTGTTCTGCCCTGATTCCAATACTGTGTGCCGATGTAGCCGCAGGTGCGTCTTGCCACGTTCATGGTGGACTGGTCACGGTTGTGACAGTTGGGACACTCCCAGCAGAGCTTTTTGCCGTCGTCAATAATGAGAATCTCACCGTCGTAGCCACACTTCTGACAGTAGTCGCTCTTGGTGTTAAGCTCGGCATACATAATGTTATCGTAGATAAAGCTCATCACGTCAAGCACAGCCTCGATATTGTTCTGCATATCGGGCACCTCAACGTAGGAGATTGCACCGCCGGGGGAGAGTGCCTGGAATTTTGCCTCGAGCAGAAGCTTACTGAAGGCGTCTATCTCCTCGGTCACGTGCACGTGGTAGGAGTTGGTGATATAGCTTCTGTCGGTCACGCCATCTACAATGCCGAATCTTGCCTGCAGGCATTTAGCAAACTTATAGGTTGTACTTTCAAGGGGTGTGCCGTAGAGCGAGTAGTCGATGTTTTCCTCGGCCTTCCACCTTGCGGTGTAGGAGTTTAAGAGCCTCATAATTTCAAGACCCAATTCCTCACCCTCGGGCTCGGTCAGCTTCTTGCCCGACAGCGAATATACGCACTCCCAAAGACCCGCGTAGCCAAGAGAGAGGGTAGAATAGCCGCCGTAAAGGTACTTGTCTATCTTTTCGCCCTTGTTAAGTCGGGTGAGTGCGCCGTACTGCCAGAGGATAGGCGCGGCATCGGAGGTTGTGCCAACAAGTCTGTCGTGACGGCAACGGAGTGCGCGATGGCAGAGCTCCATTCTCTCGTCGAAAATCCTGTAGAATTTATCCATATCACCCTCGGCAGACAGACCGATGTCCACCAGATTGACGGTAACAACGCCCTGATTGAAGCGGCCGTAGTACTTTGCCTTGCCGTTTTCGTCAACGTAAGGGGTGAGGAAGGAGCGACAGCCCATACAGGTGTAGCAGTGACCCTCACCGTTCTTGTCCACCTTATTTTTGAGCATAATCTTCTCGGAAATATAGTCGGGAACCATACGCTTGGCGGTGCATTTTGCGGCAAGACGGGTGAGGTAATGGAATCTTGAGCCCTCCTTAACGTTGTCCTCCTCAAGCACGTAAATAAGCTTGGGGAAGGCAGGAGTGATCCACACACCCTTCTCGTTTTTAACACCCTGAATTCTCTGCTTCAGCACCTCCTCGATGATAAGGGCAAGGTCAAGCTTTGTTCTCTCGTCCTCCGCCTCACCGAGATACATAAACATGGTGATGAAGGGTGCCTGTCCGTTGGTGGTAAGAAGGGTGACAACCTGATACTGTATGCACTGCACACCGCGGTTGATCTCCTCCTTAAGACGCATTTCGGTGATGCGCTCCACCTGCTCCTCGGTGGGAGTGATGCCTGCTGCAGAAAGCTCCTCGCCCACAGCCCTTCTGATCTTGCGACGGCTTACGTCAACAAAGGGGGCAAGGTGGGTAAGGCTGATGGACTGTCCGCCATACTGGTTAGATGCAACCTGTGCTATAATCTGTGCCGCAATGTTGCAGGCGGTGGAAAAGCTCTTGGGTGTGTCTATCCTTGTGCCGCTGATGACGGTGCCATTCTCCAGCATATCCTCAAGGTTTACAAGGTCGCAGTTGTGCATATGCTGTGCGTAGTAGTCGGCATCGTGGAAGTGGATAAGTCCCTCCTCGTGGGCCTTTACGATGTCCTGGGGGAGCAGGATACGTCTTGTAAGATCCTTGGACACCTCACCTGCCATATAGTCGCGCTGAATGGAGTTAACGGTGGGGTTTTTGTTGGAATTTTCATTCTTCAAATCCTCGTTTACGCACTCAATAAGCGACATAATGCGCTCGTCGGTGGTGTTGGACTTACGCACCAGCTCTCTTGTATATCTGTATGTAATGTAGGTCTTTGCAAGGGTGAATGCACCGAGAGCCATAAGCTCTCTCTCCACCATATCCTGCACCTCCTCAACCTCGGGAGTACGGGCAAAGGCCTCGCATTTTTCGGTCACGTTGTCTGTGACCCTCTGCACGTCCTCGGGGCTGATGCGATAAATAGGCTCTACAGCCTCGTTTGCCTTGCTTACGGCAGAATATATTTTAGCGTTGTCAAACTCGACCTCGCTACCGTTTCTCTTGATAATCTTCATACTCGTTACCCCCTTAATATTTTAATGGAGTTTTGTATATATTATACCATATATTGTGGCTTTGTCAACAGAAAAATACTAAATAAGGGGTGTTAATATGTTTGGGGAAATTATGGAATTTCGGGGGCTTGTGGGCAACACGCCGCTTCTTCGGCTTTCGTTTATGGAAAAATATTTTTCGCTTAAAGCCTCGCTTTTTGCAAAGCTTGAGCGCTGTAATTTCACAGGGTCGGTAAAGGACAGACCCGCCCTCTTTATGATAAACGACCTTGAAGAGAGGGGGCTTATACGAGAGGGAGATTATATCATCGAGGCCACCAGCGGAAATATGGGAATTTCTATGTCGGCGATTGCCTTAAGGCGTGGCTACCGACCTGTGGTGGTAATGCCCGAGAGTGCCTCGGAGGGGAGAAAGAAAATAATAAGGTCGCTTGGTGCGGAGCTGATTCTGACCGACGGGGGTATGAGTGAGGCAAGAAGGGTGGCAGAGAGGTTGCGTGACGAGAGGGAGGGAGTCAGCCTTAACCAGTTTGAAAATCCTATGAATACCTACTCCCACTATTCCACCACAGGCCCTGAGATATACGACGCATTGTCGGGCAGGGTAGATTACTTTGTTGCAGGGGTCGGCAGCGGTGGCACTATAGGGGGAGTAGGACGGTATCTAAAAGAAAAAATACCTGGCGTAAAAGTAGTGGCTGTGGAGCCAACCGAGGCAGCAATTCTCTCGGGCGGAAGAGCAGGAAAACACTCTATCGAGGGCATTGGAGCAGGCTTTTTGCCAACTATACTTGACAAAAACATTATAAATGAGGCTATAACGGTGAATTTTGATGAGGCAAGCGAGTGTGTAAAAATACTTGCCGCACGTGAGGGACTTGGGGTGGGTATATCCTCAGGTGCGGCTCTGTCTGCCTGTCTTAAGATTGCTTCGAGAGAAGAGAGTGTGGGGAAGGTAATTGTGACAATTTTCCCCGACGGAATAGAAAAATATTTGACATATTGACTTTAAAAGACGGTCATGTTATAATTAATTCATAATTCTAAAAAAAGGAAACAAATTTTATGAGTTTTAAAATTGTATCAGATTCCTCGGCAGATATCCATCAGCTTTCATCCGTTGATTTTGCCAGTGTTCCTCTTAAAATTATTACCGACGCAAAGGAATACGTTGACGATTCCTCTCTTGACGTTATCGGTATGCTTGCCGACCTTAAGGCATATAAGGGAAAATCCCATACCTCCTGCCCCAGCACAGGTGAGTATCTTGAGGCCTTTGGTGATGCAGAAAATATCTTTGTTGTGACCATAAGCAGCAATCTTTCGGGCAGCTTCAATGCGGCAAACGTGGCGGCAAAGACATATCTTGCAGACCACCCCGACAGAAAGGTACATATCGTTGACAGCCTCTCCACAGGTGCAGAGAGCTTCCTTATGATCGAAAGACTTCGCGCTCTGATCCTTGAGGGCAAGAGCTTTGAGGAGATCAAGAGTGACATTATAGATTATTCTACAAATCACACCAGACTTATCTTTGCTCTTGAGTCTATGCGTAATCTTGCAAACAACGGCAGAGTCAGTCCCGTGGTGGCAAAGATGGCAGAGCTCTTCGGCATTCGCGCGGTAGGTCGTGCAAGCACCGAGGGTACTCTTGAGATGATCTGCAAGTCCCGCGGCCCCGTAAATGCGGCAAAGGACATTGTTGCCAATATGATCGGTGACGGCTACAAGGGTGGCAGAGTAAAGATCCACCACGCAAACAATCTTCCTGCGGCCGAGCTTGTAAAGGCAAACGTCCTCGCAAAATACCCCGAGGCAGAGGTTGAGATCGGTATGCTTTACGGTCTCTGCTCCTTCTATGCAGAGCAGGGCGGACTTCTCGTCGGCTTTGAGATTTAATTTAATAACCTATAAAGGCCTCCTTTTTGAAGTTAACCCAAAAGTTTAGACAAAAATTAAATATTAAGTTCGTTGTGAATGAGCTCGGTACTATACTGGGCTCATTCCTTTTAGTTTAAGAGAGATTCTCTCATTGTTGTAGTAATTTATGTATATAGCACTCTTGAAATGCTTGCACAGGTGTGGTATACTTATGATGTACCGTAATACGTCATATGATTCTTTTACCGTTGCTGGGGTTAGAGGGTGAGGCCATAGAATATGGTAAACCTTACAACACACAACAACCAATATTTAAATAAAGGAGAGTAATATGTTTGATTTCAAAGGAAAATTGTCAAAAGAATGTGAAGACTTTTTATTTAAAAGGCAACTTAGAGTTGAATTGATCGGCATTGGTATTGCTTGTGCTGTGTTTGGCATTTTTATCATTGTTTTTTCTATCCTGCTTCACCCTATATGTTTAATATGCTTTTTGCTGTTTCCTTTAATGGTTGCGGCTTCGTTTTTAGGCAAAAAAGGTTTTTTAAAAAATATGCCTAACAGAATCAGGTTTGATTTTGAGGAAGACACGATATTTTATTATAGTGAAAAGCGCGAAGACTACTATCTTATAAGCGATATAGACAAAATTTTTGATTACGGCAATTTTTATCATATCAAATTTAAGGGAGTTCCTGATTCATACTATGTATTACAAAAAGACCTTATAGTTCAGGGAACGATTTCAAAATTTGAAGAACGGTTTAAAAACAAAATACGCAAGGCAGAAAAACGCAAATAATCTTAAAAAACTACGCGCGGAAAACCGTGGTATCAGGGAGAGCTTCGGCTCTCCTTTTTGTATTAAATTCAAGTTTAGTCCCCTCGGGGAAGGCTATTTTTTTTCTTGCATTTTATTTTCATTTGTGGTATAATAGAAAAGTTAGAATAAAAATAAAAAGAGGAAAAATGATGAATTTAAAAAGCTACATTGGTGACAGGGCCTTTTATAAGAGCACTCTTGCGATTGCCCTGCCTATGATTATTCAGAACACCGTTACAAATCTGGTAAACCTGCTTGACAACCTTATGGTAAGCTGGGTGGGTACAGAGCAGATGTCGGGCGTTTCTATTGTAAACCAGTTTATTTTCGTATTCAATCTTGCCATCTTCGGCGCAATTTCGGGCGCAGGCATCTTCACCGCACAGTTCAACGGCAGAGGTGACACCGTAGGTGTGCGTAATACTATGCGTATCAAGCTTGTGCTTTGCGTTCTTATCGGAGTTATCGGTGTTTGCGCTATCGGTATGTTCCAGGACAGGCTGATTAACGGCTATCTCCACGATAGCGGTGAGGGTGCGCTTAATCTTGAGCTTGTATTCAGCTCGGCAAAGGAGTACGTTGCATACATTCTTATCGGTCTTATCCCCTTTGCACTCTCCCAGGCCTATGCATCCACTCTTCGTGAGACGGGTGAGACCTTTGTGCCTATGGTGGCAAGCACCGTTTCTATCGTAACAAACCTGGTATTTAACGCTATCCTTATCTTCGGTCTCTTGGGCTTCCCCGCGCTTGGTGTGGCAGGTGCAGCTATCGCAACCTCCCTCTCCAGATTTATTGAGCTTGCTATTCTCGTTTTCTGGACACACAGAAATAAGCAGAAATGTGCCTATGCGGTGGGTCTCTTCAAGGGATTTGGCGTACCGCTATCACTTGTTAAGCAGGTTGCCTTTAAGGGCACACCCATTCTCTGCAACGAGCTCTTCTGGTCTATCTCTATTACCACAATAAATATGTGTTATTCTACACGCGGCACAGACGTTATCACCGCAATGAATATCTCCTTTAATCTGCAGAATCTCTTAAGCGTTGCTTACTTTGCCCTCAGCTCCTCTATTGCTATTATCGTAGGAAATCTCCTCGGTGCAGGAAAGATCGAGGAGGCAAAGGAAACCGACAAAAAGCTGCTTGCCTTCGCGGTATTTATGGGTATAATAATGATGGGTGTGCAGATAGCTCTTTCCACCGTTTTCCCCAGCTTCTATACCGACGTGGAGAGCGTTATCGAGATTGCAAGATACAATATGATCTGCTTCGGTATCACCATGCCCTTTGCGGCTCTTGCCACAGCCACCTATTACACCATTCGCTCGGGCGGACGGGTGCTTATCACCATGCTCTTTGACAGCGTGTATGCCTGGGTGGTGGTTATTCCTGTGGTTGCCTCTCTTGCATATTTCACCTCGCTCCCCTTCGAGTATATGCTCCCCATCGTTCTTGTGGTGGAAAATCTTAAGGTTATCCCCGGACTTATCCTTGTGCACAAGGGCATATGGGCAAGACAGCTTAAGGTAGAGTAAATTATTTAAAGAAAAAAATATTTTACTTTTCGCATTTATTTGTTCATAATTTTGGTGTATAATTTTATTATTACTTTTAAAAAAGGATAGAAAAAATGCTTGAATTACGTAACATAAAGAAGGATTACGTCACATCCTCTGAGACAGTTAACGCGCTTCGCGGTGTGGACATCACCTTCCGTGACAAGGAGTTTGTTTCCATACTCGGTCCTTCGGGTTGTGGAAAGACCACTATGCTTAATATTATCGGCGGTCTTGACAGATACAGCTCGGGCGACCTTGTTATCAACGGTAGGAGCACAAAGCTCTATCGCGACAGAGACTGGGACGTTTACCGTAACCACCGCGTTGGCTTCATCTTCCAGAGCTACAACCTTATTCCTCACCAGACCGTGCTTGGCAACGTAGAGCTTGCGCTCACTATTGCAGGTATCGGCAAGGAGGAGAGAATTGCCAGAGCAAAGGCGGCGCTTGATAAGGTAGGCCTCTCGGATCAGTATTACAAGAAGCCCAATCAGCTCTCGGGCGGTCAGTGTCAGCGTGTTGCAATTGCACGTGCACTTGTAAACGAGCCTGAAATTCTCCTTGCAGACGAGCCCACCGGCGCGCTCGATACAGTTACCAGCGTGCAGATTATGGAGCTTATCCGCGAGATAGCAGGCGAGCGACTTGTAATTATGGTAACCCATAACCCCGAGCTTGCAGAGCAGTATTCTACCCGTATCGTAAGGCTTCTCGACGGTAATATCATCGAGGATACCAACCCCGTAACCGAGGAGGAATATAGGTCCCTCTCGACCACCGAGCAGCCCACCGAGCAGGGCGGCAAAAAGGAAAAGGCAAAGATGTCCTTCTTCACCGCCTTCCGTCTCTCTGCAAAGAACCTTATCTCCAAGAAGGGCAGAACCGCCATGGTCGGCTTCGCAGGCTCTATCGGTATCATCGGTATCGCAATGGTGCTTGCCTTCTCTGCAGGTATCAAGGGCTATATCGCATCCATGCAGGACGATATGCTGTCGGGTAATCCTATCACCATCTCGCAGACAGGCTTTGATATGGCCGCTCTCACAGATATGCTGGACGTGGGTGATAAGATTGAGATTATCAAAAATCCCAACAGTGTATATATCTCCTCTGTTATCGAGCATCTTATCAAGACTCAGGACGATCTTGGTAATATTATGGTTGAGAACGAGATAACCAAAGAGTACGTTGACTATGTAAAGGCTATGCCCGGGGAGTATTACAACGCTCTTACCCTTGGATACGGTCTTGATTTCAGCAGAACTATATTTACCGATTTCTATGAGTTTGGAGGTCAGCCCTCCCGTCATATGTCTGTAAAGCAGCTTACCGATATTTATAAGTCGGTGCTAAACGAGACAGATTACTCCGACCTTGCGTCTATGGTTGACCGTCTTTCACCCAATTTTGCTCAGGCTCCCGACAACAACGATTACATCCTTAGTCAGTATAATCTTTTGGATGGCGGTAAGATTGCTACCGAGAAGGATGAGATTATGCTTGTCCTCGACTCAAACGACGAGCTGACCGACCTTCTTCTTGCAAGACTTGGTTATTACACTCAGGAGGAGTTTATGGAGATATTCCATAAGGCGGCAAACACCGATGACGAGGGCAACTCCACCTACAACGAGTCTCTCTACCGTCAGTATTTCACCTATAACGAGCTCCTTAACAAGACTCTCACCTGGTATCCCACCGACAGCCTCTTCTCTACTACAGAGGTCAGCGTTACCGTTCCCAGCCTTATTCCCGGCCAGCCTTCCACCACCACGGTTACCACCGCACCCGTTTACACAGGTGAAATGAGCGGTGCATCCACAGAGGGTATGACACTCAAGGTTGTTGGTATCCTTACTCCCAAGGACAATATCTCCTACGGTGTAATGAGCTCGGGTATCTACTACACCAAGGCTCTTACCGACTATGCTCTAGAGGTGAACAAGACCTCCGAGTTTATTGATTTCCTTATCGGTGACGAGGAAAAGGCTGACGATTATATCACATCCTTTACCTATAAGTATGATTATATGCCTTACAGTGCCTTTGACGGTCCTGATGCCGTAAAGGAGAGAAGCACCAACGAGAAGGGCACAGTATATTCCTACAGCACCAGAGAGTCTATTGCCAGAACTCTTGGCGGTCTTGACCTTGCTACCAGCATTAAGATCTATCCCATTTCCTTTGAGGAAAAGAGCCTTGTAACACAGTATCTTGATGCATGGAATGAGACTCACGACAAGGTTACCTATACCGACAGCCTGGAGCTTATCATCGCAATGCTCACCACCATGATCGACATCATCTCCTATGCACTTATCGCATTCACCTCTATCTCGCTTGTGGTATCCACGGTTATGATCGGTATTATCACCTACGTTTCTGTTGTTGAGAGAATTAAGGAGATCGGTGTAATCCGCTCGCTCGGTGGACGTAAGCGCGACGTTTCCAACCTCTTTATTGCCGAGACCGCAATTATCGGCTTCCTTGCAGGTACTATAGGCATCGCGGTGACCTACGTTATCTCTGCGTTGGTTAACCTTATTCTGACACCTATTATTAACTTCCAAGGTATCGCAGCTCTTCCTGTGGGCAACGCGATATTCCTCATTTGCCTCAGCATCGGTCTTACTCTTATCTCAGGACTTGCTCCTGCAAAGAGTGCGGCAAATAAGGACCCTGTTGTTGCACTCAGAACCGAATAATATACCCTAAGGCGTGTCCAAAAAGGATGCGCCTTTTTTAATTTCAAAAGGAAAAACGCGAAGCGCTCTCTGAATGAATGTATTATACTATTGGTAGGTAAACCTGTCCTTACCTCGCCTTACCTGACCTTACCTGACCTATCCTTACCTTACCTGACCTTACCTATCCTTTCCTTACCTGTGACAACCAAAAGTGGCCGTCAGCCCTTGGAATATCTACCGTTTGCATGTATTCGTACTGTACTTAGCAGGCTTGCGTAATGTCCCTCGTTGTATCTGTCGCGTCTTATCTTGTTGTGCAGATTCCAGTCGGAGATTAGAAGCAGGTCATCATTAACCATTATCACGTATCCCGCCTCGATAAGAGTGGTAAGGTGGGCCTGTCTTACACCGAGACAGCGTAGCAGAGTTCTCCACATTCCCACAAATCCGTCATCGTCGGCATTCATATTAAGATGTAAATAGAGAGCCTGAGCCGAGGGGGAAAGCAGACGAAAACGGTCGCTCTCGATTATTGAAATATCCAGCATTCTTCTTTTTGCCATTTTGTTTTCCTTTCGTAAAAATGTTTTTGTAAGCTCACAAGCCTATTGTAGCAGAAAAAATCCGGTTTGTAAGTATAGTACCCTTCCAAAGTTTTGTGGGCACTCCGATAAGAAACTTGTATAGCTTATACAAAAAAAGATGCTGTATTCCAATAATTCGGGAAAAACAGCCGATATAACGGTACAAATGTAAATTATCTTTTGAAAAAATATTTGAACAGCCTAAATATTTTTACTTGACTTTAATATAATAATGTGTTATAATATTTAAAATTATAATGGGTAAGTAGGAGGATTTTACGATATGATGGCCTTGTTCCGTAATGCTTTCGTTTATAAAGACGGCAATGTTAGCAAGTGTGACATGTGCTTCGACGGCACCTCTCTTTCTGCTTTTGAGGGTGACGTATCCGTTTCTGCCCCCTCTTTTGTATTTGATAACGTTTTGATTATTCCCGGCCTCTGTGACGTTCACGTTCACTTAAGAGAGCCGGGTTTTTCTTATAAAGAGACTATTAAGTCGGGCACTCTGGCCTCTGCCCGCGGTGGATATACTGCCGTATGCTCGATGCCCAACCTTAATCCCACCCCCGACAGTGCACGAAATCTTGAGAGACAGCTTGAGATTATCGAGAGGGATGCCTGCATTGCTGTGCTTCCTTACGGCACTATTACCAAGGGTCAGGCAGGTCTTGAGCTTTCGGATATGGCGGAGATAGCCGACAGGGTGGTTGCCTTCTCGGACGACGGACGAGGGGTGCAGAGCGAGGAGATGATGGTCTCTGCTATGGAAAGGGCCAAGAGCTTAAACAGAATGATAGTTGCGCATTGTGAGGACAACTCGCTTCTTCGCGGCGGCTACATTCACGACGGTGAGTATGCGAGGGCACACGGACACCGAGGAATCTGCTCCGAGAGTGAGTGGGGACAGATCTCTAGAGATCTTAAGCTTGTGGAAAAGACAGGCTGCTCCTACCACGTCTGCCACATCTCCACAAAGGAGAGCGTCGAGATTATCAGAGAGGCAAAGGCAAGGGGTGTTGACGTTACCTGCGAGACAGGACCGCACTACATTCTGCTTGACGATTCCTGCTTGCAAGAAGACGGCCGCTTCAAGATGAATCCTCCCTTAAGGTCTCCCGAGGACAGAGAGGCAATACTCAGGGGTGTGCTTGACGGCACTATAGATATGATAGCCACCGACCACGCGCCCCACTCGGATGAGGAAAAGTCACGCGGACTTGAAAAGAGCGCTATGGGGGTGGTTGGTATCGAGACCGCATTCCCCCTTCTGTATACTCATCTGGTAAAGACGGGTATAATGAGTCTTGAGGGACTTGTTAAGATTATGTGCGACAACCCGAGAGAGAGGTTTAATATCACCACCGACAAAGGCTTTACAGTCTTTGATCTCTCGGAAAAATATAAGATAGATCCCGATGACTTTGTGTCAGCAGGCAGGGCAACACCCTTTAAGGACGCAGAGGTCTATGGCAGGTGCTTGCTTACCGTTTATAACGGAAAAACAGTTTATTCAGATTTTAATTACTCGGAGGATAAATAAATGGCAAAGAGAACAGATATTAAGAGAATAATGATAATCGGCTCAGGTCCTATCGTTATCGGACAGGCTGCAGAGTTTGATTATGCGGGCACACAGGCCTGCCTTGCACTAAAGGAGGAGGGCTACGAGGTAGTTCTTGTTAACTCCAACCCTGCTACCATTATGACCGATACCGCCATCGCGGACAAGGTTTATATGGAGCCCCTCACCCTTGAGTACGTTGCAAAGATCCTCCGTCACGAGCGTCCCGACGCGATTCTCCCCGGTATCGGCGGACAGACAGGACTTAACCTTGCTATGCAGCTTGAGAAGAAGGGTATTCTTAAGGAGTGCCGCACAAGACTTCTCGGTACAAGCTCCCAGTCTATCGAGAGAGCAGAGGACAGAGAGATGTTCAAGGAGCTCTGCCAGTCTATCGGTGAGCCCACTATCCCCTCCGAGATTACCTATAATCTTGAGGAGGCAAAGGCTGCTGCGGCTCGCATCGGCTATCCCGTAGTTCTTCGTCCTGCATTCACCCTTGGCGGTACAGGCGGCGGCTTTGCTTACAACGAGGAGCAGCTCTGCGAGATCGGTATCAACGCATTCAAGCTCTCTCCCGTGCATCAGGTTCTTATCGAGAAGAGCGTAAAGGGATATAAGGAGATTGAGTTCGAGGTTATGCGTGACTCTGCCGACCACGCAATCACCATCTGCGGTATGGAGAATATCGACCCCGTTGGTGTACACACAGGTGACTCTATCGTTGTTGCTCCCATTATGACCCTCTCCGACGAGGACAAAAAGAGACTTAACGATTCTGCTATCAAGCTCATCAAGGAGCTTAAAATTGAGGGTGGATGTAACGTTCAGTTTGCATTAAACCCCGAAACCAGCGAATATTATCTTATCGAGGTTAACCCCAGAGTATCCAGAAGCTCGGCTCTTGCATCCAAGGCGTCCGGCTATCCTATCGCGCGCGTTACTGCCAAGATCGCTGTAGGTATGACTCTTGAGGAGATCAGCATTGCCAACACCAATGCGGCATTCGAGCCTCGTCTTGACTACGTTATCTCTAAGCTTCCCAGATTCCCCTTCGATAAGTTTGCCGCCGCGTCCAACTGCCTTGGCACACAGATGAAGGCCACAGGTGAGGTTATGGGCATCGGCACCACTCTTGAGGAGTCTCTCCTTAAGGGCATTCGCTCTCTTGAGATCGGTGTAAACCACCTCTACCACAAGAAGTTTGACACTATGACGGTCGAGCAGATGCTCACCTACATCGAGGAATTCCGCGATGACAATATCTTTGCTATTGCCGAGCTCCTTCGCCGCGGTGAGAGTGTAGAGAAGCTTCACGAAGTGACTAAGATTACCTCCTTCTTCCTTGAGGCAATCAAGAACATCGTTGAGATGGAGAACAACCTTAAGGGCAAGTGCTTCGACCTTGACACACTTACCGAGGCAAAGAAGATGGGCTTCTCCGACAAGTACGTTGCTAAGCTCTGGAATAGTGATGAGAGAAGCGTATTTAATTTCAGAAAGGAAAAGGGTCTTTTCCCTGCCTTCCGTATGGTAGATACCTGCCACACAGGAGCATACATTCCTTACTTCTACTCCTCCTACACAGGTGAAAACACCTCCCGCCTTACCGACAAGAAGAAGATCATCGTTCTCGGTGCAGGTCCTATCCGTATCGGTCAGGGTGTTGAGTTTGACTATTCCACCGTTCACGCGGTTTCTACTATTAAAAATTCGGGCTACGAGGCTATTATCATCAACAATAACCCCGAGACCGTTTCCACCGACTACACCACCGCAGACAAGCTTTATTTCGAGCCTCTTACCGCAGAGGACGTTATGAATATCATCGAGTTTGAGAAGCCTGAGGGTGTTATCGCATCTCTTGGCGGACAGACCGCCATCAATCTTGCGCAGCCTCTCTATGACCTTGGTGTAAAGATTATCGGTACAGACTGTGCAGCTATCGACAGAGCAGAGAACCGTCACGCATTCGAGGCCCTTCTTAAGTCGCTTAACATTCCTCAGCCCGAGGGTCGTGCGGTGACCAGAATTGAGGACGGTGTTGAGGCTGCCGCAAGGATCGGCTATCCTGTATTGGTACGTCCCTCCTTCGTGCTTGGCGGTCGCGCTATGCAGATCGTTGCAAACGAGGATCAGCTCCGTCACTACCTTAAGACCGCCGTTGAAATCGATGAGGACAAGCCTGTTCTTGTTGATAAGTACATCAGCGGTAAGGAGGTTGAGGTTGACGCTATCTGTGACGGACACAACGTATTTGTGCCCGGTATTATGGAGCTTGTTGAGAGAACAGGCGTACACTCGGGTGACTCTATCAGCGTTTATCCCACCTTCTCTATTTCGGATAAGGTAAAGGGCACTATCCTTCAGTATGCAAAGAAGCTTGGTCTCGGCATCGGCATCGTTGGCCTTTACAACATCCAGTTCATCGTTGACAGAAACGATGAGGTTTATATCATCGAGGTTAACCCCCGTTCCTCCAGAACCGTACCCTTCCTCTCCAAGGCAACAGGCTACAGCCTTGCCGACATTGCCACCGAGTGTATCCTTGGCAAGACCTTGAAGGAGCAGGGCATCTTCGACCTCTATCCCGAGGAGAAGAAGAGATGGTACGTTAAGGTTCCCGTGTTCTCCTTCAACAAGCTTCGCGGTCTTGACGCATATCTCTCTCCCGAGATGAAGTCCACCGGTGAGGCTATCGGCTATGACGACAAGTACTACCGTGCGCTCTATAAGGCGCTCCAGGCATCCGGTATGCACCTGCAGAACTACGGTACTGTAATGGCTACCATCGCCGACTGTGATAAGGAGGAGTCTCTTCCTCTCATCCGCCGCTTCTATAACCTCGGCTTCAATATCGAGGCTACCGAGGGTACTGCCAAGTTCCTTAAGGAAAACGGCATCCGTACCCACGTTATTAAGAAGCTCTCGGACGGAAGCGATGAGATTGCGGATTCCATCCGTCAGGGACATATCGCTTACGTTATCAACACATCCGATGCATCCAGCTCGGGCGTGGTTCGTGACGGCTTTGAGATCAGAAAGTATGCGACAGAGAATAACGTAACCGTATTTACCTCTCTTGATACCGTAAAGGTTCTTCTCGACGTCCTCGAGGAGACCACACTCACCATTTCTACCATTGATGCGTAAGGAAAGATAATGAAACAATCTGTTTTTACTATAACAAAAAATACAAATCTGACTAGTAATGTTTACATTATGACCCTTAAGGGTGATACCCAGGGCATCAGATGCGGTCAGTTTGTTAATATCCAGCTTGACGGACTCTTCCTCCGCAGACCTATTTCGGTTTGCGATTGCGAGGGCGATGTGCTCACCCTTATATATAAGGTGGTTGGCCGTGGCACGGAGAAGATGAGCCATATGACCGAGGGTGAGAGCCTTGACCTTCTCACAGGTCTTGGCAACGGCTATAACACCACCCCCTCGGGTGAGCGGCCCCTCCTTCTTGGCGGAGGCGTTGGTGTTCCCCCTCTTTATATGCTTTGCAAGAAGCTGATTGCCGAGGGCAAGCATCCCACGGTTATCCTCGGCTTTAACAAGGCCGACGAGGTATTCTATGAGAATGAATTCAAGGCTCTCGGCGCAGAGGTTATCGTCTGCACAGCCGACGGCTCTTACGGTGTAAAGGGCTTTGTTACCACCGCTATGGAGGGGATCGAATACAGCTACTTCTTCACCTGTGGACCCGAGCCTATGCTGAAGGCGGTTTATAAGGCTACCACCACCGAGGGTCAGATGTCATTCGAGGAGCGTATGGGCTGTGGCTTCGGCGCTTGTATGGGTTGCTCCTGCAAGACCATTACAGGCTACAAGAGAATTTGTAAGGAAGGCCCTGTTATGCGCAAAAAAGAAATTTTGTGGCAATGAAGCGTAAGCTTCAAT
>JAZQWB010000036.1:0-1107 GCA_045632145.1 Eubacteriales bacterium | reverse complement strand
GCCTCGCTGTAATTGGTCTTGCTATCGTCGTGGGCAAGCTGCTTTTGTCCTACGCTAACGGAGTTCTCTACGGCATAGCGCATACAATCATCTATCGTGAGAGGCTGTGCTACGCACACAAGTGTCAAAAAATTAGACACTAATACGGTTAAAATCAATTGTTTCATATCATTTTCGGTTTCTGCGTGATTTAGTGCCAAAGCTATGCCAAAGTATGCAACCACTTGATCCATACGGATTTGCACTAATACCCCTGTTAGTAAATGTGTCTAATAATTAGACAATCGGTGTAAAAGGTTTGGACACTCGGCGTTTTTGATGTAATTTTGTGAAGGAAATTTTGAAGGGAAAGGAGAAGATTTTATGGCAAAAGCTGGCAAGCTCTTAATTGTTGATGATAACCGTTCGATACTCTCGGCGGTGAAGTTACTCACCGAATCATTCTTTGAGGAGGTGCTGACCCTGCCGTCTCCTAATACCTTGATTTCCACTTTGCAGAAGGCTGCTCCCGATGTCGTGCTTCTTGATATGAACTTCCACGCAGGTATAAATACAGGTAACGAGGGTATCTATTGGCTGCGTGAGGTACAGCAGAAATATCCCGAAATAAAGGTTGTTCTCTTTACCGCATACGCCGATATAGAGTTGGCTGTTAAGGCTATGAAGGAGGGTGCTTTCGACTTTGTCGTTAAGCCGTGGGATAATGCGAAACTGATAGCCACACTCCAAAACGCCTATAAAGCCACCAAGGAGAAGACGAAGAAAAGCTCTACAAAGCCTGCTCCCGCCACCGAATCGAAAGTGGAGATGTATTGGGGCGAGAGCGCAGAGATGAAGCGCATCCGCAAGGTTGTGGAGCACGTCGCTACGACAGATGCCAATATACTTATTACGGGCGAGAATGGCACGGGTAAAGAGATGATGGCTCGTGAAATTCACCGCCTCTCGGCACGCTGCCGCAAGACGATGGTGTCGCTCGATATGGGTGCTATCCCCGAAACGCTTTTCGAGAGTGAACTCTTTGGTCATAAGAAGGGAGCATTTACCGATGCACATACCGACCGTGAGGGTAAGTTCCTAACGGCAAGCGGCTCGACGCTCTTTATG
>JAZQWB010000035.1:0-25916 GCA_045632145.1 Eubacteriales bacterium | reverse complement strand
GTCGTGAGACAGTTCGGTCCCTATCTGTCGTGGGCGTTGGATATTTGAGAGGAGCTGACCTTAGTACGAGAGGACCGGGTCGGACGTACCTCCGGTGCATCGGTTGTTCTGCCAAGGGCATAGCCGGGTAGCCGCGTACGGGAGTGATAAACGCTGAAGGCATCTAAGCGTGAAACATGCCTCAAGATGAGATATCCCATCATTTTAAATGAGTAAGGTCACTTGTAGACTACGAGTTTGATAGGTCGTAGGTGTAAGCACAGTAATGTGTTCAGCTGAACGATACTAATAGACCGAGGGCTTGAACTGTTGTCTTAAAACTCAACAGAAACAAGTTCGCACATTTCCTTGAGCTTCGTTTCCTTAAACTTTATTCGGTTTTTAATGGATATTTTCCATTACCGACATGCACCTCTAGCTCAGTTGGTAGAGCAACTGACTCTTAATCAGTGGGTCCAGGGTTCGAGTCCCTGGAGGTGCACCAAAATTTTCCTCGATAGCTCAGTCGGTAGAGCGCATGACTGTTAATCATGATGTCACTGGTTCGAGCCCAGTTCGGGGAGCCAAATGAAGCACTCACAAAAGTGGGTGCTTTTTTGTATCCTTTTTAGTAGAATTACAGGCTCGAACATTCAGTGACACCAGCTTAACAGATCATTGTTTGCTACGCAAACTGACTGTGAATTTGCCATTCGGGTCGGGTGTTTTTATTTGTTCACGCTTGTTGTACTAATCTAACGTTCCATCTCCGAATTGGCAATATACCACATGTGGTGGTATGCATGATGTCACTGGTTCGAGTGTCAAGTCGCATAGTCGTTTTGCGTCGCTCGATACACTCACTCCTAAAACTCCTTGATTTGTTGACTTCGATAACCAGTTTCCTTTTGACAAACGAAAAGCCCGTAGCTTCTATACAAGATAGCTTCGGGCTTTTATATATTTTTATTGTTGCAAATGAAAATCCACTTTTTCTAAATAGTATTCCTCTTTTTCTTGAATTACCCCAAGAAGATTTTTTATAATCGTAATACGATAATAAAGGGTCGCAGATGTAAGGTCCCGATAGTCTTCTGAAATGTTATTTTTGTTATATTGCTCATACCAATCTTCGCCCTCAATAGTAAACTGTATTTTGGTTTTGCTGTTCTCAAAAATTTCCCATTCGGTAAGGTAGATATGACCTCTCCTTTTTGATATGTCAGAATTGCTTTCTTCCAAATAGATAAGATTCCAGCGTGCAAAATCTGCATCCCATTCGATCTGAACATAATCAAAAACATATTCGGTTTTTTCGACTTTTATTATTGATAATATACCAGTAATAGCAACTAATAAAAAGCCTATAATCGCGACAATGATTTCAAATTTTTGTTTTTTGCATACGTGGTTTTCAAGTGCTTTTGAATGCTCATCAATTATATCCTCTCGCTTCGCTAATTCATCAATAGAGACCTCAAAATAATTAGAGATTCTTTGTAAAATATCATTTGTGGGGTAAGCTTTCCCTGTTTCGTATTTTGCAATCATTGAACGCGAAACAAATATCTTAGGAGCGAGCTCTTCTTGTGTAATTCCTCGTAATCTTCTTAGGTTAATTAATTTCTCAGCAAAAGTCATTGTTTTATCACCGTTTAAGTTAGATTTGCCTTTATTATAGCATAAAATTGACAAAAACTCAACGAAAACAATGTTCTTTATGCTTAGAACAATGTTCTTTTAAAATAAAATGAGAGATAACAGTATAATCGCTTGCAAAAAAGCAAGGGCGACTCTACAAAAGTTGCTTTCATGGAACATAATATTGACTGTTGTCGAAATTTGTGTTATAATGGAAAAATGTAAAAAATAACACAGAGGGATAAATATGAAGGATCAGAATAAAAGAATTATATCCATGCTTATCGGCGTAATTACTATGCTTATCGTCTGCGTAGTTTTCGGCTTTGTTGGTTGGAACAACGAGGACAGCGCCATGGAGCGAGTTGTTGGTATTATTGCAATTATTTCCGTACTTGGAAGCGTGCTTGTAGGACTTTCCTCCATTTCCACCACCTCTCTTGACAACGTGCGTGAGTATTACTCCAAGGGTGAATAGGCGGGCGTTGCAGAAGCAAGACACGTGCTTTACAACTACCGTAACCTTAAGATCAAGTATGGCAAGACCGTACACGATGAGGACTTTGATGAGTGGATAAAAGAAAATCTCAACAAGGAGCTTGACAAGGACTTCTATGTAGAGGATAAAGAGACGGTTTACAAAGCATCATCCAAGGTACTTAACTTCTATCAGATGTGGGGACTTCTGCAGAGCAGAAACTTCCTTCCTATCTGGGTATTTGATACAACCTCCGGCTATAATATGATAAGAATCTATGAGGCAACCGTAGATATTATCGAGGAAAAGCGTGAGTCCAACAGACTTTATGCAGGACACGTGCAGGACCTTTGCGTCAGAGTAAACGAAAAATACGGAGACGTAATCAAGGCTTGTAGAGATGATAACAGAAAGCAGTTTATTAACAAATATGGAGTTGAGGACCCTGATGCATCTCCTTATTTCAATATGACTATTACCAATATCGAGATTCCCGGTCAGAAGAAAAATAATATCTTCAAGAAGAGATAAAAGCAGGATAAAGGCGGTCTACATAGCGCAGACCACCCTAAATGTTATTTATAGTTTACAAAATGTTGATATTTTACACCCAAAAGTGTGATATAATGGGTGTTAAAGAATACAAAAAAAAGGAAAAACAAATGAACTTTTTGCTTAATACATCGGTCGGTGTTGACAGTGAGACCTGGGGTGCTGTGATAGAGACCCTTATCTCCTGGTGTCTTAACACCGGTATCAGAATTGTGATTTCTCTGCTTATCCTTGTGATAAGCTTCCGTCTTATTAACGTTCTTGTCCGCAGACTTGAGAAGAGAATGCGAGCTAACGAAAAGCATGATAAGACCATTGTAAAGGTGCTTAACTATATCATTAAGGTGGGTGCAAAGATACTTGTTGTTATCTGCCTCGTTGGTTATCTCGGCATTGACACCAGCGGTCTCACCGCTCTCGTCACATCTCTCGGTGTGTGTGCAGGTCTGGCGGTAAACGGCGCGCTCTCTAATCTGGCGGGCGGTATTCTTATCATCTTCACCCGTCCCTTCAAGATTGACGATTACATCGAGGTTGAGGGTAGTGTGTCGGGTACTGTTGAGGACATCCAGATTGTCTGCACCAAGATTCGCACCCCCGACAACAAGACCATTTACGTGCCCAACGGTACACTCTCCAATTCCAACATTATCAACTACTCCGAGAAGCCTACCAGAAGAGTTGATTTTAATTTCTCTATCTCCTATGACAACGATTTTGAGGCTGCAAAGGCTATTGTCTCTGAGATTTGCACCTCACATAGCCTTGTGCTCTCCGACCCTGCTCCTATGGTAAGGGTGGTATCTCACGGACAGAGCAGCATCGATCTTACCGCACGCGTGTGGGTAAACAACGGGGACTACTGGACTGTAAGGTTTGACATTCTCGAGGCGGTTAAGGCGGCCTTTGATGAGAAGGGGATTTCTATTCCCTATAACCAGCTTGACGTTCATCTGAAGAAGGACTAAATTATGGATGAAATATGGGATTTGGTTGACAGGGACGGAAATGCCACAGGCATAAGGTGGCCGCGTGCCGACCATGCAAATATTCCCGAGGGGCTCTATCACCCCTGTGTTGAGGTATGGGTAAAAATTGGTGACAGGGTGCTTATAACCCGCCGTCATCCCGATAAAAGCGAGGGTCTGAAATACGATGCTCCCGGCGGCGGTGTTTTGTCGGGCGAGAGCCTTGCCTGCGGTGCTCTCCGCGAGCTTTATGAGGAGGTCGGAATCAGGGCAGAGGCAGGGGAAATTCGCTATCTAGGCGCTGTCCTTGGCAGAAGGGCCTATGCGGCATCCTATCTGCTCACTCTTGACACGTTGCCCGAAATAAGCATACAGCCCACCGAGGTTGTAGACTATAAATTGGTCGGTGAGGGAGAGCTTGATGAGATGGCAGATCAGCTGTGTGATGGGTGCAGAAGAAGATATTTTATCTTTAAAAAACAAATCTTTTAGAGAAAAATCAGCTTTTGCTTGACATTTATTAGACGTTTTGATATAATAACTGTGTAAATTGATTGTATCTTAGAAAGGGAAAACAATATGAAACAGATTACTCCTCGCAGAGCAGGTATAATTTCGGTTGTTCTTGCAATCGTTCTTTTAATTGCGATTTATACATGCCTTGGCACCGTTGACCTTGTATTTATGAAGGACGGCAAGCAGAGTGCCACCCAGGATGACGTTACCGTTTTCTCTGAGATTCATATGCCCGAGGGTCAGCTCTTCATCGAGTCTGACGGCCAGGAGGTTGAGATTGCTGACGGCTTTGCTCTCAGACTTGAGATTGGTAAGACTCTCCTTCTTAATTTCATCGGCTTCAACTGGGCGGAAGATAATCAGGTAATTACTATCATCAATAAGTAAACGAAGAGGTTGCTTGTTTTAGGCACAACCTAACGAAAAGGCAGGGGTACTGAATAGTACCTCTGCCTTAAATATTTTCAGGGAAAATCAAGGTCAAAGCCTTCGGTTTTCTCTTTTTTTATAGGATTTTCGTTCTGTCGGGCTCTTTTTACATTTTTATAATTCTCTTAGGCTTTATCTCCATAGCCTCCAGATGCTCGGCAGAGCCAACGATAGCAATGCGCTCATCCGCGAGGGCCTCGTCGATGATGTCGGCTACGGTCTCAAGGTCCTGTAGGGTGGTGCCTATCATTTCCTTCTTTATCCTCGCGTGGTATTCGGGAGTTACGTCGGTCAGGTAGTCTCCTACGGCTATTGTGGCGGCAACTCTGGGTGTATAGAGAAGGTCGTGCTCACCGCAGGCACCGATGATGAATTTGGTAATATCCTCCTTGCTTTCCACAAGCGTACGCAGATATGCCGAGCTAAGACGGTAGAGCTCTATGGATTTTGCAGGGTTGGGGTCGCGGTAGGAGTAGAAGCTTAGCGTACCGTTGATTCCTGCGAAAAAGCCTGTGCCGTAGGCACCGTTAGCCACTCTTATGGTGTTCCAGAGGTATTCGTAGGAGAGTATAGATCTTGCAACCCTGAGAATACCCATATTATCCTTGATTCTCTCGCTACGACCACCGATAACGGCATAGGATACCTTGGAGGGCACGACGATGAATTCGCTACCCTCGGAGCAGATGTCGGTGGTTTGCTTCACTGCCGCCTCACCCTCGGGGAAGATGGAGATAAGCGAGCTTAAGAATTCCTCATCTGCCTCACCTGTGACAAAGACGGTCAGTCTCTTCTTGGTAGCAAGACGGTGGAGCAGACTCTGGATGTCGACTGTAAGCTTATTGATTGCCTCCTTGTCAGAGACGATGTCACAGATAATTTTGTATGCCTCATATCCTGTCATATACTCGGTAATAGATCCCATCTCATCGAAGGATGCTCCGATTCTCATAGAGGCAAAGGTGTCACCGAGGCTTACCGAGTTATCCTCGATGTGTGCCTTGAACTGGGCAATCAGGTTGGAAATCTCGTCGGGATTATCAATTCTTGAGGAGAGCATCTCGTCAATAAGTCTAATCAGGTCGGCCTTCTTGGATGCAAGTGCGCTTGCACCTATCTTAAGGTAGGGCCTTGCAACACCGCCCCGATCTCCTATAGCGAGCGAGGCGAAGAGGCTTCCGAGATTTGCCTTGATCTCGTTCTGCATGGTGAGAGCATCATAGCTGCGCGTGGGGAAATTAAGCAACGCACTTACCAAAAGTGAGAGGGTAAACAGCTCCTCATTTTTAAGGTCGGATGCGTCAAATAACAGAGAAATGTAAACAATACCGTTCACTTTGTAATCATTTTTCTCTATTTTCACACCGTCAAGCAGGCTCTCGGTGAAGGAGGGACGGTAGGATTCTGTCGGTATGTCCGAAAGGTCAAGGGTGGGAATGCAGGAGAGCTTATCCGACTCGTCGGTCTGCTGCCACAGGCGGAGTGCGGCACACTCGTCCTTGATGCACTGAAGCTCCTCATCCGACATGTTTTTAAGTATACCTTTAAGTCTTTTCGCCTCCTCGTCGGCCATTTTGCGGCCAAGCTCCTTGTCGGGCAGCATAACGAGGGTGGCTCTGTGGGGATTTTCAAGGGTCATTTTTAAGAGCTCTTTTTCAAAGTGGTCGGTTTCCGCTTTTTCTCTTACCGCCCTCAGCTTTTCATCGTAGGAGAGGGGGCTCTCAGGTGCACCGCCATATATCCAGCTTCCGTAGATAGACATCGCGTAGGCAATGCCTGTGGGCAGAGTGCCGTAGTCTCTTTCTCTCACCTTGAATTCAATGCTGTTAAGTGCCGCGGTAATCTTGCTTTTGTCAATGCCCTCGGCGGCGAGATTTTTGATGATTTCGTTGATAGTCTCATCAATTTCATCAAGTCTTTCTTCGTCTGCATCTCTTACCTCGATAACAACCGTTTGCTGTCTCGATTTCATGGAATACATAGACACGTCCTTGCAAAGGCCCTTGTCGAGCAGAGCCTTTTTAAGAGGAGATGCGTTAGAGCCGCAGAGCAGGTCGCAGAGGATAGAGGCTGTGATATGTGCCACACTATCCGAGTAGTCGGAGTATACAAAGCCGTAAAGCACTCTTGCCTTACCCTTTTCGCTCTCATTTTCGGATATCTCGTATTTTACGGTTTCGGTGGGGTAGATTTTAGGAGTGCTCGCTCCTGCAAGGCTTACCGTCTCGGCTCTCTCATAGCGCGAAAGGTGGGAATCGAGAAGCCCCAGCACCTTGTCAAGATCCATCTTACCGTCGAGAATAATTTTTGCTCCCGAGGGGTGATAGTATTTCGCGTGGGCATCCTTAAAGTATTCGTAGGTCAGCTCGGGGATATGGTCGGGATTTCCGCCCGAGTCGTGACGGTAGAGACAGTCGCTGTACAAAATGCGCTGCAGATTGGCAATTCCAAGCTCATCGGGAGAGGAGTATGCACCCTTCATCTCGTTGTAAACCACACCGTTGATAGAAAGAGAGTCGGTTTCCTCGTCATACTCGTAGTGCCAGCCCTCCTGCTTGAAGATGCTGGGATTTGTACGCATATTGGGAGATAAAACCGCATCCATATACACGTCTACCAGATTCATAAGATCCTTCTCGCATCTGGATGATACGGGGTAAACGGTCCTGTCCTCGTAGGTCACCGCGTTGAGGAAGGTGTTGAGCGAGCCCTTGAGCAGCTCGGCAAAGGGGTCCTTCAGGGGATATTTCTCCGAGCCGCAGAGCACCGAGTGCTCGATAATATGAAACACGCCCGTGTCATTCTCGGGAGGAGTGGCGAAGCCTATAGCAAAGGTCTTGTTTTCGTCATCGCGGTCGATGTATATCAGCCTTGCACCGCTTTTTATATGCTCCATCTCGTAAAGAGTGGCATTTATTTCGGGTAAAAAGCTTTCTCTTACGGCTTTAAAGCCCTGATTTGTAATATTTGTCATGGATTCTCCTTAACAGTTTTTTTGAACTGTAGTTGACTTTATTAAAAATATATATTATAATTATACAAGTAAGAAACTAATAAGTCAAGTAAAACGGATAAAATGGAGATTTTAAGATGTTTGAATTTGCAGTAATCGGAGCAGGCGTTATTGGCGGTATGGTAGCAAGAGAGCTTACCAGATATACCGACAGCGTTTGCATGCTTGAAAGAGGAAGCGACGTGGCCCTTGGTGCTACCCGCGCAAACAGTGCTATTGTGCACGCAGGCTTTGATGCCAAGGAGGGCAGCCTTAAGGCTAAGCTTAACGTCCGCGGCTCGAAAATGATGGCAGAGGTTTGCCGTCAGCTTGGTGTAAAATACAAGAATAACGGCTCTCTTGTCGTGGGCTTTAACGAGGAGGATGAAAAGACCCTTCTTGACCTCTGTGAGAGAGGTAAGACCAACGGTGTAGATGGTGTTAGAGTAATTTACCGCGAGGAGATTCTTAAGCTTGAGCCCAACATCGGTGACTCTGTGACTGTGGCGCTCTATGCTCCCACAGGTGCTATCGTTTGCCCCTACGAGCTTTGTATGGCGGCTGTCGGCAACGCGATGGACAACGGTGCATCTCTTAAGCTTAACTTTAAGGTTGACAAGATTGAGGCTATCGAGGGCGGATACCGCGTTTACTCCGAGGGTGATTTCGTTGATGCTAAATACGTTATCAACTGTGCAGGTCTTTATTCGGATGAGATTTCTAAAATGGTAGGTGAGGACTCCTTCAGCATCCGTCCCAGAAGAGGTGAGTATATGCTTCTCGACCGCGAGGTTGGAGCACACATCTCTCATACCGTATTCCGTTGCCCCTCCAAGATGGGTAAGGGCGTGCTTGTTTCTCCCACCGTTGACGGTAACCTTCTGGTTGGTCCTACCGCCGAGGATATCGACGATAAAGAGGATACCACCACTACCGCGGCGGGACTTGCCACCGTGCGTGCATTGTCGGGTGAGCAGGTGAAGAATATAGATTTCAGCAAGGTTATTACCTCCTTTACAGGTCTTAGAGCCACAGGCAGCACGGGTGATTTTATTATCGGTATGCCGAGAGAGGGCTTCCTTAATCTTGCAGGTATAGAGAGCCCCGGTCTCTCCTCCGCTCCTGCGGTGGCAGAATATGCTTTGGAGCTTCTCTGTGAGGCAGGCTATGAGGCTAAGGCGCGCGAGGACTTTGTTCCTACCCGCCGTCCTATGCATTTCTTCTCCTCTCTTTCTATCGAGGAAAAGAACGAGCTTATCAAGCAGCGCCCCGAGTACGCACACGTTATCTGCAGATGCGAGACTGTAAGCGAGGGTGAGATTCTTGATGCTATCAGAACCAATCCCCGTCCCACCGACGTGGACGGTGTAAAGCGTAGAACAAGAGCATCTATGGGTAGATGTCAGGGTGGCTTCTGTACCCCCTACATCATAGACCTTCTTGCTGAGGAAATGGGTGTTGACTATACTGCCGTTACCAAGTTTGGCGGTGGCTCCACCATCAACTTCGGCAGAACAAAGTAATCGGAGGGCAAAATGAAAAAGGAACTTGTAATTATCGGCGGCGGTCCTGCCGGAATGGCGGCTGCGGTTGCGGCTTACGATGCAGGCGTGCGCGATATTCTTATACTTGAAAGAGACAATGCTCTCGGCGGTATTCTTCGCCAGTGTATTCACAACGGCTTCGGACTTCACCGCTTCGGTGAGGAGCTGACAGGCCCCGAGTATGCATACAGATACGAGTGTCAGGTTAAGGAGAGGGAAATCGACTTTATGCTTGACACCATGGTTATTGAGGTTTCCGAGGATAGAAGGGTTACCGCAATGAACCGTGAGAACGGCATTTTCATCATTGAGGCAGATGCTATCATTCTTGCTATGGGCTGCCGCGAGAGACCCAAGGGCGCGCTTAACATTGCAGGCGCCCGTCCCTCAGGTATCTTTACCGCAGGCACAGCGCAGAAGTTTGTTAATATGAAGGGCTATATGCCCGGCAAGGAGGTAGTAATTCTCGGCTCGGGTGACATCGGTCTTATTATGGCCAGACGTATGACCCTTGAGGGTGCTAAGGTAAAGGCTGTTTGCGAGCTGATGCCCTATTCGGGCGGTCTTGCCAGAAATATCGAGCAGTGCCTTAACGATTTCAATATCCCCTTAAGACTCAGCCACACGGTTGTTGAGATTCACGGCAAGGAGCGTCTTAGCGGTGTTACTATTGCCAGGGTGGATGAAAACCGCCGTCCCATTAAGGAGAGCGAGGAATATATCCCCTGCGACACTTTGCTTCTTTCCTGCGGTCTTATTCCCGAGAATGAGCTTACCAAGGGTGCAGGCATCGGACTTGACCGCGTGACCAACGGTGCGGTTGTTGACGGCGAGAGGGAGACTGCTATTCCCGGTATCTTTGCTTGCGGTAACGTGCTCCACGTGCATGACCTTGTTGACTACGTGTCCGAGGAGGCTGAGATAGCAGGTAATGCTGCCGCCAGATTTATTAAGGGCGAGGGCAAGAAGGAGATTTCTGTCTCCATCAAGAATGACGGTAAGGTAAGATATACCGTACCCCAGAAGCTTACCGAGGTAAAGAATACCTCTGTGTATTTCAGAGTTGCAGATGTTTACCGCGATGCCAAGATTGTTGTGCGTGACGGTGACAAAGTAATTATATCTAAGAAAAAGCAGAAGCTTGCTCCTGCTGAGATGGAAAAGATTGAGCTTAGTGCCGAGATGATCGCTTCACTCTCGGGTGAGCTTTCCTTCTCCATAGAATTCTGATAGGAGGGTAATATGGAAACAAAGAGAAATTTAACCTGTATAGTATGCCCTCGTGGCTGTCAGATGACGGTTACACTCGAGGACGGTAAGGTAATGAGCGTGGAGGGCAACTTCTGTAGAAGAGGTATGACCTACGCAAACGACGAGTGCACCAACCCCAGAAGAACTGTGACCTCTACCGTAAGATGTGTTGACGGCACTATCGTGGCCGTTAAGACCGAAAATACTATCCCCAAGGAAAAGATGCTTGAGGTTATGGCAGAGATTAATGCCTCTCATCCTGCAGGCGACCTTAAGATCGGTGACGTGATTATCGAGGATGTTTGCGGCACAGGTGTAAGAGTCGTTGCCACCTCTATGGCAAGATAAAAATATGAAGGTATCGGAAGCTTTAAAAGGCGAGAAGAGAACTATCTCCTTTGAGGTTTTTCCTCCCAAGACAGACTCCTCCTTTGAAACGGTAAGGTCTGCCACCGAGGAGATTGCCTCTCTTTCCCCCTCATATATGAGCGTCACCTATGGCGCGGGGGGCGGCACCAGCAAGTACACTATCGAGATTGCGAAAAATATTAAGGATAAATATTCTGTGCCTACTCTGGCTCACCTTACCTGTGTTTCCTCCACAAGAGAGACGGTAAGAGAGAGAATTCTGGATATGAAAAACGCAGGGATAAAGAACGTTATGGCTCTGCGCGGTGATATTCCTGTGGGTATGGAGAATGCGCCCAGAGATTATAAGTATGCAATAGAGCTGATAAGAGATATCAGAGAGTCGGGATATGACTTCTGCATCGGCGGTGCCTGCTATCCCGAGGTCCACCCCGAGAGCCTTAGTGCCGATCTGGATATTATGCATCTTAAGGAGAAGTGTGACGGCGGTCTTGACTTCCTCACTACTCAGATGTTTTTTGATAACGAGCTTTATTACAGATTTCTTGATAAGGCAAGGGCAGGTGGCATATCCCTGCCGATTATCCCCGGTGTAATGCCGATTACCCGAGCAAATCAGGTGGAGAGGGCAATCTCTCTGTCGGGCTCTTACGTGCCGAGAAGATTCTTGTCCCTTGTGGATAAGTTTGGTGATGATCCAAAAGCTATGATGCAGGCAGGTATTGCCTATGCCACCGATCAGATTATCGACCTGTTTGCCAACGGTGTTACCAACGTTCACGTTTATTCTATGAATAAGCCCGAGGTTGCGAGGGCAATTCTTTATAACCTTTCGGACATTTTACACAAATAATTCTAACTATGATTTACATTAAGACATATAATTCTCCCCCGATCAACAAGGGGGAGATTCTTAGATACGCAAGAGTAGAGCAGACCGACTCACAGACCGAGGCCCTTCTTGACAGATGCATTGCCGAGGCAGGTGACATCCTCAGCTACAAGACCTGTTATACGAGACTCCCCTCCTCTGTAGAAGGAGATGAGGTTGACCTTGGATTTACGAAGGTGAATTCCCACTCGCTTGCCCTCTGCCTTAGGGAGTGCGATGAGATTATTCTCTTCTGTGCCACCGTTGGTGCGGAGCTTGACAGACTGATTAAGAAGTATTCCTTGATTTCTCCTGCCACCGCGGTTATTCTTCAGGCCTTTGGCAGCGAGAGGGTAGAGTCTCTTTGCGACCTCTTTTGCGATGAAATGGCTAGGGAGACGGGCAGAGAGCTACGTCCCAGATTCAGCCCCGGCTACGGAGACCTTTCACTTGACGTGCAGAGGGATATTTTTGCCACCCTTTGTCCCGGGAAGATTGGAGTTGCCCTGTCGGACAACCTCTTTATGACACCCTCCAAGACGGTGACAGCCATTATCGGCATAAAAAAGGAAAAATGAAATGAAAATTACCGACTATTTAAAGGAAAATATACTTATCCTTGACGGTGGCACAGGCACTCTTCTTCAGTCCTCCGGACTCTCTGCAGGTGAGCTACCCGAGAGGTGGAATATCACTCATCCAGAGGTAATTCGTTCTATCCACCGTGATTATTTCGATGCAGGCAGCAATATTGTATGCACCAACACCTTTGGCGCAAACAGCCTTAAATTCTCTGCCGATGAGCTTCGCGAAATCATATTCTGTGCGGTAGAAAATGCTAAATGTGCGGCTAGGGAAAGTAGGGGCACTCAGCCTAAATGGGTTGCTCTTGACGTCGGTCCTACAGGCAGAATGCTAAAGCCCCTCGGTGACCTTGATTTTGAGGATGCTGTGGCTATCTTTGCCGAAACCGTAAGGCTCGGTGCTATGGCAGGAGCCGATTTGGTGATTATAGAAACTATGGGTGACAGCTACGAGACCAAGGCGGCGCTCCTTGCCGTTAAGGAAAACTGTGACCTTCCTGTTTTCGTGTCCAACGCATACGGCGAGGATGGCAAGCTTATGACGGGTGCAAGTCCTGCCGCTATGGTGGCTCTGCTTGAGGGTATGGGCGCTGATGCTATCGGTGTAAACTGCTCTCTCGGTCCGAGGGCGCTTTCCTCGGTTGTCAGGGAGTATCTTAAGTATTCCTCCGTCCCTGTGCTTCTTAAACCCAATGCAGGCCTGCCTACCGTAGTAAACGGCAATACAGAGTATAGCCTCTCGCCCTCCGATTTTGCCATAGAGATTTCGCCTCTTGCCGATGAGGGAGTGCGTATTTTCGGTGGATGCTGCGGCACCACACCCGAGTATATCTCGGCTCTTTCGTCTGCTCTTGCCGATAAGAAGGCTGGGGCTATAGAGAAGAAAAATGATAAGCTTGTTTCCTCCTACACTCACGCGGTGCGATTCGGTGACAGACCCATCCTTATCGGCGAGCGTATCAACCCCACAGGCAAGCCTAAATTCCGCGATGCCTTGAAGAGAGGCGACCTTGACTATATTCTTAAGGAGGCGATTGCCGAGGAGGAGGCAGGGGCACATATCCTTGACGTAAACGTGGGTATCCCCGATGTAAACGAGGCGGATATGCTTTGCTCGGTCATCAGGTCTATTCAGGCTGTTTCGGACCTTCCTCTGCAGATAGATTCCTCCGACCCCGAGGCTATGGAGAAGGCTCTTCGCATCTACAATGGCAAGGCCATAATCAACTCGGTAAACGGCAAGGAGGAGAGCCTTTCGCGTATTCTTCCCCTTGCGAAAAAGTACGGTGGAGTTATCGTGGCATTGACACTTGACGAGCAGGGTATTCCTGCCACCGCCGAGGAAAGACTTGAGATTGCGAGAAGGATTTATAACAGAGCAGGCGAGTATGGAATAGAGCCTAAGAATCTTATTTTCGACCCTCTTGCTATGTCGGTCAGCGCTGATAAAAATGCGGCACGCGAGACCCTTCGCGCGGTAAAGATGATTACCGAGGAGCTTGGCTGTGACACCCTTCTTGGAGTCTCCAACGTGTCCTTCGGTCTGCCCGAGCGCGATTTGATAAACGCATCCTTCCTTACGCTTGCCCTTGAGTGTGGCCTTAGTGCCGCTATTGTTAATCCCCACTCGGATGCTATCAAGCGAGCCTACCACGCCTACAATGCTCTTTTGGGACTTGACGAGGGCTTTAAGGATTATATATCGCTTGTTACCGAGACAAAGGATGATGAGGCATGTGAGGTCTTTGACCTTAAGAAGGCGATTTTCAAGGGTATGAAGGAGCAGTCCGCCCTTTTGGCAAGGGAGCTTTTGGCTACCCGAGAGCCTATGTCCATCATCAATGAGGAAATCATTCCTGCCATCAACGAGGTGGGCGAGGGATTTGAGAAAAAGACTGTATATCTTCCGTCTCTCCTTATGAGTGCGGAGGCTGCAGGTGCCGCCTTTGAGGTGATTAAGTCTGCGGTAAGCCGCGAGAAAGAGGAGACGGGTATCACCGTTATTCTTGCCACCGTAAAGGGTGATATCCACGATATCGGTAAGAATATCGTAAAGCTTCTGCTTGAGAATTACGGTGCGCGTGTTATCGACCTTGGTAAGGACGTGTCCCCCGAGCATATTGTGGCGGAGGCTGAAAGGGTAGGCGCAGACCTTGTGGGTCTCAGCGCACTTATGACCACAACCCTGCCTGCGATGGAGAGGACAATAAAGCTTTTGAAGGAAAGCTGCCCGAGGGTAAAGACCATGGTTGGCGGTGCGGTATTGACGCCTGAGTATGCCGATGAGATAGGTGCTGATTACTACGGTGCTGATGCTATGGCGGCGGTAAAGATATTTAAATCTTTTTTAACTGTAACAAAATAAAAAAAGCCCGGTTTTCATTCGAAAATCGGGCTTACTCTATAAATTCCAAGCTCCCTAACAGTAAATTTAGAGCCGTCGGGAATACTCTCTACAAGATTTCCTTCGCTATCATATAGCTGCCAGGATACTACGTCTCGGTCCGCCTCTCCAATATAGGAGGGAACAACCGTGATTTTATCAATTGAAAGGATGCAATACTCAATCACACTATGTCCGTTAACGAGACAGTCCTCTGCCGCACTTATTCTGAGAGTTACTATCAGACCGCCACAAAGGTCGCAGGTTTGATTGCCAAGAGAGGAGTAACAGTCGGAGAGCAGCTCGTCGCATATATCACATCTGTGGTTTTTATCATTATCTGTGCATTGGCTCATCTCCCTGCCACATATTCCGCAGAGGTGGTCGCTGTCACTGTCGGAGCATACGGAGGTTACCTGATTACAATACTCACATATATGGTCTCTGTTGGTGTCGGTGCACTCGCTTAAGGGTGTCTCGCAGGTATCGCAGAGATGATTTTTGTTCCCGTCTGCACAATTTGTCAGCTTAACGTTACAAAAATCGCACTTATGGTCGTAATTGTTGTCTGCGCAGCTATTCATCGCCAGCATACAATAGTCGCACATATGATTAAAATCAAGGTCGACACACTCCCCGCTTACCGCTCCGCAAATATCGCAGATATGATCCACTATGTTGTCCACAGGACACTCGCTGAGGGAGGATAGGCAGACGTCACATAGGTGATCCTTGTTGTTGTCATAGCATTTCTCCTCGCCACAGGAGCAAATGAGCAGGGCGAGGGCGGTGGCTATTATTACACAGCAAATTTGTTTGCCAAAGCTCATAAATAAAATCCTCTTATCAAGATAATAAAAAGGGCGGTCTAATGTTAGACCGCCCTATCTAACGAACAAATTAGTTAGGAAGAAGGTTGCTGCTTACCATAATGTATACGCTACGTGCAGGGATAGAAACGTTACCGCTGCAGGTACCGAGGCTTGTAACACCTGCGGTAGTACCGTTACAGATAAGAGTGTAGCTACCGTCTACGGTGTAATTAATGGGGGAGGTACCGGGGTTAACGATTACGTATGCGTGACCGCCCTTGCCGTCTTCAAGCTTGATGCTGAAGCCGGAGTTGTTGGAGTGCGCGTAGGTCTGGAATACCTTAGCATTAGAGAAGATATCGATCTTGGTTCTGATAGCTGCAAGGCCGGAGTAGAAGAGGTACATCTCATACTCTGCAGAGCCGGGCTTAAGAGTATCCCACTTAAGGTTGTTGATCTCGTCAGAGGACTTGTAGCTGTTGTGATCGTAGCCTGTATCATACTTGCTGTTAGGCTTGGTACGAAGCATTTCCTCACCTGCCTGGAAGAATACGATACCTCTGGATACGAAGAGGATAGCAGCACCAACGCGGTTCATTGCAGCTCTTTCGCTTACAGATGCACCGGGGTTGGATACGGTAATCTTATCCCAAAGAGTGCTGTTATCGTGGGCGGACATATAGTTAACTACCATGTGAGTGGGAGTTCTCCAGCCTGCAACACCACCCATATCACCGCCGAGTACGCCGAAGAGAACTCTGTTTCTGTGATAATCGCTGGGATCACCGTTGATGTATGCCTTGGTTGCATCATCGCTCTCAGCCTTAAGACCGGTACGGATGATGTCGTTGAATACTGCAAGCGCACCGATACCACCGTTGGTAGCAACAACCTTGTTGATGTTACCCTGAGTAGCAGCGGAGAGAGAGGGCTTGTAGGAGTTCTGCATCATAGTCCAGCCCTCACCGTAAAGGATTGCCTGAGGATTGATAGCGTGTACAGCACTCTCTACGTCCTGCATAGTATCAGTATCGTGGAGACCCATAAGGTCGAAGCGGAGACCGTCAAGGTTGTACTCCTCCATCCAGTAGCTGGTGGACTCGACCATGAACTTGTTGTACATATATCTTTCGGAAGCGGTGTCGTTACCACAGCCGGAGCCGGAGGAGTTTGCACCGTTTGCCTTATATCTGTAGTAGTAGTAAGGAACGATTCTGTTGAAGCTTGCGTTCTTATCGTAGGTGTGGTTGTAAACAACGTCCATAACTACGCCGATGCCTGCCTCGTGGAGAGCCATAACCATCTGCTTAAGCTCGTTTACTCTTACCTCACCGTTGTAGGGATCGGTGGAGTAGCTTCCCTCGGGAACGTTGTAGTTCTTGGGATCGTAGCCCCAGTTGAAGCCGCTGTTGGGATCCTCTTCCTTAACTGTAGCATAGTCGTACATAGGAAGAATGTGAACGAAGTTAACGCCGAGAGACTTAAGGTAATCAATACCTACAGGAACACCGTACTCGTTTACAAGACCCTTCTCGGTGAATGCAAGGTACTTGCCCTTGTACTGAGAGGAGGTGATCATATTGGAGAAGTCTCTTACGTGGATCTCCCATACAACTGCATCAGAGTAGCTGTCGATAGGAGTACCGTCGGTATCCTTAACGAAGAAGTCCTTATCTGCTTCCCAGCCCTCAGGGTCGGTGGAGTCAAGGTCGATAACCATACCGCGGTTACCATTAAGACCTGCAGACTTAGCATAGGGGTCAACAGCCTCCTGAGTGCCAACAACTGTGGTTACAGAGTAGGTGTAGTATGTGCCATGGCCACAAGCCTCGGTTGAGGACCAAACGCCCTTGTCACCTCTGGTCATTTCAACCTGCTTGTATGCCTCGCCCTCGTGACCGCTCTTGAAGAGATTAAGAACAACCTTGGATGCGGTAGGAGCCCATACCTTGAAGGTGGTGCTGTTACCGTTGATGGTAGCGCCGAGATCGTCACCGTCATAGTGATAGTTTTCTGCGAACCACTGGGTATCAAAGATGGTGGTAGGAACGATCTCCTGCTCACCGAAGTTCTCGATGTAGAGAGTGTATGTCTTTGTAATATCAAACTCACCGTCTATGGTGATCTTACCGCGCTTGGTAGCTGTCTGGTTGGTAAGGCTGAGTACGGGAATCTCCTTCTCGCCGTCGAATACCTTAACCTGATCTGCAGTAAGGTTGGTCTTGGGTGTGAGCCAGTAATCGATTACGTTACGATCTGCCATGCCGGCAATGTTGAATTTCTCAATGACTTCCAAGGTCTTTCCTCCGTCATAGCTGTGATATTGGTTAGCATCGCCCTTACCGCCACGAAGATAGATGAAGGTATCCTCACCCTCGATGGTAGCAAAGAGGTCGTCAGGACCGCAGTCCTTGCTTGCGTTACCCCAGGATGTTCCGCCGGGATCGGTACAACCGGTACGAACAATGAAGCCTACCTCGGTAACGTCCTTAGGAATGTTAAGAGTAAGCATTGCGCCGTACTCGCAGGGTGTCATAAGATAGCCCTTACCGTCTGCGCCGTCCCACCAGCACCAGATGTCGCACTGTGCAAGCTTGTTTGGAGAGTTGGTCCAGATTTTGTTGTTCCAGAAGAAGGTGATAAGATTGCAGCCCTCTTCTCTCTGAACGTTGGGGTCGTGCTTGTTGGCAGATGCCTGATCGTTATCGCCACCGTTGCCGGTAGGATAGTACTTATCAAAGTACTCCTGACCAAGGTTCTCGGCACCAACAAATTCCTCGAGCGACTGATAAAGTGCGCAGGAGGCAGCGCTGATGCAAACACTAAAGAGCATCAAAGCAACAAGCATAAGAGAAATTATACGCTTTGTCATGATTTGAAATTCCTTTCATTATATATATTTAATAATAAGCTAAATCAATTGGTCGCGCGTCCGTTGCGCTCGGTCATATCCTTGATCTTCTTGGTGAGAGAGGCTGTTCTGTATCTCTTGGAGATACGCCAGTTCCAGTTGCCCTCTGCCACCGCAGGAGTATTCATACGACCCTGCTCGTTAGTAAGCTCAAGATAATCCTGCATAGGAATTACCGCAAGGTTAGCCTTAGAGGACATCGCCAGCTCAATAACGTCATAGGTGCGGCTCTGTCTGTCGATAGAGGGACACTCCTTCCTGAAGCGACGCTTGGTGCTGAGCTCAAGATTCTTAACCCAGGTCTTGGTACAGTCGGCATCGTGAGAGCCGGAGTAAACAACGCAATTTGCGTGGGGGTACATTCTGGGAAGATACTCTGCGTCATCATCGTAGAAGGCAAACTGAAGTATCTTCATACCGGGGAAGCCACAGTCGTCAAGCAGCTCGCGCACGTCGGGAGTGATAAAGCCAAGGTCCTCGGCAATAATCCTTGCCTTGGGGAAGGTCTTTGCAATTGTTCTGAAGAGTGCGATACCGGGGGCAGAATCCCACTTGCCGTTTCTGGCGGTGGTGTCACCGTAGGGGATGTTGTAGTATCCTGCGAAGCCTCTGAAGTGGTCGATACGGAGAATATCGTAAATCTTGAAGCTCTCGCCAACTCTCTTCTGCCACCAGGAGAAGCCGTCGGTCTCCATAAGATCCCAGTTATAAATGGGATTACCCCAGAGCTGACCGTCGGGAGAGAAGCCGTCGGGGGGACAGCCTGCAACTACGGTAGGGTTATAGTCCTCGTCAAGCAGGAACTGCTCGGGTGCCTGCCATACGTCCATACTGTCGTGTGCTACGTAGATGGGCATATCACCGATGATGAGAATGCCCTTGGAGTGCGCGTAGGAGAGAAGAGCCTGCCACTGGCTTGAGAATTCGTACTGAATCCACTCCCAGAAGCCACACTCGGCCTCAAACTCGGCTCTGTGTGCTCTTGCCTCTTTAACGTCCTTGTGCTCGGGAGCCCAGGAGGTCCATACCGCGTGGTTGTAGTGCACCTTGAGTGCCATGAAGAGCGAGTAGTCGGGAAGCCAATGAATATTGTTCTTAAGATACTTCTTGTATGCTGCGCTCTTGTTTCCGCCTTTCTCGAGGAAGCGCGCGTAGGCCTTGCGGAAGAGGGGATATCTTGTATTGAAGAGCCAACCGTAGTCAACTCTCTCGGTATCGTGCTTGTTTTCCTCAAGCTCCTCCTTGGTGAGAAGGCCTGCCCCCTGAAGAATCTCAAGGTCGATGAAGTAGGGGTTGCCAGCTACCGCGGCAGGAGACTGATAGGGGCTGTCTCCGTAGGACGTGGGATTGAGGGGGAGCACCTGCCAGCACTTGGTCTTGGTCTCGGCAACAAAGTCAACGAAATCGTATGCACTCTTGCCAAAGCTGCCTATTCCGTAGGGAGAGGGAAGGGAGCTTACCGCCATCAAAATTCCACTTTTATGTTTGAATCCAAAATTCTTATTTACGTTCATAAGAAGGGTCCTTTCGACAAAGGATATAGTGGGCCGATTTCTTGCTCGGCTCTTTTAATTGTATCATTACAAAATACGAATGTCAACATAGTTATTATAAATATTTAAAATAGGTTTGTGCAAAGTAAACAAATTAGGCAGCCTAAAATTGTTTATAAAAATACTTTAATTCTTTTCGTGGAGGTAGACTCTTCCGATAAGCTTGGTTTTGCCGTTTTCTATGAGAATTCCACCGCCTCGGTCTTGGGTAACGTATACGGGCTTTCCTCGCTCGAGAAGGCATCTTTTAACCGACTCGTCCTGAATGTCAAGACCTCTGTAATGCACCTCAAGATAGAAGTCATCCAGCATTGGCAGACCCTCGTAATAGCCGAAATCTGTGTAATCTCCGTCGGGGTAAAGGTGATATTCCTTCAGCTGAATAACCGCGCCCGCGCTATAGCCCATAACGATGCCACCGTGCTGCATAATTGCATCCTCAAGATGGAAATCCCTGATTCTGTCCATCATTCTGTCAGGCAGACCGCCTGTGAAGTAAAGCACGTCGGCACTCTTGATTTTCTCTAGTGCAGATTCTCTCGTGTCCGCAAAATAGTTGATGAAGCTTATATTTTCTGGCTTTACACCAAAGGGTGCAAAGGAGTCTACGGCCTCAAAGTAGCAGTTGCCCAGGTCCTTTCCGTATACCTTCTCCCAGCTTTTTGCATCGTAAACGTAATCGTCATAGTAGGAAAAGGCAATAACACACACCCTTGTGTGTGCACCGAAGAGATGCTTTAGTTCATCGTAAAAATCGTCAATATTTGGACAGTCAAAAAGAATATTTATCATAGCATTTTTACCCCCTTTTAGAAAAATTATATCACAGCCGTCCTTGATTTTCAATATTATATTTTCTTTACAGCTGGGAGGTTGACTTTTTTCGTCGATTTATGGTATAATGTTAAAAGTAATGATATAATGGGTAAATATGTTCCCGAAAGGAAAAATGATGTTTAAGAATATTCTCGACCTTATTAAACAGTATGACAGAATTATTATTCACCGCCACAAGAATCCCGACGGTGATGCGCTGGGAAGCCAGCTTGGTCTTTATCACGCAATCAAGGATACCTACCCCGAGAAGGAGGTTTACACCGTTGGTGATATGACCCAGAGATACGCATTTATGCTCACCCGTCCTATGGATGAGATTGCTGACGAGCTTTACGAGGGTGCGCTTGCCATTGTGCTTGACACCTCTGCAAAGGCGCTTATTTCCGACGACAGATACACTCTTGCCAAGGCTACCGCCAGAATGGACCACCATCTCTTTGTGGAGAAGATTTGTGACGAGGAGCTTGTTGCCACCTCCTACGAGAGCTGTGCAGGACTTGTTGCCGCTATGGCAGAGGCAGGCGGTCTCACCGTTTCTCCCGTTGCCGCAAAGGTGATGTATACGGGTATGATTACCGACTCGGGCAGATTCAGATATGATTCCACCAGCTCCGAGACCTTCCGTGTGGCCTCCTTCCTTATGGAGCGAAAGTTTGATACCGCGGACATTTATCGCAACCTTTATGCCGACGAGCTTCCCAACATTCAGCTCAGAGCAAAATTCACTCTCAAAATCAATATGGCTACCCCCAAGGTTGCCTACATTTATACCGAAAAGGATGAGGTTGCCTCTCTTAATGCCGATATCTTCACCATCTCCAGAGGTATGGTAAACACCATGGGTGAGATTAAGGGAATTGAGAATTGGGTCAACTTTACCGAGACCGATGACGGTGTGCTCTGCGAGATTCGCTCCAATAAGCACAACATCAACCCCATTGCTGTAAAATATGGCGGTGGCGGACACCAGAAGGCGAGTGGCGCTACCCTTAAAAATCGCGAGGAAGCAATGAATCTTCTTGCAGACCTCATAGCACTTACGGAGGAAAAATAACTATGAATTTTGACATAAAGCAAACTATACTTGACAAAATTAAGGAATATGATCGCATTTTGATCTTCCGTCACAAGAGACCTGACGGTGATGCTACAGGCTCCACCAAGGGACTTCAGCGTATTTTGAAGCTTACCTATCCCGAGAAGGAGATACTTCTCCAGAACTGTGATTTTGCCGATTATATGGCCTTCCTCGGCACAGAGGACGAACTCCTTGATGACGAAAAATATGCCGATGCCCTTGCTATCGTAATTGATACAGGCACAATGGAGAGAGTTTCCAACCAGAAGTTCACCCTCTGCAAGGAGGTTATCAAGATCGACCACCATATCAACATTGCTCCCTACGGTGATATTCTCTGGGTTGAGGAGGAGAGATCCTCTGCCTGCGAGATGATTGCAGACTTCTATGCGACCTTTAAGGATGAGCTTAAGATTGATAAGGAGGCTGCCGGCTACATTTACTGCGGTATGGTAACCGACTCGGGCAGATTCAGATTCAGAGACGTTTCCGGTGAGACCCTTCGTCTTGCAGGTATGCTCCTTGACCTTGGCATTGATACCGATACTATGTATGCAAACCTTTATATGAAGGAATTTGATCTCTACAAGTTTGAGTCCTATGCCTACGGACAGATGCAGATTACCGAAAACGGTGTGGCTTATCTCCACGTAACCAAGGAGATGCAGGAGAAGTTTGGACTGTCCCAGGAGGACGCATCCGCCTCTGTTTCTCTTATGGATTCTATCAAGAATAGCCTTATCTGGCTTGCATTTATCGATAATGACGACGGCAGCATCAGAGTAAGACTCCGCTCCAGATTTGTTACCATCAACTGTATCGGTGAGAAGTATCGCGGTGGCGGTCACGCGTGTGCTGCAGGTGCAACCGTATATTCTACCGAGGAGATGCAGCAGCTTATTGCTGACGCAGACGCACGCCTTAAGGAATATAAGGAAAATAACGAGGGCTGGCTATGAGAATTCTTATAACCAACGATGACGGCATAAATGCCGAGGGCATCAGAGTCCTTGCCCAGTGGGCAAAGACCAAGGGTGAGGTTACCGTCGTTGCTCCCAAGGTAGAGCAGAGCGGTAAGAGCCATGCCATCGACTTTACTAGACCCATCGAGATTAAAAAGGTGGATTTTATGGAGGATGTTGAGGCCTACTATATGGATTCCACCCCTGCAGATTGCATCAGATTTGCGGTGCTTGGTCTTAAGCATCAGTATGACATCATCCTTTCGGGTGTAAACAGAGGCTTTAATCTTGGTAAGGATATTGTGTATTCGGGCACTGCAGGCGCTATCTTCGAGGGCGGCAGACTTGGTATTCCCGGCATTGCCTTTTCCACCCAGCCCGACACCTTTGACGGTGCGAGAAAATATATCGACAAGGCCTATAGCTACATTGTGGATAACGGCTTGCTTGATAAAAATCTTCTTTATAACGTAAATATTCCCAACACCGACGGTGAGATCAGAATCACCAAGCAGGGCGGTATCTACTTCCACGACGAGTTTAACTATCTCGGTGATGATATGTGGGAGCAGACAGGCCACATCGTAACCGAAAACGAGGGTGACCCCGAGTGCGATACCGACTCTGTAAGAGATGGCTTTATCTCCATCACTCCTCTCCTTAGCGGAAGAACAAATTACGCGGTATTTGATGAGATCAAATAAATAAATAGAAAAAGACGGAAGAAATCTTCCGTCTTTTTTGTTATGCCGCGATATAGTAATTTTTAGGAATGTAGTAGTAAACCACGCTGATGCCCGATGCGCTGATGGATGCGTGTACAACCTCTACGTATTTTGTGGGGTTGTAGTCATACTTGGAGGAAATCGTGCCTCCGCCTGTGATGTTACCAAACATCTCGCCCCAACCACCGTAGTAGTTAAGGTATTCCTGGAAATCGTTGTAGTGGTTGTAGGTGTAGAATACAAATCTCTCGTCCATATCGATATTTCTGTTACCGTTAAGGTCGGAGTAGGTGTAAACGATACGCGCAGCGCCTCTGGTAATGTAGTAGCCGTTGTTGTAAATAGCTGCGGTATAGGAGGGGTCACAGTCTGTACCTGTAGTGCCGATGTCCATTTCCTTGTACTTAAGGTCACCGCCACAGCCGGAAATTCTGGGGAGCTTAGGCTCGTAGGGGTACTTGGATGTGCTTCCGCTGAAGTCGGTGTGGTTAAGACGAAGGAACTCGCCCCACTTGCTTGCGGTGGGAGAGGTATCCTTAGAGCTTGTCTGGTTTACGGGAGGCTCACCAAAGGCAAATACGTATGCCGCAACCTCCTCAAGCATTATGTACGCGCCACCCTTGTAGATCTCCAGCACTACCTTGCCGTAGGCGTCAACCACGTAGTAGGTGTTGCCGTCATCCGAGAAGAGATAGGAGTTGTTTCTGATAAGCTTGCTACCCGACTTGGGCTGATATACCGAGATGGTGGGAGCCTGATCCTGCTCACCGAGAGTGCCTGAGAGGAGTCCGTGCTTGGTGCGATACTGTGCATCCTGATAGCTTGTGGCAGGGGTGTAATTATCGTAGAACTCATCTACGTCAACGTTAACGTAAGGGTCGTTTCCGTCGGGAACCGTTGTGTCGCTTGGGGTGTACCAGTCAAGGATCTTGGCGTCCTTAAACTCGGGTGTATAGCCCTTATAATTAAGGAGAGGGCCGTATACGAGAACAACGTCACCAACCTGAATGCCCGAGCCCGTAAGAGAATAGCCGTCGGCATCCTTTGTGCCATAGAGAAGGATAGCGCCTGTCTCGTCACTTACCGTCAGCTCACCCTTGCTGAGATTTGCAATATCGGTTATGGTAGCAACTATGTAATATTTCTCTGTGGATACGGAGGTGCATCCATCTGCAATCTCAAGAGCCTCAGCCACGCTGATGCAGGGGTATTCCTTGCCAAAATCGGCATAAGGATCATCCTTTACGTCGGTGTTTCCACCTTCCTCCTCGTCCTTGCCGTCGTTATTACCGCCTTCCTCATCCTCGATAAGGACGTCCTCACCGAGAATCTCGTCGAGGATATCGCCAAGCTGACCGCTTATGAGGTCGCAGGAAACGGTGTTAAAGAGCAGAACGAATATCAGCAGCAACGCCGCTATTATTTTACCAATATTTTTCATATTAACCCTCTTTTGCGCATTTTTCTACAATAACATTATATCACACAAAAAGTCAATAATCAATACAAAAAGTCAAAAAAAAGAGCCGCACCCCGAAGGGTGCGGCTCGAAGTGTTAAATCACTTAAAAACCTGAATCAGCAATTCTATTATGCTGCCTCAACAAGAATAAGTCTTGCAGGGTACTGAGTACCGGAAGCAATCTGATCCTTGTAGTAAGCGCCGGAAAGGCTGATGGTGTTGTAAGTACCGTAGGTACCTGCAAAGAATGTATCGGACTTGCCGGAAATCTCGTCGTAGATCTCGATGATACCATACTGAGTATTATAGGTCCAAGCAAGCTCGGGAGTCTCGGTAGTCAAGGAGAAGTGACAGCCTGCATAGCCGTTAGACTTAAGGTATGCAGCAGCAGTGATGTATGTCTTTACACCATTGTCCATAAAGTAGATGTGATAACCGCCGTCAACAACCTCAAAGAAGATCTTTACAGCAGAAGCCTGATTTGTGGTAGTTGCAAGATAGTCACCGGACATAGAACCGGAGAAGTAAACTGCACCGGAAGGAAGCTCCATGGAAAGGAGGTATGCGGTGTCCTCTTCGGGAGCGGTGTAGGTGGGAGTGGTAGTACCACTGTTGCCGTTGTCGCCGCTATCACCGTTGTCACCGTTGTCGCCGCCGTTGCCGCCTGCAATCTCATCGGTGTAAACCTCGATCTTCTCGATACGAACCTGAGAGGAAAGAGCGGTGGACTGGAATACGTCGGTAGGAGCGTTGAATACGATGGTAAGTACGTCGTTCTCACGAGTGAGGGTAGCACCTGCAACGGTCATACCGTCGAAGCCACTCATGTAGGATTTGCCGTCAGCTGTGGTGTAGTCGTCGAAGGTGATAACGATCTTGGTCATACCGGGATACTCGATCTTAATGGTAGAACCGGCATATGCTCTCTGAGCATAGGTAGCCTGAACAGTAAGAGCGGAAGTAGAGGATGCTTTGTCGTTAGTGAAGGTGATGCCGTTAGCTGCGAATACGTTCTGCTCA
>JAZQWB010000034.1:0-42572 GCA_045632145.1 Eubacteriales bacterium | reverse complement strand
GAACTACACTTTTCAGTGTTTTTTCTCATTTTCTCGTTGTTCAATTTTCAATGATCAAGTGCTCACTGTCGCAAGCCTATTCATTATACTACATCATTTCTCAATTGTCAAGAACTTTTTTTAACTTTTTTTGATTTTTTTCATTTTTATTCATTTTGCCTTATCTACTACCATATTTTCTATATCATATTTAAGCAATTTGGTTATTCAATCGATTTGCAAAATGGAGAACTACGGCCCCGACATTAGAATGCTTATTGAATCAGATCTCAAGAAATGCAACGATATGGATGTTCTTGATCTTATTTACCAACTACTAATTACCTCCAACCAATAACAACGCAAAAGGCAGGGATATTCCCTGCCTCTTTTTATAGAAAACGAGCCTCGGAATGAGGCTCGTTAGTTTTTTAGTTTTCGGGAACGTAGTTGTAATGAATGGTGGCGTTTGTAAGATGTTCATTGCCATGACTATTAATTGCTATTTCTTCCCACTTTTCCTCACTTCCGGTGTAATATACATCAACAAGACTAGAACAGAATACAAAAGCAAGACCTTGTATAGATGTAATGCTATCAGGTATTACAACTGAGGTAAGACTAAAACACCCGGCAAAAGTACCGGCATAAATAGTTTTAACTTTATTGGGAATTATAATTGTGCAAAGGTTGCTACAGCCGTTAAAAGCTCCCCCTCCAATAGTCTCAATGGTATCCGGGATGACAATAGAAGAAATGTTGCTACAGCCATTAAAAGCGGAACCATCAATAGAAGTAACAGGTAAACCGTTATACATTCCAGGGATAATAACACACTCGTTATTACAAGTTAGTGTATCTGTCACAGAATAACTTTTGCCGTCAGCATCAAGTGTGAATACCAGTCCTTGTTGATCAACATCATAATAAATAATAGACCCATCTTTTGCAAGTTCACCGTTACTGCATTTTATGAAGAAATTACTATTGTATACATGGTCTGCCCATCCACTAACTTCAGCAAATACCTTCCACTGGGCTACAGTACCTTCGAAGTGAATTTCGCTAAGTCCAATACAATTATCAAACGCCATATGGCCAATACTTGTAATATTATTAGAAATCGTAACACTTAAAAGGTTCGCTGCACCGTAAAAGGATTGATCACCTATCACTTTAACAGTATCAGGAATAACAAAACTACTATCTTTTTTTCCTACTGAGTATCTTATCAGTGTGGTTTTTTCTTTATTATAGCAATTGCCGTCATTTGAACTGTAATATGGATTATCTGCATGAATTTGAATATTAGACATAGCAAAACAATAATAAAATGCTGTTAATGGAAAATTTCTAAATCCTTTTCCAATTTGTACATCTACAAGTGAAGAACAATTTGCAAATGCAAAGTCGCCAACGCTTATTACATTATCTGGAAATATTATTGTTTCAAGTGATGTACATCCTTCAAAAGAGGATACTCCTATACTAATTACGTTGTTACCTGCAAACAAATACTTGATTGCAGTATTATTTTTAAACGCGTTTTCATCTATATTCGTTACTGGTCTTCCATTATATGAATCTGGGATAATGATGTCTGTATCATCGCAAGTTCCAATACCGATAACAGAATAACTTTTTTCATCGCTATTTAATGTGTATTTTAAACCAAATGAATATTTAACCGGAATGCTTTCTATTTCTTTTTCACCACAGATGCAAATTCTTTCCTTCAAGCCTTCTTCTGTAGTTGTTGCTTCTTTTACAGTAACCCATTCGGAAAAATTATGTCCTTTCGGTTCTCCATCAGTCACTTTACATTCTGCACGATGACAGGTTTTAGGATCTGTACAAGTTGCTTCTTTCCAATCATGTCCCGGAGCAGGAATGATGTTATATTCTTCATCCTGCACACCGCACTCCCTGCAAAAACGAACCCGAAGGGTCTCCTTCTCACATAAACATCCTACATAGCTACTGGAGTAGAGACTCTCTTCCCACTCACCCCATATGTGACCAAGTGCAGGACTGATTATTTCACGACACTTTGTACATATTTGTGCAGTTGTACAAGTTGCATCTGCTCCGAGAGTATGTGGAAGTTTTTCAGTAAAGTCTGAGCAATAAGAATGCCCACAAGAACAAGTATTAACCATGTAGCCCTGCTCTCCACAAGTGGATGAAATTACGCTTTGAGTATATTGGTGATTTTCATACTCATAATACATGCTGTCGCATCCTGTGTTTTGGCAGGTATACTCAATCACACCAACCGTTGCTTCGCCCGTTGTAGAATTATAACCATGAGTGCTAATTACAACCACACTATAATTATGGTCAGGCGTAGGCTCAACTCTATCTTCTGTTGCCCCACAATCTGCACATATGCGTTTATAAATCTTATCTATACCACAAGAAGAGCCTGTGGCACTATTGACGTGCTCCCATTCTCCAAAAGCGTGATTTACAACACCTGTAGCGGAGCAATCCATAAAATCGCAACTATTTCTATCGCAGACTGTAATATTATATATATTACAGTTTTCATCCTTTTCGGTATAGGTGCGTTTGATGTGATTAAAGGCGGGAATTGTTTCCTGCTCAACCAGAATCTTATCACAAGATGAGCATTTCTTTCCATCAGTCAAGCCTGTCTCGATGCAAGTAGCTTCTTTTCCGGAAAGTACCTCAAGATTTTCGTGCTTGCAGTACTTTACATCGACACATTTTGCACATTCGCCCTCTACGTAATTATGACCTATTGCAGGAATGACATCGCTATTCTTTTCGCCACAATCGCAATAACGAGTTTTAACACCGTCCTCGGTACAGGTGGGGTTCTTTGTTACAGACCACTCGCCAAAGCTATGAGTATGGATAAGATTACACGATGTTATGCTCAAAAGAGCAACAGTAACGATCAAAAATACTAAAACCTTTTTCATGATTCTTTCTCTTCCCTGTTTGACCTCGGCAGGAATTTTTAATTTTATTTAGTTTAGCATAGATGCAAGCCTTTTGTCAAGGATAATAATAAATATAATTAATATGATAGGAATTTGTTTATTACCATTTTTTACACATAATATTTCAGCGAATCGGTGATACAATAATAACAGAGTCAAAGGAAATGAGCCCGCAAGGGTAAGTTCCCTGGGGCTCGATTAATATAGATTTAAATAATTTAGGAGATTAATTCTTATGTCTAAGAACAAAGTAAACGTTCCCGAAGCAAGAGCCGCTCTTGATAAGTTTAAGATGGAGGCTGCTAACGAGGTTGGTGTTAACCTTAAGCAGGGTTACAACGGTGATCTCACCTCTAAGCAGGCAGGTAGTGTAGGTGGACAGATGGTAAAGAAGATGGTGGAGAGCTATGAGAACTCCATCAAGAACAACGGCTAATATTAGGCTGTAATCTTCCTTTCCAATTTCCAATTACTATTCGTAAAAAGGGGTGCCGAGCGGATGCTCGGCACTTTTTAATGCCTGCAAGCAGGTAGGTAGCGTAGGTGGTCAGATACGTCGTGCAAAAGCAATAACCTAACCGATTTTTTCTTGTAAATTTATGCCTTATCTTCGTCGTACTCTTTGACCATACGCCTGTATGCTCTGCATCCTACGACTTGATAAAACAAAAATTTCCTAATTAAAAATTGCTACGCACCTTCGGCGGTTTATTATTGCTTCTGCACTTCCGAAGAAGATGGTGGAGAGTTATGAGAACTCCATCAAGAATAACGGCTAATTTTTAGCTGATTCCTTCCTTTCCATTTTCAAAATCGCAAAATAAAAAAGGTGCCGAGTGAATGCTCGGCACTTTTAAATTTACAAAAAAACAGGACGGAGTGAAATCCGTCCTGTAATACATATCAGCCGTAGATAATAGCCTCGCCAAGTCTGTTGGCAATAACGCCCTCGGGCTCGCCGGTAGCCTTGGATTCAAGAAGGATCTGCTCAACGGTATTGTAGATGTTGTCAACCTTCTTAAGAACTGCTTCCTTATTATAAGGACCGTCAACCTCTGCCGCGGCGTTGATAACACCACCGCCATTGATTACGAAGTCGGGTGCGTAGTAAATTCCACGTGCCTTAAGTGCAAGACCGGAGGCATCGTCAAGAATCTGGTTGTTAGAGCCACCTGCTACTGCCTTACAGTTAAGCATAGGAATAGTGGTAGAATTGATGATAGCACCCATAGCATTGGGAGAGAAGATATCGCACTTCTGGCTGTAGATCTCATTGGTGGGAACTACGATAGCGCCAAACTCCTCTGCTGCGCGAAGAGCAATTTCCTTGTTAGTACGGTTTGCAACGATAAGCTTTGCACCGCTATTATGAAGGAGACGGCAAAGGTCATAGCCAACCTTACCAAGACCCTGTACAGCAATAGTAAGTCCGTCAAGAGAATCGGTGCCGAGAACAACCTTTGCGGTAGCCTTAATTCCCTGCCATACACCACGTGCGGTAAAGGGAGAGGGGTCGCCGCTGTTCATGGGAAGACCGCAGATATGCTTGGTCTTACGAAGCATAACCATAGCATCGTCGCAGGTGGTATTTACGTCCTCCGCGGTAATGTAATCGCCACCAAGATTATTTACAGCCTCAGCAAAAGCCTCAAACATTGCATCGGTCTTCTGGGAGGGATCAGCGATAATAACACCCTTTGCACCGCCGTGTGCAAGACCTGCAACAGCATTCTTGTAGGACATACCTCTGGAAAGTCGAAGAACGTCAAAGAGTGCATCGTCGTAGGATGTGTAGGGGAAAAGACGGCAACCGCCGATTGCGGGACCGAGATTGGTATTGTGGATTGCAATAATCGCCTTAAGGCCTGCCTTTTCATTATTTACGAACAAAACCTTTTCGTGACGGTAAATGCTCATTTCTGTCATTGCGTTCATAGTTTTTTCTCCTTAATATATAAACTAATTTTATGCTTTATAATTCTTTCCAAGAGTAAGAGCCTTCATATTAAGCTCCTTGAGTGCCGCCTTTGCAGGAGGCACAAGCTTATCGACAACATTGTCTACACCGTCAAAGGACATATTAGGATTATTCTCAAGAAAATGTCCGACGATAATCATATTGGCAAGTGTGCCGATGCCGTTTTCCTTTGCTAACTGAGTAGCGGGAATATAAAATACACTTACATCATCTCTCTCCACCCTTGCATCGATAAGAGAGGAATCAACGTAAATCTGTCCACCTCTTACAACCGAGTTAACATATTTCTGAAGTGAAGGAAGGTTCATGGCAATAAGAACGTCAGGATTTGTGATAATAGGCGAGCCTACAGGATCATCCGAGAGGATAACGTTGCAGTTCGCTGTTCCACCACGCATCTCGGGGCCGTAGGAAGGAAGCCAGGATACCTGAATATCCTCCATAAGTCCCTTGTAAGCAAGAAATTTGCCCGAGAAGAGAATGCCCTGACCGCCAAATCCTGCGATAAGAATCTGTGTAGTTTTCATTTTACTTTTCCTCCCCACTTCTGTCCTTGTAAACACCGATGGGATAGTAAGGAAGCATATCGCTCTCTACCCATTCAAGCGCCTTTTTAGGAGTCATACCCCAGTTGGTGGGACAGGCGGAAACAACCTCTACAAGCGAGAAGCCCTTTCCGTTTATCTGATTTTCGAAGGCGCGCTTAATAGCCTTCTTTGCATTCTTTACATTTTTTACGTTGTTAACCGCAACACGTGCAATATACTCGGGTCCCTCAAGGGTAGCAAGCATCTCGCTGACACGAATAGGCCAGCCACAATGATTTACGTCACGACCGTAGGGAGAGGTCTGTGTAACCTGACCGGGAAGGCTGGTGGGAGCCATCTGTCCACCTGTCATACCGTAGATTGCGTTATTAACAAATATAACGGTAATTTTTTCGTTTCTAGCGGCCGAATGAACGGTCTCTGCCATACCGATAGAGGCAAGGTCACCGTCACCCTGATATGTAAATACGATGTTATCGGGACGGCAACGTTTGATACCAGTAGCAACCGCAGGTGCTCTACCATGAGCAGCCTCAATCATATCACAGGCAAAATAGTCATAAGCCATAACGGCACAGCCAACAGGAGCAACACCGATAGCCTTGCCCTCGATACCAAGCTCGTCAATAACCTCGGCTACCAGACGGTGAATAATGCCATGGGGACATCCGGGACAATAATGGAAGGGGACATCGGTCAGGGATTTAGGTTTTTCAAATACAATAGCCATTATCAGTTAACTCCTTTCCCTGCGTTTATTATAGCCTCAAGAACCTCGTCGGGAGAAGGAATCATACCGCCGCAGCGGTTGCAAAGAGAAACGGGCTTTTTGCATCCTGTAGCAAGCTTTACATCCTCGATCATCTGGCCCATGCTGAGCTCCACCGACACGAAGGCCTTTACATTTTCTGTTTTTTCAAATGCCGCATTAGGGAAAGGCCAAAGGGTGATGGGTCGAATAAGGCCAACCTTAATACCCTCATTTCTTGCCATAACAACAGCATTCTTTGCAACACGGGCAGCAATACCGAAGGCCACAACGCAGATCTCTGCGTCCTCCATCATATATTCCTCCCACATTGCCTCATTCTTCTCTACCTCGGCATATTTTTCATAACGCTCAAAGTTCTTTTTCTCAAGCTCATCGGGCTTAAGATAAAGAGAATTTACCACGTTATGAGGGCGTTTCCCTTCTGTACCTGTAAGAGCCCAAGGCTTTTCATAGGTCTTAATCTCCTCATCCTCAAAGGTGATGGGCTCCATCATCTGTCCTATTGTTCCGTCTGCGAGGATCATAGCGGTCATACGGTACTTATCAGCAAGGTCAAATCCCTTGATAGTAAGGCTTGCCATCTCCTGAACAGATGCAGGAGCAAGAACGATCATACGGTAATCACCGTGACCACCGCCCTTGGTAGCCTGGAAATAGTCCGACTGAGAAGGCTGGATACCGCCAAGACCGGGACCTCCGCGCTGCACGTTAACAACAAGTGCAGGAATATCAGAGCCTGCTATGTAGCTAAGTCCCTCTGCTTTGAGCGAAATTCCGGGGCTGGAGGAGGATGTCATAACTCTCATACCTGCCGCAGCAGCACCGTAAACCATATTTATAGATGCTATCTCACTCTCCGCCTGAAGAAATACACCGCCAATCTTAGGCATCTTCTTCGCCATATAAGCAGCAATCTCTGTCTGGGGAGTAATGGGATAACCGAAATAGTGACGGCAACCTGCACGAATCGCAGCCTCTGCAATCGCCTCATTGCCCTTCATTAATATTCTATCTGCCATAACAATCTCCTTACTTTTCAACAGTGATTATGCAGTCGGGACACATAGTTGCACAGAATGCGCATCCGATACATTTTTCCTCATCCTGCATATAAGCAGGAGAATAGCCCTTCTGATTAAGCTTATCCTCTGCAATTGCAAGGCATTTCTTCGGACAGGCATCAACGCAGAGTCCGCAGCCCTTGCACATATCTGTATTAAAGGTTACCTTTGCCATTTGTTTTCTCCTTATCGAACCTTACAAAAATAGCACATACACTATTCCGAAGGATCAAAAAATTTTCTTTTGCAATTTCATCGGCATAATTGGAAGCTGGGGCAGCTTATCTGCCACCTCAGACACAGCCGTATGCATCCAAAGCTCGAGTCCTGTGACCTCGCTCAATTTCTTGACAAAATCAAGAGAAGCAAGAAGTGTTTCTGCCACAGTTTCTTCGCCAAGATTAGAGTTGTTGACAATGCAGGTGAACTTAAGTCCACAGGCACTCTCAATCTCCCTCATAATTTCTACGGTATCCTCTACCGTAGACGTGAGAGGACGGTAGCAATTTACTACAAATGCCATACGATAGTTATTCTCTGCCTTAATGGCATCTGCGTATCTGCCAAGAGCATAGGCTCCTCTGTCATCACCACCGATATCCATAATACCATAAGTGGATTTATCCTGAACAAGTCTGTAGCTCTCTGCGGGAAGGGCCGGAAGATCTACGTTGCTGTTAGCGAATTTAGGAGAGACCAAGCGAATTCCTGCCTCGGCAAGCTCCTTTTCGCTATCCTTTGTTCTGAAATATGGGTTTACAATATCAAGGTCGGCAATGCAAACCTGCTTTCCCTCCTCAGCAAGCTTAAAGGCATAATTGACGGCAATATTAGTTTTGCCACTACCGTAATGACCTGCAAAGAGGGTTAATCTTTTACAATCTGTATTCATATTCATTGATATTTGCTATATAATGCAAATCAAAATTTGCTTTAAAGCTGTTTTCTGATAATTTTTCCGCTCGATGTCTTAGGAAGGCTATCGCGGAATTCGATAATTCTGGGGTACTTATAAGGAGCAGTCTTGGATTTAACGTAGTTCTGAATCTCCTTCTTAAGCTCATCGTTACCCTCCTGGCCAGAAACAAGAACTATGCTAGCCTTTACAACCTGACCTCTAACCTCATCGGGTGCAGCGGAAACGCCGCACTCAAGAACGCAAGGAAGCTCCATGATAACGTTCTCAATTTCAAAGGGTCCAATACGGTAGCCCGAGGACTTAATAACATCGTCCACACGGCCAACGTACCAAAGGAAGCCGTCCTCATCCATCCAAGCAACGTCGCCTGTATGATAATAACCATCGCGCCAGGTTTCAGCTGTAGCCTGCTCATTTGCCTCATAAGCATAGGCAAGGCCGCAAGGAAGTCCCTCGGAAATATCGATACAAATCTCGCCGCTTTCACCACGGGCAACCTCCTCACCATCACTGTTAAGAAGGCGAATCTTGTAAAGAGGAACGGGTCTACCCATAGAGCCCATTTTGTGGCTTTCACCTGCGAGATTACCAATGATAAGAGTGCTTTCGGATTGGCCAAAGCCCTCCATAATCTTAAGTCCCGTGCTCTTCTCAAACTGACGGTACACCTCAGGATTAAGAGCCTCACCTGCTGTAGAAGCGTGCTCAACAGAAGAAAGATCGTACTTTGAAAGATCTTTCTTAATAAGCATTCTGTACATTGTAGGAGGTGCACAGAAGGTGGTTATGCCATACTTTGCAAAGAGCGGGAAAATATTTTCGGGATTAAATCTGTCAAAATCATAGACGAAGGTAGCCGCCTCACAGAGCCACTGACCGTAAAGCTTGCCCCACAGTGCCTTTGCCCAGCCGGTATCAGATATGGTAAAGTGCAATCCATCAGGGTTTACCTGATGCCAATATTTTGCGGTTATGAAGTGACCGAGGGGATATTTATAGTTATGCGCTGCAATCTTGGGATAGCCCGATGTACCCGATGTAAAGAACATCAGCATAGGATCGTTTCCGCAAGGAGCATCGGCTGTGCGAGCATAATGGCTACTGAAAAGACTGTACTCCTCATCAAAGTTATGCCATCCCTCGCGGCTACCACCTACAAGAATCTTGTGAACAACATCTGTGCTTTCAGCAGCAGCCTCTGCCGCAGATGCAACTTCACCGTCAGCTGTACAAAGTATCGCCTTGATTTTTCCTGCCTCAAATCTATATTTGAAATCCTTTTCAAGAAGCTGATTGGGTGCAGGAATGGCAATAGCTCCCAGCTTATGTAATCCAAGAATCGAGAACCAGAACTGATAATGACGCTTAAGAACCAGCATAACGCGGTCGCCGCGCTTGATGCCAAGAGATTTGAAGTAGTTTGCGGCTCTTGCCGACTCCCTCTGCATATCCTTGAAGGTGAATCGATGCTCTGTGCCATCCTCACTGACGTGAAGCATAGCCAGCTTGTCAGGCTTACGTTTACCGAGTGCATCCACAACATCAAAGGCAAAGTTGAACTTATCCTCGTTCTTAAAGTCAATTTTTTTAAGGACTCCGTCCTCCTCGGTGGGAGTAATGAAATCCATATAAATACGGCCCGTGGAGTTGTCAATATTACGCTTGGTAGCAACCGACGGAACGGCCTCCACCTCACCAACTCTTGCAGCCTGGTTTCTAAGTACAATTGCATAGAAGGAGCAATCCTCACCGTTAACGGCAATCATACCGTGAGGTGTGCCAGAGTCGAAGTAAATACAGTCACCCGGTCCTAAGATTTCGGTGTTGTCACCGATGCGTATCTTCATATGACCTTTGATAACGATGTCACACTCCTGACCCTCATGTGTAACAAGATCAATAGTCTCTTCGTCACCGTTATAATTAAGCTCCATATAAAGAGGAAGTGCGATACGGTTACGGAACTCGGATGCAAGGTTGAAGCCTATCATATTATGGGCCTCCTCAATGCGCTGTCCGCCGCCTCTGCGCGTCAAAGCATACTGACGAAGCTTGGGGCTCTTACCCTCAAGAATATCACCGAGGTCGACACCAAAATTAAGTGCACAATGATAAAGGAAGGCTACGGTTAAATTTCTATTACCTGCCTCGCACTGCTCGTACTCTTCAACGGTAATACCTGTGCGTGAAGCCATCTCTTGCACAGAAAGACCCGTTATTATACGAAGCTCCTTTATACGAGCCGCTATTTGATTCATTTTTTCTTTCATTTGGTTCATAATCAGTCCACCTCGTATGGGTTTTATCAAAATGATAATGTTACAATGGAATTACAACTAAAAATGTTAAAGCTTATTTCTCATAATTTTTCCGCTGATGGTCTTGGGAAGCTCCTTGCGGAATTCAACAATTCTGGGATATTTATAGGGAGCAGTACGGTGCTTTACATAATTCTGAATTTCGGTCTTAAGTGCCTCGTTGGCGTCTACACCGTTAACAAGAACTATACAAGCCTTAACAACCTGTCCCCTTACCTCATCGGGTGCAGCACATACACCGCACTCAAGAACGTAAGGAAGCTCCATAATGGTGGACTCGATCTCGAAGGGACCGATTCGATATCCCGAGGACTTGATGACGTCATCAGCACGTCCAACATACCAATAATATCCATCCTCATCTCGCCAAGCAAGATCACCTGTATGATAAAGACCGTCGTGCCAAACGTTATTAGTTGCTTCCTCGTTAAGATAGTAGCCGAGGAATACGCCGGGCTTTTCTTTAGGATTAGTTCTGATAACGATCTCACCGTTTACACCGTCTGCTACAGGATTGCCATCTGCATCAACAATATCAATACCGTATCCCGGAACAGGCTTACCCATCGCACCGGGCTTAAGCTGAGTTCCGAACAGGTTAGCAATACCGAGTGTCATCTCTGTCTGACCGAAGCCCTCTGCTATACGGAGGCCTGTAGCCTTCTCAAATCTGTAGAACACCTCGGGGTTAAGTGCTTCGCCTGCCGTAGTTGCGTGACGAATACTTGAAAGATCGTAATGACTGAGGTCCTGTTTAATAAGCATTCTGTACATTGTAGGAGGTGCGCAGAAGGTAGTTATGCCGTACTTGGCAAACATAGGAAGTATCTTGGCAGAATCAAATCTGTCGAAGTCGTATGTAAATATTCCGCCCTCGCAGAGCCACTGACCGTAGAGCTTGCCCCAAAGAGCCTTACCCCATCCGGTCTCGGAAATTGTGAAGTGAAGTCCGTCCTGCTGACAAAGATGCCAATATTTTGCAGTAACGTAATGGCCGAGAGCATATTTGTAGGAATGCATAGCCATTTTGGGATAGCCTGTAGTACCCGACGTAAAGAGCATCAGCATAGGATCGTTACCGCAGGGAGCGTCCTGCTCACGAACAAATCTACGGCTGAAAAGACCGTACTCATTATCAAAGCTGTGCCATCCTTCCCTATCACCTCCAACGATGATCTTGGTCAAGGAAAGCTCGCTATGAGCCTCAGCAAGCTCAGCCTGATGAGCTGTGTCACCGTCTGCGGTACAAAGGATTGCACTTACGCCTGCCGCCTTAAAGCGATAGCTGAAATCATGCTCAACCAGCTGATTTGTTGCAGGAATTGCAATTGCACCAAGCTTGTGAAGGCCGAGAATCGCAAACCAGAACTGATAATGTCTCTTAAGGACGAGCATAACTCTGTCACCGCGCTTAATTCCAAGCGACTTAAAGTAATTTGCACTTTGGGAGGAGGCCTCCTTGATGTCCTTAAAGGTAAATCTACGCTCGGTCATATCATTGGAAATGTGAACCATAGCCGTCTTTTCGGGATATTTACGGGCAATCTCGTCAACTGTGTCGAATGCAAAGTTATACTTGTCCTCGTTGAAGTACTTAACGTCAACTAGGCAGCCATTCTCATCCTCAACGGGCTTAATGAATCTCTCACAAAGAAGAGGTCTGCTAGACACCTTACGCTCAACGTCACCGATGTACATAGGCTGGTCGGTGCTGTCGCTGGCCATAACCATCGCAAGGAATACACAGTCCGCACCGTCAATGGCAATCATACCGTGGGGGGTCGACGACTTGAAGAAGATGCTATCTCCTGCGCGAAGAATTTCCTCGCGATCGCCAATGCGAATTCGCATAGCGCCCTTAAGCACCAGGTCAAACTCCTGACCTGCGTGTGTTACTGTATTAATAGGAAGAGTTTGAAGCTCTTCTGAATATTCATATGTTACCCAATAGGGTGTTGCAAGCTTGTTACGGAAAAGGGGCGCCATATCCTGAATGGTAATACCATCCTCACTAGCGGTAATAAGTCCCTCACCCTTTCTGGTAATGGTATAACCGCTAAGCTTTGCACTATGTCCCTCAAGTATATCTGTAATCTCTATGCCGTACACCTGTGCACACTTGTGCATAAATGTGAAAGGAAGGTCAACCAATCCGGACTCATAGGATATATATGTTTCCTCTGTAAGGTCGGTGAGCTCGGCCATCTGTACTGTAGTATAACCGAGAATCTCTCGCATCTCTCTAATTCGAAGCGCGATCCTTTCGAGATGATTAGTATTAGATTGATTATTCATAGCTTTGTCCTCCTCGCTTATCCTTGGAGCAAAAAAACAAAAAACGCCCCAAGAAATAATTTCTTGAGACGAGCAACTATACCCGCGGTACCACTCAATTTGCGTCATGCGCCACTTTAGACTCCAACAAGTCCTATCCCTTAACGCGGGCAACGAAAGACCCTAACAAAAATTGCTCAGGCCTTCAACTCGGAAGTGATGGGTACAATGGCTACAAGCTGTTGGCTCGCACCACACGCCAACTCTCTGAAAGCTTATTTACCGTACCGTCTTCGTCATAGTTTTTATAAAGATATTTTATCACAAGAGTATCAAAAAGTCAAACATTTTTTTATTGTTTAAATTCACAAATTTGAAGCTCGTTTTTTATTAAAAATAAACAAGGTTTATCGTTTTTTTCAAATGCCCTTGACAAACGGCAACTTTAATGGTTTAATGTATGCATATAAATAACCATTTTAAAGACAATGACGGAAAATATGCTATTATCATATGTTGCAGAGAGTCGGCGGTTGGTGTAAGCCGATACGGACGGTTTTAGCATTCTCCTTCCCGAGTCGGTCTCGTCAAAGCGAAAGCAAGTAATTAGACCCGGCAGCCACCGTTACATGGCATAGCCTTGTTTGAGGCTGAAGAGTGATTTCCCTTCAAGGGGGATAATCAGGGTGGTACCGCGAATCATTTCGTCCCTGAGCCGTAAAGTAGGCTTTGGGGCTTTTTTGTTTAGTTAATCTGAAAGGAAACAGTATATATGAAGCAGATCAAAATAAGCGATGCAACAATGAAACAGATTTCCGAGGGATTTGGTTTGTCCTTTAAGGAAAAAATCGAGTTGTCCAAAATGCTTGATAAGCTTGGAGTAGATATTATTGAGCTCGAAGGCATTGATAATCCTCGCATTGATTCGCTAAGAATAAAATCGATTGCTACAATAGTTAATAACAGTACTGTTGCTGTTCCTGTTCAGATGAACGGTGATAATATCGATATGGTATGGTCTGCCGTAAAGCAGGCAAAGCATCCCAGACTTCAGGTGTGTGCACCCACCAGCTCGGTACAGGTAGAATATCTTTTCCATAAAAAGCCTGATGCAATGATAGACGATATCGGCGAAGCCGTTGCTAAATGTTCGTCTCTCTGCCCCGAGGTCGAGTTTATTGCCGCCGACGCTACAAGAAGCGAGCAGGAGTATCTTACTAAGGCTATCAAGACTGCTATAAATGCAGGTGCGACAATTGTAACCATCTGCGACAGTGCAGGAGCTATGTTCCCTGACGAGCTTGCTGACTTTATTGCTCTTCAGTATAGAAATCTCCCCGAGCTTAAGAATGTTACACTCGGAATCTGCTGCTCCAATGCTATTTCTATGGCTGAGGCATGTGCTATTTCGGCTGTTAATCAAGGTGTCAGTCAAATATGTGTTGCGGCGTATCCCCTTGGAATGCTTTCACTTGAAAACATCGCACGAATCCTTGCGGCAAAATCCGACACTATCGGTGCATACAGTAATATTAATACCACCCAGCTTACAAGAATCATTGACCAGATAGGAAAAATTTGTCAGGCAGATAAAAAGATGTCTCTAGCCGTTTGCGGTGAGGCTTGTGAAGACGATATTTTCCTCACTCTTAACGACAATAAGAATGCGATAATTATGGCCGTAACCAAGCTTGGCTACGAGCTCTCTGAGGAAGATGAAATAAAGGTTTACACCGCATTTAAGCAGATTGCCGAAAAGAAAGAAAAGGTAGGACTTAAGGAGCTGGATGCCATTGTTGCATCCTCTGCAATGCAGGTGCCTCCTACCTACAAGCTTGACACATACGTAATCACCTCTGGAAACACTATTTCCGCTACCGCCCACATCAAGCTTCTTAAAAACGGAGAGCCTGTTGAAGGTGTATACATTGGTGACGGATCTATCGATGCCGCATTTAAGGCTATCGAAAACATCGCAGGATGTCACTACGAGCTCGACGATTTCCAGCTTCAAGCAGTTACGGAGGGGCGCGAGGCTATGGGTCAGACCGTGGTTAAGCTCCGTGCGGGAGCAAAGGTCTTCTCCGGCCGAGGCATTTCCACCGATATCGTTGGCGCAGGTATTCAGGCATATCTTAGCGCACTCAACAAAATCATTTATGAGGAGGATATGGAATGAAGCTTTCCTTTTCCACACGCGGTTGGAAGGGATTAACCTTTGAAGAAATGCTGCAGACAGCTCAGGATATAGGCTTTAGCGGTGTTGAGGTATATAATCTTCAGGACTTCACTTACCTCACCGACAAGGGAGGGCCCTTCCATAAATATAATATTGCTGCCACCGTTCGCAGCTTAAGAGAAAAGCAAATTACTATTCCTTGCCTTGACACATCGCTCGATATTTCTTTAGGAGAAGAAGTATTAGACAGCATAAAGGGGCTTATGGACATTGCCTACGATGCTCGCGTGTCTTATGTTGTAGTTTGTGCACTTAACAATGATGAAAATACTGTGCATTCTTCCCTTTCCTCGCTTGTATCTTATGCCGAGAAAATCGGTGTTTGCCTCCTTGTAAAAACCAGCGGTATATATTCCGACACCGCAAGGCTTAGAAATATACTTGACCGCTTTGCCAGCGACAATCTTGCTGTTCTCTGGGACATTCAGCACCCCTATAGAGATAATGGCGAGTCGGCAGACACCACTATAAAAAATCTTGGTTGCTACGTTAAGCACGTTCATTTGCGCGATTCCGATGACAACGGAATTTATCAGCTTATCGGCGAAGGAAGTATGCCTATCGATGACGTTATGCGCGCCCTTTCCTCGGTAAACTATGATGATTTTATCTCTCTTGAGTGGAAGCCCGAGTGGCTTGAGGATCTTCAGGACCCTGAGATTATATTCCCATATTTTATCAACTATATGTCCCGATTTGACTCAACGAGGGATATGAAGAAGAAGCTCTACTTCAATCACGACGGTACAGGTCAGTATATATGGAAAAAGGATGAGCTTATAAATCTCACGTTCTCTCAAGTTCTTGACAGGGTTGCAGAGGAGTTTCCTGATCAGCTCTGCTTCAAGTATACCACGCTTGACTACACACGTACTTACGCCCAATTTCGCGAGGATGTAGATAGGTTTGCAAGAGCCTTGGTTTCTCTCGGAGTCAAGGCGGGCTCTAAGGTTGCTGTTTGGGCAACAAATCTTCCCGCTTGGTACATCAGCTTCTGGGCAACCGTTAAGCTCGGTGCTGTTCTGGTAACGGTAAATACAGCATACAAAATTCACGAGGCAGAATATCTGCTCCGTCAGTCGGACACCCATACCCTCGTTATGATCGACAAATGTCTTGACTCGGATTATCAGCAGATAATAAACGAGCTTTGTCCCGAAATAAAGGATAATACACCTGGCGAGCCGCTTCACGCTAAAAGACTTCCCTTCCTCAGAAATGTTATTACGGTTGGATTTAAGCAGGCGGGTTGCCTTACATTTGACGAGGCTATGGCAAGATACAAGCTTGTAAGCTCGGAGCAGGTCGCAAGAATGGCGGCTTCTGTACGTCCCAGTGACGTATGTAATATGCAATATACCTCAGGCACTACAGGCTTCCCTAAGGGTGTAATGCTTACCCACTACAACGTTGTAAACAACGGTAAATGTATCGGTGACCGTATGGGACTTTCTACCGCAGACCGTATGATGATACAGGTGCCTATGTTCCATTGCTTTGGCATGACCCTTTCTATGACCTCATCAATGACCCACGGAACAACTATGTGCCCTATGCCCTATTTCTCGGCTAGGTCCTCTCTTGCCTGCATCAGTCAGGAGAAAATCACCTGCTTCAACGGTGTTCCTACAATGTTTATTGCTATGTTTAATCATCCCAGTTACCGAAAAACCGATTTTTCTCATATGAGAACAGGAATAATGGCCGGTGCAGGCTGTCCTGCAGACCTGATGCGTCGCGCAGCAGATCCAAACGAGATGAATATGACAGGCATCGTCAGTGTTTACGGCCAGACAGAGTGTGCTCCCGGTAATACTATGAGCTCCTGGACCGATCCTCTCGATGTTCGTACTGAAACTGTAGGCTATGCCTTCCCCCACGTTCGCTGTAAGATAATTAATCCCGAAACAGGCGAGGAGGTAGGCCCTGGCGAAAACGGTGAATTCTGTGCAAAGGGCTACAATACCATGAAGGGCTATTATAAAATGCCTATGGCCACTAAGGAAACCGTTGATGATGAGGGTTGGCTCCATTCCGGTGACCTTGCCTCCTGCGATGAAAACGGCAATTACAGAATCACTGGACGTCTTAAGGATATGATTATCCGCGGCGGCGAGAATATCTATCCTAAGGAGATAGAGGAATTTATCTATACTCACCCACAGACTAAGGACGTGCAGGTTATCGGCGTACCCGATGAAAAGTACGGCGAGGAAATTATGGCTTGCATTATCTTGAAGGAACCAGGTAGTGTTACCGTCAAGGAAATGACCGACTATATCAAGGCGAGTATGGCTCGTCATAAGGTACCGAAATACATTGAGTTTGTTACAAGCTTCCCTATGAACGCAGCAGGAAAAATCCTGAAATACAAGATGCGTGAGGAAGCAGCAAAGCGTCTTGGATTAGTTGATCCAAAAAAATAAATAAAGCAAAAAGCAGGGCGTAATGCCCTGCTTTTTTTACGGGGAATGTAAAATTAAATCTTAGGACCAGCCTCAACAAGAGCCTTGCCTGCATCGTTGCCGGTGTACTTAGCAAAGTTCTTAATGAAACGAGCTGCGAGATCCTCTGCTCTCTTATTCCACTCGGATGCGTCAGCATAGGTGTCGCGAGGATCGAGAATTCCGCTATCAACACCGGGAAGTGCGGTGGGAACAGCGAGGTCGAAGTAAGGAATCTGCTTGGTATCAGCCTTAAGGATGGAGCCATCGAGAATTGCGTCAATGATGCCACGAGTATCCTTAATAGAAATACGCTTGCCAGTACCGTTCCAACCGGTGTTTACAAGATAAGCCTTTGCACCGGACTTCTCCATCTTCTTTACAAGCTCCTCACCGTACTTGGTGGGATGAAGCTCAAGGAATGCTGCACCAAAGCAAGCAGAGAATGTAGGAGTAGGCTCGGTAATGCCGCGCTCGGTGCCTGCGAGCTTAGAGGTGAAGCCAGAGAGGAAGTAGTACTTAGCCTGCTCGGGAGTAAGGATAGAAACAGGAGGAAGTACGCCGAATGCATCAGCGGAAAGGAAGATAACGTTCTTTGCATCAGGACCCTTGGAAACGGGACGAACGATCTTCTCAATGTGATTGATGGGGTAAGAAACACGAGTGTTCTCGGTTACAGAGCCGTCTGCGAAGTCGCAAACACCGTTTGCGTCAACGGTAACGTTCTCAAGAAGAGCATTTCTCTTGATCGCGTTATAGATGTCGGGCTCAGAATCCTTATCGAGGTTGATAACCTTTGCATAGCAGCCGCCCTCAAAGTTGAACACACCCTCATCATCCCAGCCGTGCTCGTCGTCACCGATAAGGAGACGCTTGGGGTCGGTGGAAAGAGTGGTCTTACCAGTACCGGAAAGACCGAAGAAGAGTGCGGTGTTCTCACCGTTCATATCGGTGTTGGAGGAACAGTGCATGGAAGCCATGCCGTTAAGAGGAAGGTAGTAGTTCATCATAGAGAACATACCCTTCTTCATCTCACCGCCGTACCAGGTATTAAGAATAACCTGCTCACGAGAGGTAAGGTTGAAGAGAACAGCGGTCTCGGAATTAAGACCAAGCTCCTTGTAGTTCTCTACCTTTGCCTTAGATGCGTTGTAAACAACGAAATCAGGCTTGAAGTTCTCAAGCTCCTCCGCAGTGGGAGTGATGAACATATTCTTTACGAAGTGTGCCTGCCAAGCAACCTCCATTACGAAACGGATAGCCATACGGGAATCCTTGTTAGTACCGCAGAAGAGGTCCATAACATAGAGCTTCTTGTTAGAGAGCTGTGCCATTGCAAGCTCCTTGCAAGCATTCCAAGCCTCAACAGATGCGGGCTTGTTATCGTTCTTGAAGGAATCAGAGGTCCACCAAACAGTATCCTTGGAGGTATCATCCATAACGATGAACTTATCCTTAGGAGAACGGCCGGTGTAGATACCTGTCATAACGTTAACAGCGCCAAGCTCGGTAAGCTGACCCTTTTCATAGCCCTCAAGGGTGGGGTCGGTTTCTGCCTGGAACAGCTCCTCGTAAGAGGGGTTGTAGACAATCTCGGTAGTACCGGTAATGCCATACTTTGTAAGATCAAGTTTGCTCATTTTAAAAGTTTCTCCTTTTAAATTTATTTTTTATTTTTGAATTTAATAATTAAACGTTCTCGCCGGCTTCTCTTGCCTTGTCGAGCTTGGTGTTGCGGAAGTAGAGTCCTACGTCAATAGATATCTCTATGAAGTTTAGAACATAGAAGAAGAAGCTGAGGAAGAAGATGAAGCCGCTACTTCCCATAACTGCAACCTGAATTATCTTACGAGCGATACCAAACGCGTAACCGATAAGAAGGAATACCTCGAAGAAAAGGCTCTTACCCTTTGCGGTTCTGGAAACGTAAGACTTGCGAATAGAGATGGGCCAAGAGAGTCCGAAGCAGAATATAGTCAGCGCTTCAAACAAGTCAACGATAATGTCCATTTTTATATACTCCTATTCTTAAATGTTTTTCTGCTTTGTGTAGTTGGGAAGAAGCTTGGGAGATACAAGATCGGTATTAATCTTTGCATCGGCAATTTCCTTCTCAAACTTCTCTACGTGATCAAGAGTAAGCTTGCCAACCTTTACATTCTTAGCGGTAGCGGCGGCATTCTTACCTGCACTTCTACCGAATACGATAATGTCAAGAAGAGAGTTACCCATAAGTCTGTTTTTACCATGAATACCGCCTACAGCCTCACCTGCAACGAACAAATTGTCAACATTAGTTGTCATACAGTTAGCATTTATGTCAAGACCGCCGTTCTGGTAATGTAGAGTGGGATACACAAGAATGGGCTCATAACGAATGTCAATGCCATACTTTTCAAACATTCTCCACATAGCAGGGATTCTCTTCATAATAGTTCCCTCACCACCGATCTTCTCGATCATGGGAGTATCGAGCCAAACGCCGTTGCCGTTGCCACAGTCAATACCGTTAGAGCGCTCGGAGCACTCACGAATGATAGAAGCAGCAGTTACGTCACGTGTCTCGAGAGGATGCATAAATACCTCACCGTTCTTGTTAACAAGCTTTGCACCAAGCGAACGAACCTTCTCGGTAACGAGAGCACCGAAGATCTGCTCGGGGAAAGCAACACCGGTAGGATGGTACTGAAGGGTCTCTGCGTAAAGAAGCTTTGCACCTGCGCGGTAGCCGAGAACAAGACCGTCGGCGGTAGCACCGTAGTGGTTGGATGTGGGGAATCCCTGGTAATGCATTCTACCTGCACCACCTGTTGCAATAACAACGGTCTTTGCCTTTGCAACGAGAAGCTCCTTAGTCTCCATATTCATAAGAACTGCACCTGCGGCATTGCCCTGCTCGTCAAGAATAAGCTCGATAGCAGCTGTAAAATCAACAACAGGAATCTTACGGTTGTACACCTCATCGCGAAGTGTTCTCATAATCTCTGCACCGGAGTAATCCTTCGCAGCATGCATACGCTTACGGGAGGTACCGCCACCGTGAGTGGTAACCATTGTACCGTCAGCCTCCTTGTCAAATTCAACACCAAGGCTGCTGAGCCACTGGATAGCCTCGGGAGCATCACAAACAAGCTTGGAGAGAAGCTCTCTCTTTGCAGCAAAGTGACCGCCACCGAATGCATCAACAAAATGGATAGCAGGAGAGTCATTAGGCTTATCTGCCGCCTGAATACCGCCCTCTGCCATCATAGTGTTTGCATCACCCATACGAAGCTTGGTAACAACCATAACGCTTGCACCTGCCTCGTGAGCCTCGATAGCAGCAGAAGCACCTGCTCCACCGCCACCGATGATAAGCACGTCGGTCTCATAGTCGGGGTTATCAAGACAAACACTGTCCTTTGTAATACGGCTGTGTGCCTGAAGAATCTCCGCAAGCTCCTTGGGAACCTTGTCACCCTTGTTAGGGCCGATTTCAAGCACAGAGAATTCATCCGCCTTATAGTCGGGATGGAAGGAAGAAAGCACTGTTTCCTTCTGCTCTGCTGTCATACGGGTAGGCTCGAGAGCAATGTTCTTCTCTCTTGCTGCCTCAACGAGTGCAAGAGATTCCTTAAACTGTTCAGAATACATAGGCTTTTCCTCCTTTACTTTTCTATGTCGCGGTTATTATAGAGCTCTTTCATCTCGGCAATAGGCTTCTGCATAAGTGCCTCGATAAGCTCATTGAAATCACCGTCTTTAATCTCTTTTACGCGATCCTCAAGGTGACCACAGCCAGGAGCAAGATACTTACCGTTGATTCTTCTGGCAAGCATAGCAACCTGGGGATGAGAAATGCCCGCAGGACATCTGGAGGAGCAAACGCCACACATAACGCAATCAAAGGACTCCTCTGCACACTTCTCGAAATCACCGCGCTGTGCATAAGCAATGTACTGCATAACGTTAAGACCCTGTGTGCAGGCCTTGGTACAAGCATTACAGCCGATGCAGGCATAAATCTCGGGATAAAGCTGCATCATCACGGTTTCGTTTACGGGAATTTCATTAATGTTGTAAACCTCTTTTACGAGGGGGAAGAAAGGCAGAGTTGCAATATACATATTGTCCTCAACCTTTGTCTGGCAAGCAAGGCAAGCGTGAAGCTCCTTGTCGCCCTTGATTCGGTAAATAGTAGCACAAGCACCGCAGAAGCCGTTTCTGCATCCGCATCCACGAACGAGCTGATATCCGGCATATTCCATAGCGGTCATAATAGTAAGGTTTTCAGGAACCTCATACTTTTTACCGAAAAGAAATATATTTACTGTCTTTTCCATCTGTTTTCTCCTTTAATACTCGCTGGGCAGCTCTTCAAGCTCATCGCATCTGAATACAGGGCCGTCCTTACATACGTACTTTGCGCCCACGTTACATCTTCCGCACTTACCTACACCGCACTTCATACGAAGCTCAAGAGTAGTATAAACCTGAGTCTTGTCAAAGCCCATAGCTACAAGGCCGTCAAGTGTGAATTTGATCATAATGGGGGGACCGCAAAGCACAGCGGTCTTATTGGTATCAAAGCCAAGCTCCTTAACGTAATTAGGAACAAAGCCTACGTGACCGTCCCAATCAGGCTGAGCGTTGTCAATGGTGAGGTGCACCTTAACACCTGCATCGTTAGACCATTCCTCAATAATCTCCTTGTAGTCAAGAAGATCCGCCTTGCTACGGGAGCCGTATACGATATCAATATCACCGTAACGGTCACGATAATGACGGCAATAGTTGATTACAGAGCGCAAGGGTGCAAGTCCTACACCACCTGCGATGAAGAGAAGATTCTTTCCTGCAAACACATCGTCTACAGGGAAAGGATTGCCATAAGGACCTCTGATAGTAATCTGCTGACCTACCTCGGCCTGATGAAGCCACTCGGTAACGCATCCACACTTCTTAATAGAAAACTCCATATACTCGGTATTTGTGGGAGAGGATGTAATAGAAAACATAGCCTCACCTACACCGGGGATAGAAAGCATTGCACACTGTCCCGGACGGTGGTCAAAGGCCTTTTTGCCATCGGGAGTTACAACTCTGAAGGTTTTGATATCAGGAGTGTCGATACGAACGTCGGTTATTACACCAATGGTAGGAATTAAAGTATCAAAATTATTCACCTTTGTTTCCTCCAATCTTCTTCATAACCTTAACGATATTCATAGAAATGGGGCATTTAGCCAAGCATCTGCCACAGCCTACACAGCTGAAGAGTCCCTCGTTATTCTCGGGATAATAAACAAGCTTGTGCATAAATCTCTGGCGGAAGCGCTCCTTCTGGGTAAGTCTGTTGTTTCCGTGAGCCATCTTGGTGAACTCGGAATACATACAGGAATCCCAGCATCTGTAACGGATAACACCGTTACCGGTATTAAAGTCCTTAATGTCATAGCACTGACAGGTAGGACAAACGAAGGTACAGGTACCGCAGCCAAGGCAGGAGGACGAAAGCTCATCCCATGCGGGATCATTAAAGAGCTCCATAGTCTTACCACCGCCAAAAGCATCGGTAGAAAGATCCTTGAGAGGAAGTTTATCCATAACCTTGGAGATAGCATCCTTCTGTGCGTTTACATCATCGTCGGAGCAATCCTCGAGCAAGGAGGAAAGACTATCAAGGAGGGCATTTCCTTTTTCGGTTTTGGCCTGAAGATAAAGTGCGTCGGATGTCTTCCAGGTTGTAACGTCGCCCATAGGCTCTGCCGCATTGATTCCAAAGGTTGTGCAGAAGCAGGTCTCGGCAGGTCTTGTACAAGCGGTAGAAACGATAATACCCTTCTCGCGCTTCATAGCATAGAAGCTGTCGCGAGGCTCGGTAAGGAATACGCGGTCAAGAATGTCAAAGCTCTTAACGTCGCAGGCACGAACACCAAACACAACAAAGGGCTCTTCCTCGCGTCTGATATCAACAACCTCGATATTTTTACCCTCGGTCTTGAATCTCATAAGGTCCTCTGTCTGAGGGAAGAAGAAGTCCTTAGGACTCTTTACAGTATTAAGAGAGTCCGACCAAACAACACCCTCACTCCACTCACCATAGGTAGAAGTACCGTCGGAGTTGTCGATAGGTAAACAAAGCTTTGCATTTTTAGCAATTTCTGCAAAAAGAAGCTGAATTTTGTCAAGAGAAATCTTAAGCATTGTTATCCCTCCTGTCAAAAACCTCACCGGGCTCAAGGTCCTCGGTGGTATAGTCAACGAGAGGTGCGCGCGAGCCGACCTCAGCACCGGCCTGATACTCTCCGTAGAACTCATTTATATCCTTAATGAACTTACGGTTGAGAAGATGGAGAGGAATGTTCTGGGGGCATACTCTGGAGCACTCGCCACAGTCGGTGCAACGACCTGCTACGTGGAAGGCTCTGATAATGTGGAACATCTTTTCCTCAAAGCTGTTCGCAGGAGACTTGTTCTCTACACCCGAGGCTGCGTTATCAAACACGCACTTCTCACAGGTACAGGCAGGACAAACGTCGCGGCAAGCATTACAGCGAATGCACTTGGAAAGCTCGTTCTGCCAGAAAGCAAATCTCTCATCGGGAGTCATAGCCTCAAGACGAGCAACCTCATCAAAACGAGCAGTGTCAAGAACATCGCCCTCCTCACCGAGAAGCTCGTCATAAGCAACGTGCTTCTTGCTCTTACAGTTTACGCATCTCTCTGCAAGAACGTCGGAGGAATTAACGGTAATAGGCTCATCGGAATAAAGTGTGGTAACGGCAATAGCCTCACCCTCAAAGTTAACCGAGGTTATTCCCTCACCCGTTACAGCCTTAACCTTGGAGATGTCTGCCATTCCCTCGCAGGGGATACCAACGGCATAAACCTTTTCTCTCTCAAATCTATGCTCGGTAAGAAGCTGGTTAAAGCTGTATGTATCGCAGGGCTTAAGGAAAACGAGAATCTTTCCCTCAAGCTTCTGTGTCTTGGAAACAAGATACTTTGAGAAGTTAGCTCCGCAGAAATCATTGAAAACAAAGTTGTTATTCATCTCCTCTGCGGTCTTAAAGAGAGTGGGAGTTACGTCATAGCCAAACTCACCTGCGCCCCAACCGAGAACACAGCTTACCGTGCCGTTCTCAAGAAGCTCGGATGCCTTGGCAATCAACTGATCGCGAGTTATTTTTTGCATCTCAGATCCTCCAATCTCTTATTTTCTCCAAGCTCTGCTACCTGCTTTGCAAAATCATTCATGGTAGCAGCAAACTTTGCGCCCTCGGCAGCAGATACCCACTCAACGCGGGTACGTTCTCTCTCGATACCAAGGAAATCAAGCATCGAGAAAAGTGCAGCCATACGGCGACGTGTAAAGTAGTTGCCGGAGGTGTAATGACAGTCACCGGGGTGACAGCCACAGATGATAACACCGTCAGCACCGCGCTGGAACGCGCGAAGAATGAACATGGGGTTTACTCTACAGGAGCAAGGAACGCGGATAATCTTTACGTCTGCGGGATATGCAAGACGGTTGTTACCCGCAAGGTCAGCACCTGCGTAGGAGCACCAGTTGCAGCAAAATGCAACGATTAAAGGCTTATATTCTTTTACTTGCATATTGCGTCAACCTCCGCCATGATCTGATTATTCTTAAATCCGTTAAGGTCCATTGCGCCCGAAGGACAAGCAACGGTACATGCGCCACATCCCTGACAAACCGCGGGATTAACAGAAGCCACGCGTCTAAGCTTGGTGGTTCTGTCGGGCATACGGAATTCTTTGTTAATATAAGTAATTGCTCCGTAAGGACATACTCTCTCACAGCTGGAGCAGCCGTTACACATAAGCTCGTTGGAGCTTGCAACACAGGGGTTGCCTGTAAGCTTATCCTTTGCGAGAAGGCCGATAACCTTGGAGGCTGCAGCGCCTGCCTGAGATACCGTCTCGGGAATATCCTTGGGACCCTGGCACGCGCCCGAAAGGAACACACCTGCTGTGGGGCTCTCTACGGGACGAAGCTTGGGATGTGCCTCGGTAAAGAAGTCGTTGGTATCCATACTTGCGGTAAGCATAGTTGCAAGAGGACGGGCGGTTTTGTCAGGCTCAATAGCTGCCGCGAGGACAACAAGGTCAGCATCAATGTGAAGCTGCTTGTTGGAAATAAGATCGGAGGCCTGAACCTTAAGCTTATCTCCCTCGGGAACAATCTTACCTACCATACCCTTTACATACTTTACACCGTATTCCTCAACCGCACGACGGTAGAACTCATCAAAGTTCTTACCGGGAGTTCTTACGTCAATATAGAATACGTAAACCTCGGTGTCGGGGTACTTGTCACGTGTAAGCATTGCGTGTTTTGCGGTGTACATACAGCAAATCTTTGAGCAATACTCCTTGCCCTTCTCTGCACAGGACTCACAACGGGAGCCAACGCACTGAACAAAAACGATAGTATGAGGATGCTTTCCGTCGGAGGGACGGATAAGCTTACCTGCGGAGGGACCTGCAGCATTGGTAAGACGCTCAAACTCGAGAGAGGTGATAACGTCCTTGGACTGACTGTATGCAAACTCGTCAAACTTATCCATGCTGATAGGATTAAAGCCTGTTGCTACAACGATAGCACCGTACTTTTCCTCAATAATCTCGTCCTTCTGAGTATAATCGATAGCACCTGCCGCACAAACTCTTGCACAAAGACCGCACTTACCGTTCTTAAGCATATTACATGCAGAAGGATCGATGGTTGCGACCTTGGGAACTGCCTGCGCGAAGGGGATATAAATTGCGTGACGGTTGTCCATACCGAGATTAAACTCGTTAGGAACCTTCTTCATAGGACACTTTTCAACACAAGCACCACAGCCTGTGCAAATATCCTCTTTTACGTATCTTGCCTTTTTCTTGATAGTTACGTCAAAGTTACCTACAAAGCCGTGAACGTCGGTAACCTCACTGTAAGAGAAGATACGAATCTTCTCATTCTGTGCAACGTCAACCATCTTGGGAGTGAGAATACAAGCAGCACAGTCAAGTGTGGGGAAAGTCTTATCAAGCTGTGCCATCTTACCGCCGATGGTGGGCTGCTTCTCTACTATATCAACAGGGAAACCTGCGTCGGCAATATCAAGGGCGGTCTGAATACCTGCAATACCGCCACCGATTACAAGTGCGCGCTTTGTTACAGGAGACTCACCGGGAGTAAGGGGTGCGTTAAGGTTAACCTTAGCAACTGCAGCCTTACCAAGAATAATTGCCTTTTCGGTTCCTGTCATCATATCCTTATGTACCCAGGAGCACTGCTCACGGATGTTTGCGATCTCTACCATGTAAGGGTTAAGACCTGCCGCAGCGGCAGTCTTACGGAAGGTAGCCTCGTGCATTCTGGGAGAACAGGAACAAACTACTATACCTGTAAGGTTGTGCTCTTTAACGGCTGCCTTGATCATCTCCTGACCTGCCTGAGAGCACATATACTGATAATCGGCGGAAAAGACTACGCCGGGCTCATTTTTGAGTGCCTCAGCAACCGCGTGAACGTCAACCGTACCTGCGATATTGCTTCCGCACCAGCATACAAAAACACCAACTCTTTGCATCTGTCTTTTCCTCCTTTACTTTGTGTATTTTCTGAACGCGCTGACAAGGAGCTGCTGAGGAGTATACTCATCGATCTTTGCAGGCACGTCATTTGCTGTCATACGGTTAGCTCCCTGCTTTCTGATAGCGGTAAGACGAACTGCCTCAACCACCTTTGCAGGCTCAACGCCTCTGGGGCATCTGTCCACACAGGCAAAGCAGGATAAGCACTTATAGAGCGACTCAGACTTAAGAAGGGGCTCGATATCACCGCTCTCAACCATACCTACAAACTGATGAGGATGATATTCCATCTCATCATAAGCAGGACAGGTAGCGGAGCACTTGCCGCACTTCATACACTTGCTTGTGTTTACGCCACTCATTCTTAAAATTTCTTCACGAAGATACTTATTATTTTCCATCAGTACCCTCCTTTACACCAAGAGCCTCTGCAAGAATCTCGGTGAAATATACTACGGGAATATCTGCCCCGCTCTTTTCAAGATTGTATTTGCAAAGAGGACAAGCGGTTATAATCATCTCAGCACCTGCTGCCTTTGCATTTTCGATAATAGAAAGAGAATTCTTCTTTGCCGCATCGGGGCTCTCAACGGAAATATATCCACCGCAGCACTCATTTCTTCTGGCATAGACAACAGCCTCTGCACCGAGTGCACGAATAAGATCCTCGATGATAGTGGGATTCTCGGGGTCATCCATACGCATAACCTTGTTAGGTCTGAGAAGCAAGCAGCCGTAATATGCCGCAATCTTTTTACCCTTAAGGCTGTTAACAACAGCAGCCTTAACCTTGTCAAAGCCTACAAGGTCACGAAGCATCTCAAGGTAGTGGTAAACCTCTGCCTCGCCATTATAACCGCCGTCTGCCCCTAAATATCTATTAACTTTTGCAGAAAACGAGGAGTTGTTCTGCATAGTATGGTTTGTTTGCTTTATTACGTTATGGCATGCCGAGCATACGGTTACGAGGGGCTGACTATTCTCTGCCGCATACTTAAGCGCGCGCACAGATGAAAGCTTGGTAGCAACCTCATTACCTGCGGTGGTAAATACGCCGCCACAGCACTGCCAATCTTCAATTTCTTCCAGAGTGATACCCAAGGCCTCAGCAGATCTGTATGCATAAGCATCAAGATCCTTGGCCTTATTCTTAAGGGTACATCCGGGGAAATAACTAACCTTCATTTATTTACCTCCGATTAAACCATCTGCTCGGGATGGAAAACCTCATCAAATTTTTCAGCGGTCAGGAAGCCAAGCTCAACGCAAGCCTCCTTAAGAGAAATGTTATCCTTGAATGCCTTCTTTGCGGTCTTTGCAGCATTCTCATAACCAATATAAGGATTGAGTGCGGTAACGAGCATAAGAGAGTTGTGAAGATTGTGATGCATCTTCTCTCTGTTAGCCTTGATACCAACGGCACAATTCTTGTTGAAGGAATGAATTGCCTCTGCAAGAAGTCTTACGGACTGAAGGAAGTTGTATATACATACGGGCATAAATACGTTAAGCTCAAAGTTACCCTGAGATGCAGCCATAGTTACGGCTACGTCATTACCCATAACCTGCACCGCTACCATAGTAACAGCCTCGCACTGGGTGGGGTTAACCTTACCGGGCATAATGGATGAGCCGGGCTCGTTCTCGGGAATGAAAATCTCACCAAGACCGTCTCTGGGGCCGGATGCAAGCCAACGAACGTCGTTTGCTATCTTCATCATATCGCAAGCAAGCGACTTAACTGCACCGTGTGCGAATACAAGCTCATCCTTAGAGGTAAGAGCGTGGAACTTGTTGGATGCGGTCACAAACTTCTTGCCTGTAATCTTGGAAACCTCCTCGGCAACAAGGGTGTCAAAGCCCTTGGGTGCATTGAGGCCTGTTCCTACAGCAGTACCGCCAAGTGCAAGCTCGGAAAGAGGTGCGATAGAGCGCTCAATAAGCTCTACGTCTCTCTCAAGACTGGATCTCCAGCCGCTGATTTCCTGGCTGAACTTAATGGGAGTTGCATCCTGAAGATGTGTTCTACCGCTCTTTACAATTCCCTCGTTCTCCTCTTCAAGTCTCTTGAAGGTGGCAATAAGCTCCTTTACCGCAGGAATAAGCTTGTCCTCAAGGCTGAGAACTGCTGCGATATGCATAGCTGTGGGGAATGTATCATTTGAGGACTGGCTCATATTAGAGTCGTCGTTGGGATGAAGAAGAGTCTTGCCTGCAATCTGATTACCTCTGTTGGCAATAACCTCGTTAGAGTTCATATTGGACTGTGTGCCGGAGCCTGTCTGCCATACAACGAGAGGAAAATGATCGTTAAGCTTGCCTGCCATAACCTCATCGCAAGCCGCCATAATAGCAGCGAGCTTCTCGTCGGTCATCTTCTCAGGACGAAGCTTGTTATTGGTGATAGCGGCAGCCTTCTTAAGAACACCAAACGCGTGAATAATCTCGCGAGGCATGGTCTCAATACCAACACCGATTTCAAAGTTTTCATGACTTCTCTGGGTCTGTGCAGCCCAAAGACGGTCAGCGGGCACCTTCATCTCGCCCATAGAGTCGTGTTCTATACGATATTCCATTTTCTAATAATCCTTTCTAAATGAGAAGCCCTATTAAAGTACCGAAATTGCATCGGTAATAGTCTTCTCGAGTGCCTCGCGGCCGTACTTGTCAACCTCTGCCTTGTTCTTATCTCCGTGCATAAGACATCCTGCACCGTTGATACAACCGCCAACGCAGGCCATACCCTCGATAAAGTTACCGTCAAGCACACCCTTGTTAAGCTTAAGAAGTGCCATTCTGCAGGCCTCAATACCGTCACAAACAACAGGCTTGATCTCGAAGTCGATATTCTGCTCCTTCATAGCCTGAGTAACCGCATCGGTAAGACCGCCTGTTCTTGCAAAGATACGTCCGAAGTAGGATGCATTGTCAAGAACGCCCTCCTCAAAGGTGGAGAGATCAAAGTCGCGGCTATCAAAGAGTGCCTGAAGCTCCTCAAAGGTAAGAACAGCATCAACGTAAGGCTTTACAGACTCAAGCTGTGCCTCAGCCTTCTTTGCGGTACAGGGACCGATGAAGATAACCTTTGCTCCGGGAGAAATCTCCTTTATGTACTTAGCAAGAACTGTCATAGGTGACATATTGTGAGAAATATGCTCAACAAGGCTGGGGAATGCAGACTTGATGTACTGAACAAATGCGGGACAGCAGGAGCTGGTAAGAAGGCTCTTCTCGGAGAGCTCCTTGGCCTCTGCCATAGCAACCATATCAGCACCGAGGGCAGCCTCAATTACGTCATGGAAGCCAAGCTTCTTAAGTCCGGTAATAACCTGACCGAGCTTTGCATAAGAGAACTGGCTGGAAATAGAGGGTGCAACAACGGCATAAGCCTTGTAGGTGCTGTCGCTGGAATTCGCCTTACAATTCTTGAGGATATCAACCGCATCAAGAATAAAGGACTTGTCGGTAATAGCACCGAAGGGACACTGATATACGCAAGCACCGCACTGGATGCACTTGGAATTATCAATCTTTGCAGACTTGTCCTCGTTCATAGAAATAGCCTTTACCTTGCAAGCATTCTGGCAAGGACGCTTTCTGCTAACGATAGCATTGAAGGGACAAACCTTAGAGCAGGCACCGCACTCCTTACACTTGGACTTATCAATATGTGCAACGTGGTTGCGGTCAAAGGAAAGTGCACCGAACTTACACACGTCCTCGCAACGGTGAGCAAGACAACCACGGCAAGCGTTTGTTACCTCATAACCGCCAACAGGACACTCATCACAGGCAATATCGATAACCTGAATAACGTTGGGGTTATCCTTATATCCGCCCATTGCGAGCTTAACTCTCTCACCGAGAATCGCTCTTTCCTTATAGATACAGCAGCGATGTGTTGCCTGCTTACCGGGAGCCAGCATGGTGGGAATGTCGATAACATTTTCCAGAAGCTTGTCGTCCCAAGCAAGTCTTGCAACCTCGCGCAAAACCTTATATTTTAAATGTTGAACTTTCGTTTCAAACTTTCTCATTTTTTCTCCTTAAAGGTTAACTCCCTTAATTACGGCCTTAAGAGCCTCTGCAGATGCGTGGAGCTTTCCGAGCTCCTCGTCGGTAAGCTTCTGAGTAATGATTGAACGTACACCAGTATGGTCTACAAGAGAGAGAGAGCTGAGGCATACGTCCTTAATGCCGTACTCACCCTCGTGAAGAGAGGAAACGGTCATAGCTGTTTCAGCACTACCGCTGAGCTGCTTTACAATGTGGGTAGAGGTCATACCAATACCGTATACAGTGCTGCCCTTACGGGAGATGATCTTACCGCCCGACTTTCTTACGTAGTTCTCAACGTCCTCCTTGCTATACTCGTTAGGAAGGCTGTATGCCGATGCAATAGCACCGTTGAACTCTGCAAGAGGTACACCTGCGATAGTAGCGGTGGACCAGGCAACAAAGGAGGTATCACCGTGCTCACCGAGTACGTTTGCGTGAACCTGCTGCTTATTAACCTTATAGATCTCTGCAAGACGGGTGCGGAGACGGATGGTATCAAGCACTGTACCTGTACCGAACACCTGGCTCTTGGGAAGACCTGTGTACTTAATGAAGGCGTAGGTAAGAATATCTACGGGGTTAGCTACGAGAATGTAGATTGCATTGGGAGCAACCTTTACGATCTCGGTAGCAATGCTCTTGATAATACCAACGTTGGTCTGAACAAGCTCAAGTCTGCTCTGTCCGGGTCTTCTACCGATACCAGAGGTAATAATTACTACGTCGGAATCCACCGCGTCTGCATAGCTACCTGCATAGATATCACAGTTATCAATGAAGGGGGTTGCCTGCTTAATGTCAAGCGCCTCACCAAGCGCCTTGTTTGTATTAATATCGATCAAAACTACCTCGGATGCAGCTCCGCGGGTAAGCAAAGCGAACGCTGTGGTCGCGCCTACTGCACCTGCACCGATGATTGTAACTTTTTTCTGCATTGTTATCTCCTAAATCATCAAAAATATATTACTTTTACACGTTTACCCATCTTGGTAAGGCAACTGGAAAGGTCCTTAACAAGATTCATTTTTATATTAAAGTTTATGGGAAGGTCGGGGTTCTGGTGGGCGGGATTGATCGCTCTGCCCACGAAGAAGTTGATGTCGGTAGCCTCCTCAAACAAAAGGCGGCTGATAAGCGACGCTCCGTCCTTCTTAAAGTTCCACTCGCTATAAAGCGCGTTATCTCCAAGATAATCCTTGGCATACTGAATAACCTTGTTCATAGTAATAACGCCCTCGGTAACAAGATCAACACCCTCGATATACGCAATCGGAGGTACGTCGCTACGCTCAAACTTAAGGCTTGCCTGCACAGGCTTACCAAGGAACTTAGCGGCAATAGACGAGGTAGTACCACCGCAAACAATGTGCTTGCCGTTCTTGGAGAAGAACAGCGACATCATACGGTCGGCATCATCACGGTTAGAGGGAGGTCCAAAGAGAATGTTCATCGGCTCTCTCTTTCTGATCTTTACAACGCAAGCGGTAGTATCGTCACCGGGCTTATTGCCGTAAAGATTATTACACTCCTCAACAAGCATGGTGGAAAGATTCTTGGCGGTATATCCGCCTGCCACGAGGGCCTGCATATACGCGGCAATATCCTCGCGCTTCCAACCGAAGTTGTACTTACCGCCAAGACCCGCGTGGGGACATCCGTCACTCATAGCGATGAAAACGTCGTCCTCCTTAAGCTTGATAACCGACTTATATATTCTCTTTCCCTCAATGTTCATCTCGGTCTTAGGATAATCAAAGGATGCATAATCTCTGATAAGGATTACGTGAGGATTATCATACTGAATGATCTCCGCCACCTCGTTATCAAGAATGTGAATAATAGTAAAGGTGGAATATGCAACGCCACGTAAGGAACATACGGGAAGCGTTGCGGCAATAGTAGAAACGCACTCCTCGATAGGAAGGCCTGCCGCCATCATGGTGGAAATGATCTTGGCGGTAAGAGTGGAAAGAATACTTGCCTTAACACCCGAGCCAAGTCCGTCCGCAAGAACGATAACGGTTGAGTTTTCACCCTCCTCTACCACGTCAATGTGGTCACCGCAAAGCTCCTCGCCAAAGTGATTTATACTTCTATAGCCTATATCTGCACATAAATCATTCATCGCCTATAGACTCCTTTAACTTAGTCAAGGCGATCTTGGTCTCTGCGGCGGTCTCACCCAGCAGAGATGCAATCTCCTGAACGATACGCATCTGCTTTTCTACCACTCTGTCAGCAACCTCTATGGTCTGGCGGCTGATGGTATCCTTCTTCTCGCGCTCAAGCTCCTCGTCGGTGACGTCACGCATAATGCCGATAAGAGATCTGGAATCCTTATCAAACACGATGGTCTGATCAACGTAGCGCTTGTACTCTGCAAGATATACCACACCGCGCGCAGGTCTGCCCGTCTTCTTTACCTGCATAAATACTGCAGGGTCAAGTATACGTACTACGGGCTCGCCGAGCACGTCGCTGGCATCGCGAACGTTCATGATCTTTCTTGCCGCGGCATTTATCTGCTGAACCTCAAGATTCTCGTTAAGCGCGATAAGTCCGTTAGGCGTATTATTTACAATAGTATCCGAGAAGCTCTCGGCTTTGTCCTTAAGGAAAGGAAGGCACATGGAGATCTCCGCCTTGCCCTGAATAACGGCAACCGCCTTATCACGACAGGAGTTGTATCCACAGCTACCGCAGTTAAGCTCGTCGGATGCCTTGAACTTACCCATCTGGCGAAGCACAGCCATAATCTCGGTCTCGCTGGGATAAGGAAGCTTGTGCTCGATGGCCGCAAAGTTCTTCTTAAGCTCGGCCATATTAGGCTGCGCTACGTCAAAGTCCTTTTCTCCCGCATAGTTTGCTACCTTAAGATAGTCGCTCACAAGAGGCTTCTTGGTTCTGTTCATTACGGGGCCACCGATGCAGCTACCCACGCAGGCAGACATCTCGATAAAGCACTTATGTATCTTACCCGAACGGATATCGTTAAGAGCGGTCATACAGTTCTCTACTCCGTCGATTGCGAGGTAGGTATATCCTGCCTGATCCTGAGCCATGGTCTTAAGTATGCCTCCCGTGGTCGGGAAGAAGCGAGCGCGGCTATTTTCACTTGCGTCGGTCTCAGCCTCAAGCTTTACACCCGCATCCTTAAGCATATTGTCAAGCTCCTCAAAGGTGAGCACCGCATCTACGATACCCTCGTAGTACTCTGCCTCATCTTTCTTAGCAACGCAGGGGCCGATGAAAACAGTCTTTGCGCCAGGAATACGCTTTTTGATCTCACTGCAATGAGCCTGCATAGGCGACATTACGTCCGCAAGATACTGAAGGCACTCGGGATATCTCTTCTGGATAAGAAGGTTAACAGAATGACAGCAGGAGGAGATAATAACGTCTCGCTCGTCCTCTCTGATCATTCTCTCGTATTCTTTTTTAACGATGGTAGCGCCAATGGCGGTCTCCTCTACGTCCTTAAAGCCGAGCTGCTTAAGCGCGCGACGCATAGCCTCAATACCGATTCCGTCATAATTTGCTATGAATGAGGGCGCAAGGCTGACGATTACGGGATCGCCCGACTGGATAAGCACCTTGGTCTTCTCGGTGCCGTCAGCAATCTCCTTTGCATTCTGGGGACACTGTACAACGCAGTTACCGCAAAGGATACACTCGTTTCCTATAATATGTGCCTGGTTTCCGGAGAATCTGATAGCCTTGATAGGACACTTTCTAACGCAGCGGAAACAGGACTTACAGTTTGATTTTTTTAATGCCAAGCAATTTGCCATTTTAATTACCCCGCTTAACCCTTCACAACGTCAAGAATATTAGTTTTGAAGAACTCTCTGAAATTCTCGGGTGTTATACCAACGTGAATGTCATCATTGACCTGAACGGTAACGCCAACAGAGTTACACTTGCCGATACAGAAGCTGCCCGTAAGAACAACGTCATCCTCGATGTGATGCTCCTTTATAGCATTTTCAAACAATTCAATAATCGTCTCGGATCCCTTGATATGACAGGAGGATCCCACGCATATCTGGATGATCAACATAGCTTACACCTTGGCAAGAACTTCGCCTGCAAAGAAAGTGTCAACGCTGTCGGGGGTAACAGAGTGAATCTGCTCGTCAACCATAACGCATACACCCTGCTGGCAATTGCCAAGGCAGAAGGTGCCGCCAAGCTCTACCTTGTCGCCAACGTTATGCTCTGCGATAAGCTGCTGAAGTCTCTCAACAACCTGACGAGAACCCTTGATGTGACAGGAACTACCGATACAAACTGTGATTTTCATAATTAAAACCTCTTTATTTGATATATTTTTAACAATTAGCTATAATATTTTATCATATATATTTATAGAATGCAATAGGTTATGAAAAAAATATATGTAGAAAATATGGTTTTTTTGAATTATTTTTTTGCTAAATTTGACGAATTAAAAAATGCAAAGTTGTCATTGTGTACAAAAATGTTCATTATATTATCAAGAATGCACAAGAAAAATATGGTAATATTGACCAACAACGTTAAAAAAATGCCAAGCAGCGCTCGGCATTTTTATGTGTCTTTTCTACAATATTATAATAATAGCCAAAACGGCCGCAAAAAGTGTTCCAAGAAGGTTAACAAGGTCGTTTGTAACAAAGGAAAATCCGCTCATTTTTTGAGTCTTGGAAGAACAGTGCAGACGCTTTTCTACTACCTCACCACATATGACGCATTTGTATTTTGCCTGCAAAATTGAACCGAGAAAGCTATCAAAAATTCCGCCCATAAATCCTACCAAAGCAGCTATAAGCGCCTCTATCCAAGTTATATTTCCAATGGCAAATGCTATCAAAGCAATAACCATCGCCCCAAGTAATGATGCTAACGTGCCGATAACCGACATTCCGCCACTTAATCCAACGGTGCATCTCTTCATACGGAAGGGGTCGAATGCGGATTTTGACAATGATCCAATCCCCGACGCAGAGGTATCAGCAAGTGCCTCACAAAAGGCAGCAACGAAGGCAATAAGGAAGGCTCGCTCGCCTGTGAAGAAGTAAATAGCAGAGCAAATTGCAGCAACAATACTGTTAGCAAAAACTTGAATGTAATTTCTGCACTCGGATTTTTTCTTTCTGTTCTGCCCTGCTTTTTTCTTTGTTTTCTTGATTTTATCGGTAATTATTCCACCCACAAAGAAAGCCAGAAGAATCAAAAAGCCAAGGTTGCCAAGGGTTAAAGATATGGCAACGTCAACAATAATTGCAGCTATAATTCCATCTATTGTGAGAGCCTTTTTCTCGATTGCAAACACAATAATCAGTGGAGTTAAAAGTATGGGCAAAATGTAGATTGCGATTCCCTCCACGTTAATAAAAAGATATGCTAAAGTCGATGTGCCAAGAGTAATTGTAACGTTATCAAGACCCTGTCCTGTGAAAAGCTCAAGCTGTGTTCCAAGCACCGCTATAGCCAAGCAATGCCACACCGAAAGAGGCATTTCAAAGATGGATTTAAACAGGAATGCAGAGCCGAAGCAGATGACAAAATTGGTAAGAATACCTACAATACTCTTATTTTTGTACACCTTAAAGTTCCATTTTGTATCTACACATTGCCCAAGCAATCCTGCAAATCCGTCACCGAGAGATGTGCAGCAAACACCTATTCCGAAGGGTAAAATCATTGCAGGAACAAACAGCGTAATCAATGCCATGATGGACATAGCAAGGCCGTAATATACTGTTCCTGGAGCATTATCTCCGTCGGAAGAAATCATAGGCATAAGGTTCTTGCGATGAGAGATAAAAAGTATCGCGAAGAATCCAAGGCAGACAGAAATAAACTGCCAGCTTGGTCCCATAAAATGATAAAGTATAAACCACTCAAAGCCAACCAGGATATGAACGACTTTTCTCGTTATTTTTTTCGGTATGCCAAGCTTGTACAAAACAAAGGCCAGCGCAAGGCAAATTAGCGCATAAATGGCGCTGAAAATATATCCTTTAATCATTGTTTAAGCACTTTCAAGTTTTGTTAGGTTAATTATACACCTAAAGGGGTGATATGTCAAGGAGAATTGATTGAGCATACATATATAAAGATAAACAACGAGCCGCCTTGTTTCAGGCGGCTCGTTGCCATGGAGCGAAGATAAATTATACCTCTTCCTGCTCACTATTCTTGCTTCTTCCCTCTTCGTCCTCGGACTCGGTATTAACGTTTTCCTTACCGGGAATTACGATACCGTGAGTCATAGCACGAATATTCTCCTCGTTCTTCTTATCAAGAACCTTCTGCTTAATCGCCTTTGCGGATGCAAGATCAACCAAAATCTCATCGCTAACACTGCCGTCTGCGAGGGTCAAAAACTTTTCAAAAATATCGGGATAAACAAATGTTTTTTGACAAGATTCAAATTTTACGGTAAAATACTGACCGTTTGTAGCAACAACAGTACCATTACCAAAGGCCTTATGCAATACTTCAGAATTTAATACTAACATAGCGCCTCCTCCGTTCCTTTATTATTCTAAGCACCAAAGATTTTATTCACCACATCACTATAATATTAATATGTAATAATTTGGTGCGTGAGTGTGAGCGGCGAATATTATAACAGACAATTGTGTCTAAAGTATGAACAAAACGCGTTTTTATAAAATAATTTTCAGCGCTTATTATTTATCCGTCTTAACAAGGGTGCAATCCTTGGAATCAGGACGTTTGCTCCTAAGACTGTGCTGATAAATTGCCTCTGTAGCAAAGCCAAGCTTTGTAACTATATTATCATAGTTATAGAAATAACAATAGAAGGAATCGTTCTCGGTAGAAATATCAATACAATCAGCCTTGCGAACTCTGTACCAGTCATACTCTATATGCAGACTGTTAATCTGCAAGGGCTGACGCTGAATTCTATAGTCCTCTCCGTTGTAGTGACCCTCAAGGATAAATCCGTTCTCAATATCGTGAGTAAGATGAGCCTTTCCAAGCTTCTCAAACTTCCAGCATCTGGGCATAGAGAATACGTCTACGTCGTCTGCAAAGGAATAAGTGCCGTTTTCTACAGAAATAGTAACCTGCTCTCTCTCCCAATCAAACCACTCGGGTACGGAAGAAAACTCTGTATCACCGCTATTGGCAGAAAGGCTACCGTCCTCGTTAAGTGTCCAATGCTTGCCACACTCGTTACAAAAGATCTCTGCGCCCCGAGATGCCATTTTAAACTCGGTCTTACAGTGGGGACACTGATAAAGTATCTTGTGAAGTCCCTCTGCTCTGTAGGGCTCCTGGATAAGAATACCGTTCTCCTTCTGATACTCATACTCGTTATAAGTAAGAGCCTCTCTGATGCGATCGTTGATCTCATCAACGGACATATTGTCTATCTCCTCGGGAGTAAGTATCTTGGTAAGAGTGGTGTGCAGAGGTACCTTGCGCTTTCTGCGGAAATCCCAGAAGGGACAGTGCAGATAGTTTCCACGGTGAAGCACAGCAACAACAGGCACGCGATTCTTCTTTACAAGCATACCAACCGATTCGGGAATATAAGAGGTTATACCTGCAGGAGAATATCTTGCCTCGGGATACATAGAAAGCACGTCACCGCGCTCAAGCACCTTGCGAATAGATTTTACAAGATGGAGATCCATGGTGTACTTTCTTGTGCAGATAGAACCGATCCACTCCATAAGCCAGGGACGCTGATAATAACCGTCAATGTTAACAACGTTATTCACTCTGTGCATACCTGTACCCATAGCCGCCAGCTCAAAGTCAATAAAGGACATATGGTTAGAAAGCATCATGTACGGAGGCTTAAGTCCCTCCATATTGATCTTCTCTACCTTGTGCTTCTTAAAGAGCACAGCAAAAAAGGATAAAACCCAGATAAGTCCTGTGAAAAAGAGAGGCTGACGTATAGGATACTTGGCAGTTTTATATCTCTTTTTGTTCTTATAATTTACATCAATATTAGCATTTTTATTCATAGTCATTTCTCCAATCCTGTACATTATACTATATAATATTACAAAAATCAAGTTTTTTTATTTTTTTACAATAAAAAGTTGAAAAATTAGCATTTTAATGCTAAAATATTATATATTTCAACGAAAAGAGATATTTATGGACATTTTATCGATTATTTTAGGTGTCATTTTGACACTTATATCTATTGCTTTGATTACCTCGGCAATATGCTTCTTTATGGTATTTTATTCTAAAGATAGGAAGCCTCGCGCAGAGGATGACTACGATCTGCCTCCCGGAGAGGAATACGAGCCGTTTTACCCCAAGATGATAGAGTGGACAAAACGTGCGAGAGCCACCCCTCACAGAAAGGTGGAAATCAAAACCTTTGACGGACTGACCCTTCGTGGCAGATACTACGAGCTCAGTCCAGATGCACCTATCGAGATTATGATGCACGGATATCAGGGTAATCTGGAGAGAGATTTGAGTTGCGGTATTTTCAGAGCACTTAATCTTGGACACAGTGTGCTTCTCTACGACCACCGCGGTAGCGGTATAAGTGATGGCAACGTGCTTACCTTCGGAATAAACGAAAGCCGCGATTGCCGTAAGTGGATAGACTTTGTTTTGAAAGAAATTAACCCAGATGCAAAAATCATACTCTCGGGTGTTTCAATGGGTGCTGCTACAGCAATGATTACCTCGGGCTACGATGACCTTCCCCCTAACGTTGTTGGTGTAGTTGCCGATTGCGGATACACCTCCGCAAAGGACATCATCAAAAAGGTTGTACGCGAGATGAACCTTCCGCCCGACCTGCTCTACCCCTTTATTAAGCTTGGCGCATACCTTTTCGGTGGCTTTGATCTCGACGAATTTTCTCCTATCGATCAGGTAAAAAAATCCAAGCTTGCCACCATTTTTGTGCACGGTGACATCGACGGCTTTGTACCTATGGAGATGAGCGAGAGAAACTTTGAGGCCTGCTCCGCCGAGCGCAAAAAGCTGCTTATCATCAAAGGTGCCGATCACGGTCTTGCATACCCCGTAGCCCTCGATGATTACATAAAGAAGCTTGACGCCTTCTTTTCTCCTGTTACAAAATAATTTAGCCGGGCATTTCTGCCCGGTTTTTTATCTTAAATTTGACGACAAAATTAAGTTTGATAATTTTTTATAAAATACTCTTTACAAAATTAGAAAACAATAGTATAATAATTTTAGCAGGATTCTATATTGATGAAAGGAATTTTAGACATGACTAAAAGAATATTATCAATTATTATCGTCACCATTACTCTGTTGCTTACACTTACCGCTTGTAATCATAAGCACACATACGAATTTTTCATATCAAAATATCCGACCTGTCAAGAAAAGGGAGAATTGAAAGAACTGTGTATGGAGTGCGGAAATCTCGTAATACACGAAATCGGTTTAGGAGCCCACAATTACGTTAACGGATATTGTACGGTTTGCCATGCAAGTCAGTGGGATGCTAAAAAGCTTACTCGAATCACCATGCCATTTGATTCTAACAACCAGGGCGCCTGGTCCTTTAAAAAGATACACGAATTTGTTACATCAAGCGGCTATGATATGAGTTATTCTGACATTATGAACACAATGTCAAAATCTAAAGCAGGCTTTAGCAATGCATCTATCGATAAATGGGATAATTTGCATTTGACGTTCACATACACATCAAATAAAAAGGATATTGATGTTCCGCTCACCCTTGATATAAGCAGAGTTTCTCCTAAGAACGAAGAAAAATCACTCGGCAACATTCTTCGTATAGACTCCTATGCTGGTGAAATAACCATCACCTATGCAACCGGAGAATTCTTATCTGCAGGCAAATTCGCTGATTCCGCAAGAAGCGCCCCCTCCGCTCCACTTTATATTATTGGCTTCGGAATCAACGAAGAAAACGAGCTTGTTATCTATTATTCCGACAACACAATTGCCTTCGCAGGTAATATTCAAGTTAAATAAAAAACAGCCACCGTGTGCTAAAATGCACACGGTGGTTTACATTTTCTTATCTTTTTCCGTATTTTGCGAGGATGGTGTTAATTCTATCAACGGGATCAAGAAGACTGCTGATAGTGTCATCGTGGTTAAGCGTTTCGATAAGGAAGGAAACGTACTTACACATATTAACCTCGCACCACCACTCTCTGTCGTGGAGCTCGGGCTTGTGGTAAACAAGGTTGGTGGTGAAGATCTTATCAATAAGACCCTCCTCGTATGCCTTGTCAAACTTATCAAATCCGCTGGTGAAAAGACCGAAGGTAGCGAAGTTGAATATTCTCTTTGCGCCCTTCTCCTTAAGCTGCTTTGCAACGTCGAGGAGAGAGTCACCGGATGCGATCATATCGTCAACGATAATAACGTCCTTGCCATGAAGGTCCTGACCGAGATACTCGTGTGCCTCAATGGGGTTTCTACCGTTTACAATAACCGAGTAGTTACGGCGCTTGTAGAACATACCGATATCTATACCAAGAACGGAGGAATAGTACATACATCTCTGCATTGCGCCCTCATCGGGAGAGATCATTACAAGGTGATCCTTGTCCACCTCGATGTCAGGAACGTTCTTAAGAAGTGCCTTAATCATCTGATAGGTAGGCTGAACATTATCAAAGCCATGAAGAGGAATAGCATTGTTAATTCTGGGGTCGTGAGCATCAAAGGTAAGGAAGTTGCTAACACCCATGCCGATAAGCTCCTGAAGCATTACAGCGCAGTCAAGAGACTCTCTGGAGCTTCTCTTATGCTGTCTGCCCTCGTAAAGCATAAGCATAATAACGGTAATTCTTCTCGCCTTGCCTGCTATTGCAGAAATGGTTCTCTTAAGGTCGCAATAGTGGTCATCAGGGCTCATAGGAACCTTCATACCATACATATCGTAGGTAACGCTGTAGTTAAAGCAATCGGTGATGATATAAACGTCATCTCCACGAAGTGTCTGGTGGATAACACCCTTTGCCTCACCAGTGCCAAAACGGGGACAGCTATGTTTTACAACAAAGCTCTCATCGGGCTCAGCATTTCTCCACTCCTTAAGATAAGCGTCAACCTGAGATACGAACTCCTCGCATCCCTTCATACCAATTACACGCAGCTCGCCGTAAAGCTCTTTCTTCATGACAGTATTCCTCCGGAAAATACATTGTTTAATTTTGTCGAAAACACAATTCTTTAAAGTAAAAAAATTCTGACATCTTATTATACCATTAATAAAAAGAAAAGTCAATATTGTAATCATCATTTAAATCATTCTTTATAAAACAGATATATTGCTTTTGTTTATAAACGCAATAAATATCCCCCCGTAGAACGGGGGGTATTTCATTTTCGGGCATAGCCCTAACCGCTACTGGCGACGCACAAGTGCGTTTTAGATTGGCCTGCCAGCCATGCAATTGTTACTTACTA
>JAZQWB010000033.1:0-2116 GCA_045632145.1 Eubacteriales bacterium | reverse complement strand
CACGGGACCCATTTATGGGTAGTAAGTAACAATTGCATGGCTGGCAGGCCAATCTAAAACGCACTTGTGCGTCGCCAGTAGCGGTTAGGGCTATGCCCGAAAATGAAATACCCCCCGTTCTACGGGGGGATATTTATTATTTATAAATATTATAAATAAGTTGACAAACTCTGATTTATATGATATAATGCAATTTGTAAAGTTATGTTAAAATTAAGGAGTTTGCTATGAGTGAAATTTTTGGTGCAGTAAAGCTCAAGAATAAGATTGCGATAGCATCAGCAATGGCTGTTTTTGCCGTTATTCTGATTGCATCGGTTGGTGTTCTGAACTTTGTGACCACTGACACACATACCCATTTATATGATTATACTCTTAACAAGGCGGAGGGCGGCAGCTTTTACCTTTTAGGCGTGTGCAACGTTGATAACTGTGAGACACCCTATAACGTAATCGATAACCTTGAGGGCGTAAAGCTTCTGCTTGCAGAGAGCCCCACCTGTGCAAAGGAGGGTAAGCGCGTTTATTCCTACTCCAAGGACGGCAAGACCCTTCAGTACACCGAGAAGGTAGCCACCACTCCCCATACATATGATTTTGAGATTACTACTCAGGACGGGGTTTCCTACGTTTACGGTAGCTGTACCGTAGAGGGCTGTGAGGACAAGCTTTTTGCCAGCAACATCAAGGACTTTAAGCTTGACAGCACCGTTCCCGGCACCTGCTTCAGTGCACGCCAGGATACATACACCTATACCATGAACGGTGAGGAGCGTAGCTTTGTTACTCTTGTAGACGAGTACATTCCTCATAAGCTTAACGGTGCTGACGTTGATTGCTTCAAGAATGCTGATGGCAACTATATTTACGGCACTCCCGGCATCAAGTCCTCTAAGACCCTTGCATGCGGTGAGGTGGCAGACGGCCACTACGTTTGTGAGGAGTGCAAGCAGGTTAAGGCTATTAAGGTTGAGCGTGAGGGTCACAAGTTCCTTTACGATGAGACCAAGGTTACACATCCCACAGACAGCGCAGACGGTCTCGTTACTCTCGTATGTCACAACCCCGAGTGCGATGAGGTGGTAAATATCACCCTTCCCAAGATTGAGGTTGGCGTAAATGCAGAGGTTGTTCTTGAGGCTACCGAGCAGAATCCCCTTACCGTAAGCTATACCTTCGACCTTCAGTACGGTTATACCTATGCTAAGGAAATTATGATTGGCTCTAAGCTCTCTCACAATTATACCTACGAGCTTTGGCTTAATGAGGATACCGGTAAGTTCGACGTTCGCGGTGAATGTCACCAGCCCGGTTGTACCGCTCCCGACGTATGCGTAGAGGATGACGTTCCTGCGGTATTCGTAGGGGATACATCCACCTGTCTTGTTCCCGGTATCGTAATCTGGGAGTACAATTACAAGGGTGAGATTCTCAGATTCGCGCCTCAGTCTCTTGTACCTGCAGATCACGTTTATTCTTATAATCAGGAGGATGCAGAAGATCCTACTGTCGATATGAACGGTCTTATAGTTCTTTACTGTATTACCGAGGGTTGTGATCACGAGGTTGTGGTAAATCTTCCCACTATTGTTTTTGGGGAAAATACCTTCTTTGTAGAAGAGGCTAACAATGGCAGATTGCTCTACGAGTATATTTATGAAACCGAATATAATTGTGTAGTTAAGCTTGACCTGCTTATTAAAAAGGAAGAAAACAAATAAAATCATTTGCGGCTCGCCTTGTGCGAGCCGCTTTTATTGTATAACGAAAACCACGCGATAGTCGCGTGGTTCTATATAGGTTAACCGATGAAAAGAATCCTCCGTTTGTGATATAATTAGAATTGACCTGCCAGTCGAAACAAAAAACACAAACGGAGGATTATCTATGAAAAAAGTAAACATAGACACAAACATTTTAGCACATACGAAATGGAATTGCAAGTACCATATAGTTTTTGCGCCAAAATACAGGCGAAAGGTGTTTTTCGAAGAAAACCGGTTAGAGATAAGGGAAATCCTTCGAAAATTATGCCAATGGAAAGGGGTAGAAATAATAGAGGGAGAAGTATGTCCCGACCATATACATATGTTGGTAAGCATCCCGCCCAAGATGA
>JAZQWB010000032.1:0-3602 GCA_045632145.1 Eubacteriales bacterium | reverse complement strand
CACGGGACCCATTTATGGGTAGTAAGTAACAATTGCATGGCTGGCAGGCCAATCTAAAACGCACTTGTGCGTCGCCAGTAGCGGTTAGGGCTATGCCCGAAAATGAAATACCCCCCGTTCTACGGGGGGATATTTATTATTAATATGTAATTAGTTAGGGAGAAGATTCTCAAGGTCGTCGGGATTGATTTCCTCGCCGTTGAGGTAGCCCTGATAGATGTCGATGAACTCGAAGAGAAGCTCGTTGAATTCCTCGTCGGTAAGCTCATCCATCTTGTCGGAGAAGTTTTCGTCAACGTAGTTTGCGATCTCGTCGATAACCTCGTCCTCAAGCTCTGCGCCAATGGTCTCCTGAAAGGTGGTGTCAATGGTGTTGGAGAGCTCTTCCTTGTACTCCTCCTCGGTAGCATAGTTTTCCTTCTTAACCGAGATAACCTCGTTAAGACCGTTCTTAACGTCCTTGATGTCGATGTTCTGGAGCACATCGCTTGCATCGTTGTTGCCATCGCCTTCAGCACCGCCGCCGCTCATTGCACCGGAGAATGCTGCGTTAAGCACGAAGTTGTAAAGTCCGTCAACGATATTCTGTGTACGGGGGTTGCCGGAAAGGGTATTGATCATGCCGAGAAGGTGTCTGTCACCCTTGTAGTCGTCGTTTACGAACTGCATGATGTCCTGGCCCTCTTCAAGAGCAGTAAGAATACCGCTGTCGCAGAAGCCAAAGTAGAAGTCCTTGATGGTCTCAAGGTCACCCTTGATGGTATCGCGGGAGGAGGTCTCAAGGAAAATCATAAAGTCGTTAAGCACGCCCGCAAAGTCACCGCCAAGGTTAAGGTCGATAAGACCGTTGTTGTAGATAGAGGGGATTGCGTGGAATCCGTTGATAAGAATGCGAGACATAATGGGAGAGCTGCTGAGAGAGTCGAGAATAGAGCTTACGGCAGACTTCTGTGCCTCGTTAAGTGCGGTGTAATCTGCATCTTTTAGGGTGTTGAAGTCTACGATGATAACGTGGGCCATGGATAGAACCTCTTCTCTGATATTAGCCTTTTCGTTCTCAATCTCTACGGTAGCAAGTGCGTTGGCAATACCGTCTGTGCCAAGCACGTCAACAAAGTTGATGGCAGGGTTTTCGGTGAAGGGAGCAATGTACTCGTCATAGGTCTGAACGAGCTCGGTCTTTGTCTCGCCCTCAGCCGAGCTGATAGCCTTCTGATATGCCTGGTTGAAGAGGGAGAGTGCAGCGCAGATGGGAAGCACCACCATGGTAACCATGATAATTGCCTCAACAGCACCGAGAATAGCACCGCCAAGACGCTGGCTCATATTTCTTGCCTGGTTCAAGCCAAGGATGGAGGTAATGATACCTCTGATGATAGTAACTACAAAGTTAACAACAAAGAAGATTGCTGTTGTAAGCACGGGAATGATGAAGATTGTGGCAGGAACGAGGAGCAGATACTCGATAAGCTCACCGTCAAAGTTGCTCATTGCACTCTCAAGTGCGGCACCAAGTCCGGGAATGTTTGATTCTAAGAGATCGAAAATCGCCTTGAATGTATCTGCGTCAAGAAGGCCGATGATATGGTTGCTGAGATAGCAGCCTACACCGATAGCAACTGCGGCAGAAAACAGGGTTGTACCCACGCAAACAAGCTTGTTCCATGTGCCGTAGAGCAAACCGCCAATCATCTTCCAGATAATAACGATGAGGAAGAGCGCGAGAATGGCCAAGCCTGCCATGGCAACGGGTGTGCCAAGCTCCTGCATAGCCGGTACGTATTCAAAGATACTCATAATACATTACCTCATAAAAAATATATTTTATCAGTGTAATTATACTACTCCTGCCTCTTTTTGTCAATATATTAATGATTTATTAAAAAATATGTAGGAATTAACAAAAAGTAAACTAAACTTTGTAGCAATTATAATAAAAAAAGAGCGAGCCAAATGAATGGCTCGCTGATAGTACACCGTATTTAAGTCCGCTAAAATACATAGGAATACCATTATAAATAAATATTTTACAAATACCAATGATAAATTTAAAATTGGTTGGTGGGAGGTGCAGGGTCGCACCGGTCGCATAGTCGTTGCCTATCGCCTCGGTACGCTCGGCTCTGTCAACTCCTTGCTTTGCGGTGTAAAGCGCTGTGAAAACGATTATCAACCGTTTTCACTTAGCTTTCAGATTAGAACCGTCGAGCCAAAAGGCTCGATCGGTTCAAATCCTAGGCCCGGCACCCCAAAAGAAAGAAAAAATGGGATCCCGAATGGAATCCCATTTTCTTTGGAGGTGCAGGCCGGATTTGAACCGGCGGATAACGGTGTTGCAGACCGGGGCCTTACCACTTGGCTACTGCACCAAATTTTTGATTGCCTTAATATTATAGCAGAGCTTTTGCTTTTTGTCAATAGCTTTTTTAAGGAAAATTTATATTTTTGGCAAAAGTCTTGTAAATTTGCTTTCTTTATGATAATATATTATTGTAAAAGCTATGCAGTTCTTTTTGCATATATTCTAAAGAAAGGAAAATGCTATGGAAGTAATTAAACAGATAATGGAATATCTTAGAGATTTCAACGTTGTTTCAATAACAATAAGGCTTGTTCTTGCCATGATTTTTGGCGGTGCTATCGGTCTTGAGAGAGGAAAGCAGGGACGTGCCGCAGGTATGCGTACACACATTTTTGTTTGTCTCGGTGCAACCTTGACAACAATGATAGGCTACTTCTCCTTATTCCAGTTTAATACAGGCGACCCTCTTCGTGTAGCTGCACAGGTTATTTCCGGAATAGGTTTCCTTGGTGTAGGTACAATTCTTATTAAAGGAAGATTCCAGATTACCGGTCTTACCACGGCTGCAGGTCTTTGGTGTGCCGCCGCAATCGGTATTGCCCTCGGTGCAGGCTTCTATGAGGGCGCAATTATCACCTTCGTTTGCTCTGCCATCACCATTTCCACCCTTTGGAGAGTTGAGTATATCCTTAACAAAAAGTACCGTCGCTTCGGCATCTACGTTGAGATTTCCTCTGATAAGTACATCAGAACAATGATCGATCTTATCGAGAGCAAATATCGCGTCTCCGACGTGCAGGTAACTGCTCCCCGTAGTGGCACTACAGGTAACGTGGGAATTGAGGCAAACGTACATAACAACGATTTCACTATCTCTCCCGATACTGTTTCCAAGGATTTGGAGCAGGAGGAATACGTTATCTTTGCCCTTGAATCTATTTGATTTTGCCTTAAAAAGGCGGTGTTTTGCCGCCTTTTTAATTTTTTTAGAAAAAATATAAATTTTTTTGAAAATCTACTTGACAAATCGATTTTGATTTGATATAATGTTTAAGCATTGCAACGGAAGGTTAGCTCAGTTGGGAGAGCATCTGCCTTACAAGCAGAGGGTCACAGGTTCGAGCCCTGTACTTTCCACCAGACTTGCAAAAGCAGGTCATATATCGGTTTGGCTTGGTAGCTCAGTTGGTTAGAGCGCTAGCCTGTCACGCTAGAGGTCGTGGGTTCGAGCCCCATCCGAGTCGCCAACCGATATGCCTCTGTAGCTCAGTTGGTAGAGCAGGGGACTGAAAATCCCCGT
>JAZQWB010000031.1:0-1619 GCA_045632145.1 Eubacteriales bacterium | reverse complement strand
GACTGTTAACGCACCACTCCCAGGCCGCGTTATCGAGATTAAGGTAAAGGCGGGTGACACCGTTACAGTAGGTCAGGAGGTGATGATCCTCGAGGCTATGAAGATGGAGAACTCTATCTCGTCTGACTATGCTGGTAAGGTGCTCGGATGCTTGGTTGCTGAGGGTGACACCGTAGCAGCAGATCAGCCACTCGTAGTTATCGAGTAGTTCTGATAGACATATCAAGAAGAAGCCTGTCTAACGTAATGTTAGACAGGCTTCTTACTTCATCATATAGCCAAGCATTATAGGACATAAAACAAACACAAAAATAGGGCTGCCAACATTTTGACAACCCTATAACCTACTATAATGTCAAGCTAATTAGTTTGCATACTGAGTAATAACGATATCGTCAGTCTTTGAGAAACTTCTGGCGTAGATGCTTGCACTACGTAACTCGCCCGTGGTGTTGGGTGCAACAGTGATGTCAACACCAGAGATGTAGGATGGCAATTCGCGTGTGGCATCCTCGGTGTAGTGATAGATGACCTTGTTAATTGTAATCCACTCCTCACCAGGGTATAGATCACCATCTTCGCCATACTCAAGGTTATTGTGCAGAACATATACGTAGTCAACACCTGTTGAGACAACCTTTATTATATAGTTACCGCCCTCAGCCGGCACCTTCACCTCCTCCTGTTCGAAGTTAATCTCTGGTCTATCCCACATGAGCTCACACGATGCAAGTGTAACGCTTGCAACTGCCAAAATCAAAAAATACTTAATTGCTTTCATAATGCTATAATGTTTTAGTTTGTTAATCTCTTTTGTGCTTTTCGCTACTGCAAAGTTAGACTACAAACAAGCCTAAAACCAAATTTTTGAGCCTCGAATTTTTCCGAGGGGGGGGGTATAACTCATTGATTATCAATACTATGAAAAACCCATTTTTGTAAATTTTTCATCCACCTGATTATCAAGCAGTTACAAGGATGATAAAACAGTATTTAGGAAAACGACGTAAAACACTGATATTCTGCATGTTATAAAAATAGTCAAAGAAAAAGGGACAAAAGGGACGCAAGGGACATAAGAGACGTAAGAGAAGTCTCAGACAACAGTTGATAGTGCCTTCTCATAAGTCGAGACACAAGGGACGCAAGGGACGCAAGAGTCGTGAGAGACTTAAATGGCGCAAGAGAAGTCTCGGACAACAGTTGATAGTGCCTTCTCCTAAGTCGAGACACAAGGGACGCAAGAGTCGTGAGAGACTTAAATGGCGCAAGAGAAGTCTCGGACAACAGTTGATAGTGTCTTCTCTTAAGTCTCTTTATACTTTTTATTCTCTTATTTCCCTTCAGTCCCATAGGTCTCCTACGTTCCTAAGTCCCTTTAGTCTCTTATGTCCCTTCAGTCCATCGAGTCCCTTATATCCCTAAAGCCTATCAGGTTTCTTATTTCCCTTCAGTCCCACAGGTCTCCTACGTCCCTAAGGTCCCTTTAGTCTCTTCGGTCCCTTCAATCCATCGAGTCTCTTATATCCCTAAAGCCTCTCAAGTTTCATATTTCCCTTAAGTTCCCTTATCTCTTATGTCCCTAAGGTCCCTTAAGTCTCTACTGTCTCTCAATTGTT
>JAZQWB010000030.1:0-204374 GCA_045632145.1 Eubacteriales bacterium | reverse complement strand
TGGTGAGCACGCCGGTGAACTTAGCACCAAGATCAAGCTTGATCTCGTTCTGGCCGATGGTGAATACGGTACCGGTAACTGTTTCTCCTGTATGTAAAGTTTTGAGTGAGCCTTCCAACATTTGACTAAAGTTTTCCATTGCTTTAAAAACCTCCAATATTATACCGTCAGGCGTGGAAGCACCTGCGGTTATTCCTGCGCTTTTTGCGCTGTCAGGAAAATCAGTTGATAATTCTGCCGCCGTCTCAATGCATACAGTTTGGGGGCAGACCTCCTTACACAGGGCATAAAGCTTCTGCGTGTTAGAGCTGTCCCTTCCGCCTATAACAATCATAGCGTCGGACTTTTTGGCAATTTCAATTGCCTCATACTGACGATTTTCAGTGACACTACATATTGTATCAAAAAAAATCGCGTTTGTATATAGTTTTTTTAAAAATTTTTTAATTTGTATAAATTGCAACAAATTTTGCGTAGTTTGTGCGCAAAGTATGGGCACTTTGCCTTGAAAATCCAGCTTTTGAAGTTCCTCGAGGCAGGTGATGATTGCCTTGTCCCCCCTTGCACGACTGATGATGCCAAGCGACTCGGGATGTGTGGGTGAGCCGAAGAGGATAAAGAAGCGTCCCTCACCGCTCTCGGTGTCTGCAATCTTATGGATCTTCTTCACAGAGGGGCAGGTCATATCCACCAGATTTAAGCGGGGATTTTCCTTGGCGAGAGCAAGCAGCCTTTCCTCAACCTCAAGCGTGATACCGTGGGTGCGTATGACCAAGGAAATCTTCTTGTCGGGGTTGTTTAGGAGAATCTTATCAAGCTCATCAATGTCGATAGCACGTACACCGAGCTCCTCGAGCTGACTAACGTAAATACCGTTGTGGATAAGCTTGCCGAGAGTGAAAACAAGTTGGTTATCCTGTTTATCCTTCACCAGGCGCATGACCTCGCGGTCGGCCCTTCTTACACCGGGGCAAAAGCCTGCGTTTTTTGAAAGAATAATCTCCAAGGCTTACTTCCTCTTGCGTCTTTTTTTGTTAATGGGATCGTTATTTGGATCATATGCGGGCAGACCCTTGAAATCACCCATTTCAACCACCTTGTCAAAGACAATCTTGGTGGCGGTGTTATACTGATCGCGGCCACCGTCGGTAAAGCCAAGATCCTCATACTTAATAGGCTCTCCGAAAATAACCTCGGTTCTGCGGAAGAGTCTGTATTTACATTTCTTGATGTTGATGCATACGGGGATAACGTCACAGTGTGCGTGGTAGGCAATAAGACCTGCGCCGCCTCTTACCTGTGTGGTTGCAGGGTCAACACCGGGGCATCTGTGTCCCTGAGGGAAAATAACAACAGTCTTGCCGTCCTGGATCGCCTTAACAGCGGTCTTGATAGCACCAACGTCTCCGCCTCCACGGTCGATTTTAACCGCGCCAAGGGCCTTAACAAGTGCACCCAGCACAGGAACACTGAAGAGCTCCTTCTTTGCGATACAGGTAATCTGACGGGGTGAGCCCACGCCGATGGTGATAACGTCAACAGCCGAGATGTGGTTGGGGCAGAGAAGCACGCCGCCCTCCCCAGGGATATTTTCCTTACCCTTAACGCGAACGTTGAAGAGAAGGCGGTAAATCGGGCTCACAATAGCCTTAAGCACCTGATAGAGAGGTGTGGTATCCTTGGTAGCCTTCTTAACGATCTTGATGATTTTTTCAACCGTCTGTGCCTCGGTAAGTCCCGAGTTGTCGAGGAGGATAGCATCCTTTGCCTTTACGCAGGGAGCAACGTCACGGGTGGAGTCGTTCTTATCACGCTGAACCATCTCGTCGTAAACCTGCTTGAAGGTTACGTCCTTGCCTTTGGCAAGAAGCTCCTTGTATCTTCTCTCGGCTCTTGCCTTGGGAGAAGCGGTAAGGAAGATTTTAACCTCCGCGTCGGGAAGAATAACCGTACCGATGTCACGGCCGTCCATAATAACGCTATTCTTCTTTGCGGTGTTTCTCTGCATATCGAGAAGATAGTCACGTACCGCAGGAATAGCACTTACGGCAGATGCCGCCATAGAGGCCTCGGGAGTACGGATCTCCTCACCTCTGTCGGTGCCGTTAAGCAGAATGATCTGTCTGCCGTCCTCAAACTTAAGCTCGAGAGTAAGATTCTCAAGAGCGGGAACAACTCTGTCTCTGTCGGAGGGGTCAATACCCTGGTCCAGCATATAGAGACCGATGTTGCGATAGAGCGCACCTGTGTCTACGTATATGATGCCAAGAGTCTTGGAAACGGCCTTTGCAACGCTGGATTTACCTGCGCCACCGGGACCGTCGATTGCAATTCTAATCATAATATTCTCCTAGAAGTAATTGTTTGTTAAAAACTTTCTGCCGCGGATTTTCCTGCCAAATATCCTGTTGAGAAGGCGATCTGCAGGTTGTATCCGCCTGTATAGGCATCTACGTCAATGACCTCTCCTGCAAAATAAAGGCCCTCCACAATCTTGGATTCCATGGTCTTGGGAGTAATCTCACGCACGTCAACACCGCCCGAGGTAACGATAGCCTCCTCGATAGGACGGAAGCCGTCAAGAGGAATGTCGAAGGACTTAAGTGTGTTAAGCAGGGCGCGACGCTCTTCCTTAGTGATGGAATTTACCTTTTTTCTGCCGTCAACACCCGAGAGAGCGATAAAAGGCTCGATCATCTTGGTGGGTAAAAGGTCACCTAAAGAGTTGATAAGGTCCTTGTTGGTCTTCTTCTGGAAATCCGAGAGAAGCCTCTGGTCGAGAGTCTTGTCGTCAAGGGCGGGCTTAAGGTCAATAGACAGTGTAAGAGTGCTTATATCCTCATCGCGAAGGTGGGCGGATGCAGACAAAATTACAGGGCCTGTTACACCGAAGTGAGCAAACATCATCTCACCGAAATCGGTGTACAAAACCTTTCCTGCCTCATTTTTAATGCTGATTTTTACATTTTTAAGCGAAAGCCCTTGCATCTCCTTGCACACCGGCGACCAGCTTGTCATAGGGATAAGCGAGGGGATAAGCTCGGTGACCGAGTGGCCAAGCCTCATTGCAAGCTTGTAGCCCGAGCCGTCAGAGCCTGTGAGGGGGTAGGACTTACCGCCTGTGGCGATAATAACCTTATCGAAGGTGTATTCCTTGTTGCCTGCGGTGACGGTAAAGCGGTCGTCAGTCTTGGTTATGGAGCTGACCTTTTTGTGCATCACCTTCGCACCTGCAGAATAGTCCCTCAGCGCATTTACAATATCAATAGCCTTTTCGCTGACAGGGAAAACACGTCTGCCGCGCTCGGTCTTAAGACTGACGCCAAGCGACTCGAAGAGGGTCATAGTGTCCTCGGTGGAAAAGGCCGAGAGTGCTGCGTAGAGAAATCTTGGGTTCTTGGTTACGTTTTCAAGAAACTCCTCGCGCGTGCAATTGTTGGTAACGTTGCATCGTCCCTTGCCTGTAATGGCAAGCTTTTTGCCGAGTCTGTCGGTGGACTCGAAAAGCGTCACCTCTGCACCCGAGAGCACAGCAGTTCCTGCTGCCATCATTCCTGCAGCACCGCCGCCAATAACGGCAATTTTTACAGTATCAAAATAATTATCGTTTTGCATAAACCTCATATTCATCCCAAAGTTTTTCGAGGGCCTCGAATCTTTCGGTGATCTCCTTCTCGCGTCTTGCTGTGATCTCAATAATAATTGCGTTAATAATGCTGAGAGGTGCAACAAGAGAGTCCATGAAGGAAGCCATATCCGACTGTGCAATAAGCAGACAGTTGGAGAATCCTGCAATAGGAGAAACAACCGAGTCGGTGAAGGAAACAACCTTGGCATCCTTCTGTCTTGCGAATCTCACACCGTTGATCATCTTCGAGGAGTATCTGGGGAAGGAGAAGGCGATAACAACGTCGTCGGAGGTAACAGAGTACATCTGCTCAAATACCTCGGCAGAGGACGTGGGAACAACAAGCTTGACGTTGTCGAAAATAAGCGAAAGGTTATAGGACAGGAGTCTGGCAATAGGCTCTGAGCTACGCGCACCCATAACGTAAATATTCTTAGCATTGAGAATAGCATCAACCGCGTCGGAGAAGGCCTTTCTGTCAAGTCCCTCAAGAGTGTGCTTGATCTTGCTGATATCCGACTCCATAACGTTGTCAATAACGTCACCGCGACCGATACGCTGCTTGGTAATCTCGATACGCTGATTAGGTGTAAGCTTGATTCTGACAAGCTCCTGAACGGCAAGCTGGAACTGAGAATAACCCTCGAAGCCAAGCTCGTCCGCAAATCTTACTACGGTGGACTCGGAAACGCCAACAAGGTCACCAAGTCTGGCAGCGGTAAGGTATGCAACCTTTTCGTATTCGTTAAGCACCGCGTTTGCGATCTTCTTCTGCCCCTTTGAGAGTGTGTGGTATATAGCTCTGATTCTTTCTGAAATGTCTGCAGCCATTGGTCTGTCCTCACATTAAAAAAATAATTTCATCCTTCATTATAGCACACCGAAAACATAATTGCAAGTATTTTAAATAAAAAGCCGTCTTGAAAATCAAAACGGCTTTAAGGGGTGTTTAGTTTTTAAGAATGATTTCGGTGGCATCAAGGCTGGTCACGTCCTCGTCATTGTGGGAAACGATGATGATAAGCTTCTCCCTTGAGAGTGATTTTATTATTTCTCTTACGGCCACCGCGTTTCTTTCGTCAAGCTCCTTCGTGGGCTCATCCAAAAGTAGAATGGGGAAGTCGGAAATAAAGGCTCTGGCTAAAGAAACTCTCTGCTTCATACCGCCCGAAAGCTTGCTCGGGAGCAGACACTTGTCCCCCTCCGAGATGTTAAGTCTTGAAAGCATATCCTCGGCTTTTTTACATACTGCCTCGTCTTTTGTGTCGGAATTTGCAAAAATTACATTTTCAAGAGCGGTGAGCTGCGGGAAAAGACGGTGCTCCTGAAAGGCCATTCCGACCCTGCCAATACCTGCACCGACGATGCTTCCTTGGTAGTCGCCATCAAGTCCTGCAATCATTCGCAGAAGGGTGGTTTTACCCACACCGCTCTCGCCCTTTAAGACGTAGATTCCTGTGCCGTTGAAGCTATAGGAGAAGCCATTTAAAACGGATTTATCCCCGAAGGATTTGTTTAAATTTGTGATTTTAATGCTCATCCTTAAACCTCCAAAGAAGATACTTGGTTAATCTCTCAAGAACAATGCTGAACAAAATTATTACCAGAGTCCATGCAAAAACAGTGGGAGTTTCCATATTATATTTTGCATCGTTTATGCCTTGGCCGATAGAATTTTTTGTATAAGCGATTATTTCTGCTGCAATTTCAGCCTTCCAGGCAAGACCCGAGGCGGTTATCAATGCAGGGATGAGATATTTTTTGAGAGTGGGGAAAATCAGAAGCTTCAGCCTTTTTGCGTAGGAAAATCTGTATATTTCGGCTACCTCGATCAGATTCTTGTCTATGGCAGAGTAGCCGTCAAGCAGATTTTGCCAAACGATAGGCATTACCATAAGGAATCCGATGAAAATCGAGAGTGCATCTCCACTCATCATTACCCACATAACTACAATAAATGATGCCACAGGTGTGGATTTGATTACTGTGATAAGAGGGGAGAAAAGTGCGTTCAAAAGGGTGAATTTGTTGCAAAGTATTGCTGAAGCAATACCGACTATCGATCCTAGCGCAAGTCCAAGAGTAACTCTGATGAAGCTGAAAAGCACCGCCGTGTAGAATGAGGACTCCTTTATCAGCTCAAAAAGTGCCTTGAAGGTGGCAGGAATATCGGGGAACAAAAAGCTGTTGTTTATGGCCACAGCTCCTATTTGCCATACCGCACACCAGAAAAGAAGGGCAAGGGCAAGCTTGATTATAGGATGAAGTTTATTCATAGTAGAAGTTGTCAGCAGGAAGAGCGATGCCGATAGCGTGATAGAAGGCAATGAGAGTGTTTTTCATCTCGGCACCGTCGATGTATGCGATAGCTTTGCCAAGGTTTGTAAGTGCTGTCTTTGCAGCACCAGCAGCAGCCATAACGCCTGTTTCCACTACATAATCTGCGGCAGAAGCAATATTATCAGGGTTACTGATGAATTCTACAGATGCCTTGTATTCATCAAGGAAGAGGTTGATGGAGTACTGATTTTTGCTTGCAAAATCACCGCTTGCGAGTACGCAACCCATGGTAATAGGGGTGGAATAAATGCTGTTCCAGCTGTCAGCAAGGTCGGCCTTAACAGCCCATTTGATGCCTGTCTCAGCGAAGGTGGAGTTGATCTTGAGAAGGCTGGAGGTTACGAGAGGCTCGGGCATTACCGCGTTGGGAAGATTGCCTGCGATAACCTGGGCAGAAAGATCTGCAGGAGTGAGAATTTCCTTGCCGTAAATCTCGTAGGAAACCATTATATTAAGGTTAAGCTCCTTAATAATATGCTCGAGAACTGTTCTGGGAGTGCCATTTTTACAGGTGTAAACAGTCTGACCCTCAAGGTCGGCAAGCTCGTCTACGTCAGAGGCTTCATCTGTAATGAAGTAAAGGGAATTGAGACAGTTGATAGCAAGAACCTGCGCTGTGGTATCTACCTTTGTGAAATAAAGTGCAGCCTCGTTGGTGGGGAGACAGATAATATCGATTTTGCCTGACGCAAGGTCGTTCTTCGCTGCGCCTGTATCAGCATACTTGGTGAAAACGTAGTTATCGTTGCCGTCTATGCCACCGTTGTCATGGATAAGCTTTGCCATACCCATACCCGTGGGGCCTGCCATATATCCGATACGAATCTTTGCACGCTCGCCTGGAGCAGGGGGATCAACTATAAAACAAGCGGTGAAAATGCTTAAAACAAGCATCAAGGTGAGAACTAAAGCTAAAAGTTTTTTCATTTTGTCATCCTTTCAAGACCTAAGAGGTCTTTTATATATATTTTTTTGTTATCAACGGTAAGAAGCCCTTGCTCCTCGAGAGAGGTAAGGGCGCGATAGACCGAGGCTCTGCCTGCGTTGATCTCCTCGGCTGTTTTCTGGCAGTTAAAGGGGAAGCTGTCGGTGGCAAACCTCTCGCGCTCGCAGAGAATGAAGGCGGCAAGCCTGTCCTCGACTCTAGTGCCGGAAAATGTGGCAATTTTCTTGTTCAGGAAGTTAATGCGATTCGCAAGAAAATTAATCAGTTTTTTCGATATTTGCAAATTACTGTTTACAAAATCCTTGATTTGCTCGTCTGTAAAATACAAAATCTCGCAATTGGTAAGTGCAAAAATCTGCGTAGGGAACTCCTCGCTTGAGAAGATAGATAGTATGCCGAAGCTCTGGTGCTCGGCTAGGGAATTAAGCACCGTTTTGCTTCCGTCAGGCTTGATTCTTCTGATCTCGCACTTGCCGTTTACCACAAAGCCAACAAGCTTTCTGTCGGTGGAGGAATAAACCTTGTCACCCCTCTTGTAGCTTTGGTGTGTGGGAGGGCTGTGCTCGATAAGTGCCTCAAGCTCCGAGTCGTCTATGCTAGAAAAGAGAAAGGTGCTTTTAAGAAAGTCGTTTAGTAGCATAATTTACCTCAAAGTGTATCATTTGATACATATTATAACATTTTCCTCCGCGTTTGTCAATCCTTTTGAAAAATTATATTTTTGGTCGAAATCTATTGATTTTTATATTCGCGTGTGTTATAATAAAATGAATTATATTATAAGAAACGGAGAATCAGGGGATGTTTTCGGCGCTTTCGATCGTTAATAACGAAAATTTCAATGATTTTGTTACAAATGCAAGGAATATTTTGATGGGATTCCAGTGGACTGATGCACTTGATATCCTTATTCTTGCCCTCTTGTTTTATTTTGTACTTAGATTTTTCAGAAGCCGTAAGGCAGGTACACTTTTCATAGGCATCTCCATTTGCGTTGTTCTTTACGCATTGGCCCTGTTCCTTAACCTTACGGGCGTTAAATACATTTTGTCGGGTATTTTCCAGATAGGTGCTTTGGCTGTTGTAATTATCTTCCAGCCTGAGATCAGAGATCTGCTTGAGTCCATCGGCTCCGGTTCTATCAAGAGAATCCGTAACATCAGCGAGCTTACCCGTAAGAAGCAGGCACAGTACAAGGCTATCGACAACATCTGCAAGGCCGTTCACGTGCTTTCTGCAGAGAAGACGGGTGCACTCATCGTTCTTGGCCGTACCACAGGTCTTGATGACGTTTTGCATACGGGCATTGAGATCAATGCCGACGTTTCGGACTACCTGATCCGTAATCTCTTTTACGATAAGGCGCCTCTTCACGACGGCGCTGTGCTCATCGAGGGCAACCGTATCAGGGCGGCGGCATGTATTCTTCCTTTGCCAAGACACGCTCTTGCATATAACGAGCTTGGTACAAGACACCGTGCCGCAATCGGTCTCAGCGAGGTCAGTGATGCTATTATCATCGTTGTTTCGGAGGAGACAGGTATTATTTCCGTGGCTAAGGAAAATGAGCTTAAGCGTAATTTCACCGAGGACTCGCTTCGTAAATACCTTGTGAAAGAGCTTGTGGGTAACAAAAACAATCAGGAACACGAATGATTTTTGAGGTTGACATGAATAAAAGAAAAATGAGTAAGAGAGCCGGTAAGGTAGTATTTTTCATATGCTGCGTTCTTTTGGCGATCGCATTTTGGTTTGTAGTTAAATACGGTCAGATTGATGCTTTGGCCCATGGCCTGACCCGATTCTGTTGATTTCGGTATGAATTTTACTGAAAGCTTTGTTCTCGTAAACAATCTTAAGCTGCCTGTCACAGCTCCTGTGTCGGAGGTGCTTTCTGCCGCGAGACGAGTGATTAAAAGAGCAGGGCTGATCTCCTTTGCAAAGGACTACTCTATTTATAGACGTAGTGTGGATGCAAGACACAAGCCCGACATATTCTTCGTTTACTCGGTTGCGGTGACGGGTGATTTTCCCGAGATTGACGGGACGGTTCAAAATAAATACGGCATTTCCTTACAGAGACCGCTTGCAAGGCCACAGGCTATTATAGGCGGCGAGGAGCTTTCTGCACCCCCTGTGGTTGTTGGCTCAGGTCCTTGCGGACTGTTTGCCGCTCTTCTTCTTGCCGAGAACGGTTATAATCCCATTATCCTTGAGCGCGGTGGCTCTATAAGTGAAAGACATTCTGCCGTTGATAATTTCAACACAAGGCATATTCTCGATACTGAGACCAACATTCAGTTTGGTGCAGGCGGAGCAGGTACCTTCTCTGACGGTAAGCTTGTCACACGTATCAACGATCCGCTGACCAACTATATCTTTGAGAGATTCGTTGAGTTTGGTGCTCCCGAGGAGATCAGATATATCGCAAAGCCCCATATCGGTACAGACGTGCTTTCCAGGGTGGTTGACAGGATGCTTGACCGCATTGTAGAGCTTGGGGGCAAAATACTTTATCACACAAAATATATTTCTTATAAGGCAAATAACGGCCGCGTTTACTCGGTTGTTACAAGCAACGGTGAGATTAATGCAGGTGCACTTATTCTTGCGGTGGGTCACAGTGCCCGAGATACCTATGAGGGTATGCTTAAGCAGGAATTTTCTATCGAGGCTAAATCCTTCTCGGTTGGTATGAGAATTGAGCATCTTGCAGAGGATATTGACCGCGCCATGTACGGTGACCCAAGCCTTAGTGAGAAAATCGGCCACGCAGAGTATGCACTCTCCTGTAATACCAAGACACGTGGCAGCTATACCTTCTGTATGTGTCCCGGTGGTGTTGTTGTTGCCGCGGCAAGCGAGGAGGGGGGAGTTGTTGTTAACGGAATGAGCTATAACAGCCGTTCTGAGACCAATTCCAATAGCGCGGTGCTCACCAGCGTATTCAAGGAGGACTATGGCGGAACTCCGATGGCGGCTATTGAATTTCAGCGTAGAATTGAACGTGCCGCGTTTAAGGCAGGTGGCGGAGATTACTGCGCCCCCATTATCACTGTGGGAGATTTGCTTGCAGATCAGTGCAAAACTATGCCTAGTAGAATTCTGCCCAGTTATATGTCTGGGAAAAACGTGAATTTGGCATCACCTGATAGCTATTTACCCGACTTTGTATGTCAGGGACTTAAATCCGCGATTGTTAATTTTGACAAAAAGATCAAGGGCTTCGCTGCCCCTGACGCTGTGCTTACGGGTGCAGAGACAAGAACCAGCGCACCCCTTCGTGTGCTGAGAAACAGCGACACACGCCTTGCAATAGGCTTTAAGAATATTTATCCCGCAGGCGAGGGCGCAGGCTACGCAGGCGGAATCACAAGCGCCGCCGTTGACGGTGCAAAGAGCGCATTGGCTCTTATGGAGGCATGGCATACCCGATAAAAAAGGGTGTGCCTTAGGCCTCAGGAATTTTATAATCATTTCGAATACTCTTTTCGAAATACATTTTTCATTTTGCAGGTGTAATTTAGACTGCTATCCCCTCGAGAGAATATCGAGCTTACTTTGCTTATTAAAATGAAAGGCGGGGTCAATCCCCACTTGGATTACAATAATGCATAAATTCAAAGAAAAAAAGGAGAAGAACTGGCTAATTAAATCATCCGACAATAGCGCATACCGTGTTGGCGTCAGCGAAATTGCTGCCTCTCTCGGTATTAACCCTGTTGTTGCCAAGCTTCTTTACAACCGCGGATACACAAGCGTGGAATCTGCGAAGGCTTTCGTTTACATGGAAAGCGAAATGCTTCTCGATCCCTTTAAGATGAAGGATATTGAGAAGGGAATCAGCGGCATTGCGGCCGCTGTTAAGGAGGGAAAGAAGATCACCGTTTACGGTGACTATGACGTTGACGGCGTTACCTCCGTTTGCACACTCTATCTTTACCTTAAGTCTATCGGTGCTAACGTGGATTATTACATCCCCAACAGAGCCGGTGAGGGCTACGGTGTTTCTCCTGCGGCTATTGACGCAATCAAGGAGAGCGGCAGCACGCTTATCATTACCGTTGATACAGGTACTACCGCAGTTGAGGAGGTTGAGTATGCCAAGTCTATCGGTGTTGACTTTATCATCACCGACCACCATGAGTGCCGCTCGGATCTTCCCGACGCGCTTGCGGTTATTAACCCCCACCGTCCCGACTGTGAGTATCCCTTCAAGGAGCTTGCAGGTGTTGGCGTAGTATTCAAGCTTATCTGCGCCTATGAGGAGAGAGTGATGGGCTACTCCCGTCTGCAGGCTGCCAAGCGTATCTTCTCGCTTTATGCCGACCTTGTGGCTATCGGTACAATTGCCGACGTTATGCCTATCAAGGAGGAAAACCGTATTATCGTCAGATACGGTCTCGCTATGATCGAGAATACCGACAGAATCGGTCTTGCCGCTCTTATTGAGGCGGCCTCTGCCAAGAATGATCTTCAGCGCTCCGCACAGCGCAAGAAGAAGGTTAAGATCACCTCGGGCTACATAGGATATACTCTTGCACCCCGTATCAATGCGGCAGGCAGAATCAAGACTGCGTCTTTAGCTGTTGAGCTTTTCCTCTCGGACAATAAGGCCAGAGCCAGAGAGATTGCCGAGGAGCTTTGCCGCACCAACAAGGAGCGTCAGGCTGAGGAAAACAAGATTATGCAGGAGGCCTATGAAAAGATTGAGAAGTACGATATTGAGAAAAATCCCGTTATCGTGCTTGATGCTGATACCTGGCATCACGGTGTTATAGGTATAGTTGCCTCCAGAATTACAGAAAAATATACTAGGCCCGCTATTCTCGTTTCCTTCGAGGGTAACGAGTCCGAGACTCCCTCTCCCGATGACGTAGGTAAGGGCTCGGGCCGAAGCATTAAGGGTATGAACCTTGTGGACGCTCTTTGTCATTGCTCCGACCACCTTGTTAAGTTTGGTGGACATGAGCTTGCCGCAGGCCTTTCTGTAACAAGAAGCGAGCTTGATACCTTCAGACGTCTTATCAACGAGTATGCTGTGAGCAACCTTGGTGAAAAGGATATGGTGCAGACGGTTGAGGCCGACTGTGAGCTTGATTTTACCGACGTAAATCTTGCACTTGCCAAGGGCATTCAGCTTCTCGAGCCCTACGGTGTATCCAACCCCATTCCCGCATTCGTTCTTCGCGGTGTAACCGTTAACGATATTAACGGCATCAGCGACGGCAAGCATACCAGACTTTCTATCGGCAACGGCAGATATACACTTTCTGCTATGTATTTCTCCAACTCTCCCGAGTCGCTTAACATCTTTGTAGGTGACAAGGTGGACGTGCTCTTTAACCTTGACGTTAACGAGTGGGGTGGCCGAGAGAGCGCACAGCTTATTGTCCGCGACATTAAGCCCTCTGTTTCCGAAAAGAAGAAGTATGAGATTGAGAAGGCTCGCTTTGAGGAGATCAGAAACGGTGCGACCTTTACCGCGGAGGAGAATATTCTTCCTGACAGAGAGGATTTTGCCGCTGTTTACAGATTCATTCAGTCCTCGGTTCGCTCGGGGGTTGACGTGATTTCTCATAAGGACATTATCTCCAGGATCAGACTTGCCGATGAGGGCAGCAATATCGGTTACGTTAAGCTTAAGGTCATTATTATGGTGTTCACCGAGCTTAATATTGTCGGTATTGAAAATCTCCCCGACGAAACATATAAGTTTAAGCTTCATTATTCCACAACAAAGGCAAAGCTTGAGAAATCAACGCTCTTGCGCCGTTTGCGTTCTCAGATGTACCGCAACGGATAATAGGTATTTTTATGTACGTTGAAATGACAAATCTTCTTGAGTATCTCAGGAAGAATGAAAAATATTACGACCTTGCCCGTATTACCGAGGCTTACGAATATGCGGATAAGCTTCACGAGGGGCAGATGCGACTCAGCGGTGAGCCCTATATCAGCCACCCTGTTGCCGTAGCAAAAATTGTAGCAGAGCTTGGTCTTGACACCGATTCTATCTGTGCGGCACTTCTTCACGATACGGTTGAGGACTGTGCCGACAAGACCAACCTTGATATTATCGCCAAGATGTTTGGTGATGACGTTGCCATGCTTGTTGACGGTCTGACCAAGATTATTTCTGTCCAGGTTGCCGACAAGGAGGAGGCACATATCGAGAATATCCGTAAGATGCTTCTCGCTATGAACAAGGATATCAGAGTTATCTTTATCAAGCTTTGCGACCGACTTCATAATATGCGTACTCTTTCTGCAAAGAAGGAGGACCGTCAGCGCGCCATTGCGCTTGAGACAATGTATATCTATGCTCCCTTGGCCCACCGTCTCGGTATTCAGCGCATTAAGCAGGAGCTTGAGAATATCTCACTTTACTATCTTGATACCATTGGTTATCAGGAGGTTAGTGAGGAGGTAAACAAGAAGTTTGGCAGAAGCAGAAACTTCATTAACGTTGCCAAGGACATTCTTGCGGAGAAGCTTACCGAGAACGGTATTTCCTTCACCCTCGAGGGCAGAGTAAAGTCTGTATACAGCCTTTACCGTAAGATGTATTCTCAGAACAAGTCCTTTGACGAGATATACGATTTCTATGCCGTTCGTGTCATCGTGGATACCGAGCTTGAGTGTTATACCGCGCTCGGTCTTGTTCACGAGCTCTTTAAGTCTATCCCCGGTAGATTTAAGGACTATATTTCTACTCCCAAGCCCAACCTTTACCGTTCGCTGCATACTACCGTTATCGGTAGCAGCGGTATTCCCTTTGAGGTGCAGATTCGTACCAAGCAGATGCACGAGGAGGCACAGTACGGTATGGCGGCTCACTGGAAGTATAAGAGCGGCTCTAATGCTAATTCTAGTATTGATGAAAAGCTTCGTTGGATTGCGCAGCTCCTTGAGTCTGATGAGAGCACTCGCGACCCCGACGAATTTATCCATTCCTTCAAGACCGATATCTTCCACGACGAGACCTTCGTATTCACTCCCAAGGGTGACGTTATCTCTCTGCCTCTCGGCTCTACGACTATCGACTTTGCTTATGCAATTCACTCTGCCGTTGGTAACAAGATGACGGGTGCGAAGATCAACGGTGTTATCGTTCCTATCGACAAGATTCCCGGCAACGGTGATATTATCGAGATTATCACTTCCAATGCCTCCAAGGGACCCAGCCGTGACTGGCTTAAGATTGTAAAGACGGGTCAGGCAAGAAGCAAGATTCGTCAGTGGTTCAAGAAGGAGAAGAGAACGGAGAATATTCAGGTCGGTAAGGCTGAGGTTGAGCGCGAGATCAAGCGTATCAACAGAAATGTCAGCGACGAGGAAATCAACGAGATCGTTCTTACTATCGGTAAGCGCGTTGGTATTCAGTCGGTTGACGATTTCTACAATACCATCGGCTTTGGCGGTATCTCTCTCTCCAGATTTATTCCCAAGATTAAGGACGAGATCGAGAGACTTCGTGCTGACGATGAGGCTCCTCTTACCACCGAGGACGAGCTTGCAAAGGTTAAGCTTACCAGCAACAAGCGTATCAGAAAGAACGGCGGTATCATCATCGACGGTGAGGCAGGCTATCAGGTTAAGTTTGCCAAGTGCTGTAACCCTCTCCCAGGTGACCGCATCGTAGGCTTCATTACACGTGGCTTTGGTGTTTCTGTGCACAAGGCCGACTGTCCCAACGTTGTTGCATCCCGTGGCAACGAGGATAATCTTGCCCGTTGGGTCCGCGCTGAGTGGGAGCAGACTCAGTCTGCACAGAGCCCCATTTACGAGGCGGCTATTCAGATCATGGCTGACGATGAGATCGGCGTGCTCGCAGGTATATCTATGGCCCTTGCGGACATGAAGGTTTCTATCTCTCAGATCAACACACAGACCGTCAAGGACGGAAATATGGCTATCAACATCGTTGTTGGCTGTCGTGACGTTGCTCACTATGACTCTATTGTAGCACGTCTGCGCTCCGTACCCAAGGTTAACACCGTACGACGTGGATTTTCACACTAAGAGGTTTTTATGATTTGTGTTATTCAGAGGGTCAATTTTGCCACCGTCTATGCAGACGGAGAGCTTTCGGGCAGTATTGGTAAGGGGCTTTATCTTCTGCTTGGAGTAAAGGTTGGCGACGATAAAAAGGATGCCACCCTCCTGGCAGAGAAGATATCCAAGCTTCGTATATTCTCGGACGAAAACGGTAAGATGAACTTGTCTATCAAGGACGTTCAGGGCAGGGCTATGGTTGTGTCCAATTTCACTCTCCATGCCAACTATGCTCACGGCAACCGTCCCGATTATTTGAACAGCGCCGCACCCGCCTTGGCAAACGAGCTTTATGAGTTCTTTATCGAGGAGCTTTCCTCTCGCATCGGAAAATGCGAGTGCGGAGTTTTTGGCGCGGATATGCGTACCGAGATGTCCACCGACGGGCCTGTAACTATAGTTATGGACTCGCTGGTGCTTAGAAAATAAAATATAAGGATACTTTTATGATTTTAAAAGTAAATGGCAACATAAACAGATATTACGTACAAACTCTTTGTATGGTGTTTTTCCCCGGTGCTACCTTTGGAGAAAACGAGCAGCCGGGTGAGGGTGTGCCTGAGGTAAGCGTGGACGTTTATCCCGATGCTGACGGCCTCAATATCACCGCCTATGCCTCTATCAAGCTTAATGACAAGATTTGTGAGGCCACAGAGAGCATTCCTCTTTCCGAGGAGATTAATTTCGCAGGTCACGAGGCTATTGCCGTAGGCAAGGCTATTTTTGCGGCAGGCAAGGAGCTTCTCGGTCATACTCCTCCTTGGGGCATTTTGACAGGAGTACGTCCTGCCAAGGTGGCAAACACCATTCTTCGCTCGGGCAAGGGTATACTTAAGACTAAGAAGATTCTTCGCGATGAGTATTTCCTTAATCCCCAGAAGGCTTCTCTTGCCGTTTCTGTGGCAAATGCTGAATATAAAATAATGAAGCGTACAGCACATGATACCTGCTCGCTTTATATTTCTATTCCTTTCTGTCCCTCCAGATGTGCATACTGCAGCTTTGTTTCTTATACAACCAAGCGTCTGCTTTCTATGATTGACGAGTATCTTGATGCGATGCTTCTCGACCTTGAGAATACGCTTAAAAATATTAAGGCTCTCGGCCTTCGTCTTACCACTATTTATATTGGTGGCGGCACTCCCACAACCCTGAATCCTGCACAGATGGAGCGCCTTATGTCTAAAATTGACGAGTACGTGGACACCTCCACGCTTCTTGAGTTTACTCTTGAGGCAGGCCGTCCCGATACTATTACCCGAGAGAAGCTTCAGGTGGCAAAGGCTCACGGTGTTACACGTGTAAGCGTTAATCCCCAGACTCTTAATAATGATATCCTGAAGGAAATCGGCCGTCATCATACCGTTGAGGATTTCTATGATGCCTATGCAATTGCAAGGGAAGTGGGCTTCCGCGATATCAACGTTGACCTTATTGCAGGTCTGCCCGGTGACGATTTCAAGAATTTCTCCGAGACTGTGGATAAGATTATCGAGCTTCGGCCCACCAACATCACCGTACATACCTTCTGCGTTAAGAAGGCGTCCGATGCCTTGAGAAACAACTCCAGCATCTACTCGCTTACAGGCGGTGATGCGGCAAAGAGTGTTTCCTATTCTCAGCTTAAGACCAAATTTGCAGGCTACAAGCCTTATTATATGTACAGACAGAAGAATACCGTCGGCAATCTTGAGAACGTTGGCTTTTCCATCGAGGGTCACGAGGGCCTCTACAACGTCTATATGATGGAGGAGTTCCAGACTATCTTTGCCGTTGGTGCAGGCGCGGTTACCAAGCTTGTTAAGTTTGATAAAGGATATAAGAGCGAGCCTACTATGCATAGATTCTTCAGACCCAAGTATCCTTATGAGTATATTCGTGAGGCTAACGAGGCACTCGAAAACGGTAGTGTTATCGGTGCTGATGACAATGCCGAGATTATGGCATTCTTCGGTAAAACAAAATAATTTTTCCTTATTATTATAATAATTATAAAGATTCACTAATATCATTTAGTGAATCTTTTCTTTTTGGAGGAAAAATGACCGATACTGCTAAAATTTTCGGGGGACTGAAATTGCCAAAAGGCCTTGCAAACGGGGCAATTTCGCTTACTTTGTCAACAATTATTGTCAAAATACTAGGTTTAATCTACAAAATCCCCCTTTCTTCGATACTCGGTGACGAGGGAATGGGCTTCTTTAATTCGGCATATACCGTCTATGCTTTCTTCTATCTTTTGGCTACCGCAGGAGTGCCGAAGGCTGTTATGATAATGCTATCCGAGGCTAAGGCGCGGGGTGAGAAAACGAGAGAAGCTGAAATTGTGAGTGTTGTAATAAGGCTCTTTGGACTTCTCGGGTTTTTATTTACCTTGCTTTTGGTTGCTTTTGCATCACCTCTTGCCACCCTTATCGGCAATAGCAAATCCTTTGCAACTATGATTTTTGTCGCGCCGTCCATAATCTTCATTTCTCTTGGCGGTGTGATACGTGGATATCTTAATGCGGATATGAGGCTTTCGGAAATTGCTGTATCCCAGGTTATAGAGGGGGTGGGAAGGCTTGTATGCGGCTTGATGCTTGCTTCACTTGGAAGAAGGCTATCCTTACCTTTAGAGATTATATCAGCGCTGACTATTCTTGGTGTAAGTTTCGGCGCTTTGTTTAGTCTTGTATATCTCGCCATAAGCTCGAAAATCTTAAATATAAAGAATAAAGCAGGGCAGAATGGCAATTTTACAGACTTTCTACTCATAGCCAAAAGGGTTCTTTCCATATCCGTGCCTATCACCGTAAGTGCTGCAATTATGAGCCTTAGCAACATAATTGACCTTGGTCTTATTATGAACAGTCTTAAGGAAATCGGCTATTCCGAGGGGCAAAGGAGTGCTCTTTACGGCAACTATACCACCCTTGCCGTGCCCATGTTCAATTTTGCTATCGCCTTGATAACTCCAATTGCTGTTTCCTTCCTACCTAGCTATACCGACTGTGCGGTCAGGGGTGACAAGGTAGCCTTGCTTGACGTACAGAAAAAGGCACTAGGTCTTACAGGCTTTATTGCCGCTCCCATGACGGCAGGTCTTGTCATATTTTCTAAGGAAATTCTCTCCTTGCTCTTTAAAAACTCGGATACCCAAATCGGGGGAGCACTTCTGTCAATATTAGCACCCTCAATACTGTTTTCTTCAATTCTTATTAATGTAAATAATATGCTTGAGGCCTCGGGCAGAGTACGTGCCCCCTTGATCTCTATGCTATTCGGTACGGCCTCAAAAATAGCCGTCAGCTATCTCTTGATCACAAGGTCGGGGCTTGGTATCTTCGGTGCTCCCATCGGCAGCCTGGTTTCCTATGCCGTAGCTCTTACAGTTTCTCTTATAATTTATGGATGTGAAATGAAGGAGGGCCTGCCTATTCTCTCCACCAATTTTCTCTATTATTTGCTGGCATTTCTGTCGGTTTATCTCGGTCGAATGATGTACGAGAATGGCGGCGAAAGCCTGTATTTTCTGATTTTTTCAATGCTTCTTTCGGGTCTTATTTATTTGACATTTGCTATGCTGGTGGCATTTTTAAAGGAAAAAGCAAAAGGAAAATGGCATAATGACCAAAAATGTTTTGATAAAATTATTTAATAAGACGAATTTTATAAATATTCTTTACAAAATCTTATAAATCCGCTTGACTTTTTTGCCATTTCATTGTTATAATTTAAGTACCATTATTTTTTTGAAAGGAAGTATAATCCAATGAACAAGACAGATCTTATAAATGTAGTAGCATCCGAGGCAGACCTTAACAAGAAGCAGGCTGAGGCTGCAGTTAACGCAACTCTCGCAGCAATCGCAGGCGCACTTAAGGACGGCGATAAGGTTCAGCTTATCGGCTTCGGTACCTTCGAGGTTAAGGACGTTGCAGCTAGAGAAGGCCGTAACCCCAAGACCGGTGAGGTTATCAAGATTGAGGCTTCCAAGAAGCCCTCTTTCACCGCTTCCAAGGTTCTCAAGGATCAGGTTAACGGTTAATTTAAATGCGCCTTGACAAATTCCTGAAGGTTTCCAGACTTATTAAACGTAGAACTGTTGCAAACGAGGCTTGCGATTCCGAGCGTATCTCTGTTAACGGTAAGAACGCAAAGGCGTCTTATGATGTTAAGATTGGCGACAGGATCACCGTTGCTTTCGGTAACAGATCAGTAACCGTAAAGGTGCTGGAAATTAAGGATACTACTAAAAAAACAGAGGCATCGGGTATGTATGAGATTATCTCCGAGTCGGATGCTGAATAAAGAATAATTATTTTTGACACCGCATATTCTGTAACAGGATTACGCGGTGTTTTTTGCCGCCTTATTGGAGGTTTCAATGGAAAAAGATGCAATGAAGCACACCAGCCTTAACGTTAAGCAGAGAAACAGGCTGACGATTAACGGTGTTAGCAATATTGAGAGCTTTGACGAGGGGTACATAACTCTTGAAATAGGCGAGGGAAGGATTTTTGTCGAGGGAGCAGGGCTGAAGATAGAAAGCCTTAGCCGCGAGGGCGGAGAAATCGAGATTATTGGCAGAATAGACGGCGTGTTTTACGGTGAAAAGAAGAAACTCCGCGGCGGAATACGGAGTCTTTTCGGATGATAGGCTACACCTCCTCGGAGCTGCTTTTATCGGTGCTCCATGCAATGATTTACGGAGCGATTTTTTCCATTATATATCAGTTGGCACTACTGATATACGGCCTTTCTTTACGCGGTGCATCGGTGCTTTGTGAGATGGTTGTTTATGACAAATTTTTCTCCCTTCCAAGACTTAGGGGTAAGCTTAGCCTTACGGATTTCGGTGGAATTTTTGCCTTTTTCAGCCTTTTTGGTTATTTTATCGGATTTCTGCTACTCTCCTACTATTCGCTTGACGGTCAGCTGCGCCTGTATATGCTAGCTGTATCTTCTGCCACGTTTTATTGCTTTAATTTGTCGTTTTGCGTCGTTTTGAGAAATATTATCATTTTTCTTCTCGACCTGATTTTGGCTTTCCTCACTCTCGCTGTCAGAATTATCTTGCTGCCGATAAGAATTTTAATTAACATTTTTCAGAAAAAAGCCTTAAATATATAAATATATACTTGACAAAATCTTTTTAAAATGATAAAATACTTTGTGAAAAGGAGGAAGAACTATGTCTAATAACGATCTTGGCAGTTACCTTTTTCATCAGGGCACCAATTTCCGTGCATACGAGTATCTTGGCTGCACTCTAAATTTGAAGGACGGCAAGTACGAATATACCTTCAGGACCTGGGCTCCCAACGCAAAGTCTGTTGGGCTTGTCTCTGAGTTTTCGGGGTGGAATAAGGCCGTTCCTTTTTTGCGAATATCCGACAACGGCATCTGGGAGCTTAAGTATCTTTCCGACGTTTCTCTTGAGCTTCAGGCCTACAAGTTCCGCATCAAATCCCAAAGCGGAACACACGACAAGGGCGACCCTTACGCAAGATTTTCACGTAGCGGTGCTGACGGTGCGTCTCTCATCTTTACAAGCACAGACTTTAAGTGGGAGGACAAGCGTTGGTTTGACCACAGACGTAAGGCAATCTCCAGCGATGGCAAGTATTACATAAGCTCGCCTATCAACATTTACGAGATGCATATGGGAAGCTTCATGCGTCACGAGGAGGACAACAGATATTACTCCTACCGTGAGCTTGCTGATATTCTTCCTTCCTACCTTAAGCAGATGGGATACACTCACGTTGAGTTCCTTCCTCTGCAGGAGCATCCCTTCGACGGCTCATGGGGCTATCAGGTTTGTGCCTTTTACGCTCCCACCTCAAGATTCGGCACACCCGATGACCTGAGACACCTTATCAATAGTCTGCACAAGGCAGGCATCGGTGTTATTATGGACTGGGTGCCCGCACATTTCCCGAAGGACGAGTGGGGACTCTTCGAGTTCGACGGCAAGCCTCTTTACGAGTATCAGGGCAAGGACAGAATGGAGTCCAGATCCTGGGGCACCCGCTTCTTCGACCTTGGTCGAGAGGAGATTCAGTCCTTCCTTATTTCTAACGCACTTTATTTCTTCAGAGAGTTCCATATAGACGGCTTACGTGTGGATGCTGTGGCATCTATGATTTACCTAGACTATGACAGAGAGCCCGGAGAGTGGCGCCTAAACCACAAGGGAACAAACGAGAACCTTGAGGCCACCGCCTTCTTCCGCAAGCTTAATTCGGCTATCTACGCTGAGTTCCCTGACGCACTTATGATTGCCGAGGAGTCGGGCTCCTTCGGTGGAATCACACGTCCCGTTGACCTTGGCGGTCTCGGATTTAATATGAAGTGGAATATGGGCTGGGCAAATGACTTCTACGCCTACGTTCAGACCGACCCCATTTATAGAAAATATCATCACAAGGCACTTAATTTCCCGCTTATGTACGCCTTCAATGAGCAGTACTGTATGCCTATCTCACACGATGAGGTGGTGCATGGAAAGAAGTCCTTCGTGGACAAGATGTACGGTATGTACGAGGACAAGTTCCTTCAGGCACGTACCTCACTTCTTCTGATGATGACCTATCCCGGCAAGAAGATGCTCTTTATGGGTACTGAGTTCGCTCAGTTCAGAGAGTGGGATTATGACAACTCTCTTGAGTGGTTTATGCTTGATTATCCCATGCACAAGAGCTTCCGTGATTACGTCGCATCGCTTAACGCCTTCTACCTTTCCAGAAGGGAGCTTTGGGAGGTTGACTTTATCGAGGACGGCTTCAAATGGATATATGCCGACGAGGCAGATAAGAATATCGTAGCATTTAAGCGTCTTGATAAGAAGGGAAGAGCTGTTATCGTTCTTCTTAACTTCTCGGGTGCCGATCAGCAGGTTGTTATTCCCACCGACCGCGGTGCAAGGCTTGAGTCTCTGTTTGACACAGGCACGCTCAGTGAGGAGCAGAAGAACGTGAAGATCAGAAGGATCAAGGGAGAATATCAGGCAGAGGTTGTTATCCCTGCATTCTCCGGCGCAATTTATAAGGTTTGTAGTAAAAATAAAATTTTAAAAATATAAAAAAATTTTAACAAATAGGAGAGATCACGATGTACTGTAAAAAAGAATGTATAGCAATGCTCCTCGCCGGAGGCCAGGGCTCCCGTCTATACGACCTTACCAAGCAAATCGCAAAGCCTGCAGTATCCTTTGGAGGCAAGTATAAGATTATAGACTTCCCCCTCTCTAACTGCATTAACTCCGGTATTGACACCGTAGGTGTACTTACTCAGTACCAGCCCTTCGCACTTAACGAATACGTTAGCAACGGTTCCCCCTGGGACCTTGACAGAATCAGAGGCGGTCTTTACGTATTGCCCCCCTATCAGGGCAACAAGCACTCTGACTGGTATAAGGGCACCGCTAATGCTATTTACCAGAACATAAACTTTATTAAGCAGTATGATGCAGACTACGTTCTTATCCTTTCCGGTGACCACATCTACCGTATGGATTACAACAAGATGCTTCAGCAGCATAAGGCAACAGGCGCTGCTTGTACCATAGCTACCATCACCGTTCCTATGGACGAGGCTAGCAGATTCGGTATCTGTAACACCAATCCCGACGGCTCTATCTACGAGTTCGAGGAGAAGCCCAAGAATCCTAAGAACAACCAGGCATCTATGGGTATTTACATCTTTACCGCAAAGACTCTTATCGAGTATCTCGAGAACGACGAGGAGGATGAGAATTCCTCTAACGACTTCGGTAAGAACATTATCCCCAACCTTCTTAACAACGGTGAGAAGCTTCATTCCTATCGCTTCAGCGGTTACTGGAAGGACGTTGGAACCATTTCTTCTCTCTGGGAGGCTAATATGGACCTTATCGGTGAGTCTCCTATCCTCAGCCTTGCTGACCAGGAGTTCCGTATTTATTCCAAGAACACCGCCCGTCCTCCTCAGTTCGTAGGCGCAGGCGCAAAGGTTGACAACTCTCTCATCTCCGAGGGCTGCCGTATTTACGGTACAGTTATCAACTCTGTTGTTTCCGGTGGCGTTATCGTTCAAGAGGGTGCTATCGTTAAGGATTCGGTTGTAATGGAGGACGTTATAGTAAAGAAGGACGCTCGCGTTTACACCGCTATCATTGACTCTGACACAGTAGTTGAGGCAGGCGCCGTTGTTGGTGTTGAGAATGCACCCAAGAGCGACATCGCTCTTATCGCAAGCGGCAGCGTAATTTCTAAGTAAGGTAAAGAAAGGATATAGACAAATGGCAAGCCAGGCAGCAGGAATAATTTTTTCCAGTTTGAATAATACTACACTTTCCAGATTGACAAGTGACAGAACGGTTGCAGCGATTCCTTTCGCATGCCGTTACAGACTCATCGACTTTGCGCTTTCCAATATGGTAAACGCAAATATGTCTAATATTTACGTAGTTGCTAACTACAAGTACCGTTCGCTTCTTGAGCATATCGGTAGCGGTAAGGACTGGGATCTCGCCCGTCGTGAAAGCGGTATTACCTTCGTTTCTCCCTTCCAGTCTGCAAACGCAGAGGGCAAGATGTTTGCTACTCACATGGAGGCTCTTAAGTCCATGAAGGAGTACATCGACGAGATCAGAGAGGAGTACGTTGTTCTTATGGACTCCGACACCGCTTTGACCATCGATCTCAGCGACGTTATCCGTTCTCACGAGCAGACCGGTGCAAACGTTACTATCGTAACCAGCGACGTTTCCTCCAACTATACCGCAAAGTCTCCCAGAGTTATGCTTTCCTCCGTAGCAGGTAAGGTTACTCAGATCGCTATGTCTGCGGCATATGACGAGCGTCACCCCGAGCTCGCTCTCGGTATCTACGTTATGAAGACCCTTTACCTTCGTAACCTTATTGACGAGGCTGAGGCTTATAACCTTAACAGCCTTAGCACCTTCCTTCTTAAGAATTGCAAGAACGCAAACTACAGAACCTACAAGTACACAGGCTTTGCAGCTTGCGTATCCAGCTTCCTTGACTACTACAAGTATTCTATGGAGATTGTTAACAACGAGAAGGCAAGAGAGTCTCTCCTTTGGAAGAAGGAGGCTCCCATCTACACCAGAGTTTACAACTCCGCTCCCACCAAGCATTCGGGTAATGCAAAGGTTGAGAATTCTATGATCGCAGACGAGTGCGAGATTGAGGGTACTGTTATCAACTCTGTTATCTTCAGAGACGTTAAGATAGAGAAGGGTGCTGTTGTAAAGAACTGCGTGCTCTTCCACGGTACTCACGTTTGCAAGAACGCAAACCTTAATTGCATCGTTGCTGATAAGGACGTTCTCATCACCGACGGTGTTACTCTCTCGGGTAATGATAATATGCCTTTCTTCATCCAGAAGGGCCGTAAGATCTAATTCTCAGTTTAAAAGGAATTTTTAAAAATGAAAATATTATATGTAACCAGTGAGGCAAATCCCTTTGCAGCCAGCGGTGGACTTGGCGACGTTATGGGTGCTCTTCCTGCTGCAGTTGCAGAGGTAGAGGGCAACGAGTGTGAGGTTATTCTCCCTCTCTATGACAGCCTTAAGCCCGAGTACCGTCAGAAACTTGAACTTGTGCTTGATATGAGCTTCAACCTTTCCTGGCGTCACACAGGTGCGTCTGTTTATAAGATCGTACACAACAAGGTTACCTATTACTTTGTTGAGAATCATAACTATTTTGAGCGCGGAAAGCTTTACGGTGAGTATGACGATGCAGAGAGATTTGCATTCTTCTCCCGTGCTGTTGTGGAGTTTATGCTCCACAGCGGCAACATTCCCGACATTCTCCATGCAAATGACTGGCAGACCGCTCCTGCTGTTATTTACCTCAAGACCGAGTATGCTCACGTTGAAGCTCTTAAGAATGTGAAGACCGTTTACACCATTCACAACATAGAGTATCAGGGCAAGTTCGGTATGGAGACCCTTGGCGACGTATTCGGTATCAGCCACAACCACTACGGTGTTGTTGAGTATGACGGCTGCCTCAACCTTATGAAGGGTGCAATCGTATCCTCCGACTACGTTACCACCGTTAGCCCTAATTATGCAAACGAGCTTGAGCACGAGTTCTTCGCATTCGGCCTTTCTAACATTATTAAGGACGCGAAGTACAAGATGTGTGGTGTTATCAACGGCATCGACTACGGATATTTCTCTCCTGAGAAGGGCGGAGATATCTATGCAAGCTACAACAACCGTACCTACAAGTCGGGTAAGGCTAAGAACAAGGCTGCACTTCAGGCCGAGGTTGGTCTTCCTGTAGAGGCTGATATTCCTCTTGCGGTTATGATTACTCGCTTTGCTTCTCAGAAGGGCATTGACCTTGTTCTTCACATTCTCGACGAGCTTCTTGAGGAGAGAGTACAGGTTATCATTCTCGGTACGGGTGACAGGGAGTATGAGGATGCCTTCAGAGCTATCGAGGCACGTCATCCTAACCTTAAGGCACTTATTAAGTTCGACAGAGTTCTTTCCAAGAAGATGTATGCAGGTGCAGATATCTTCCTTATGCCCTCCAAGAGTGAGCCCTGCGGTCTCGCACAGATGATCGCTTGCTCCTACGGTACTATTCCCGTTGTACGTTCTGTCGGCGGTCTTTACGACTCTATCAGAACCTACGGTGAGGAGGGTGCAAACGGCTTCCGCTTTGATAACTACAATGCTCACGAGCTTCTCTTTGTGGTAAAGAATGCTCTCGCGCTCTATGCTGACAAGAAGGCTTGGAATGCTCTCACAGCACAGGCTAAGAAGTCTAGCTTCACTTGGGACAAATCTGCCCAGGAATATATTTCGATTTATAACAATTTAAGATAATAAACTCAATTTGATAGGAAAATTCAAACCAATGAACAACGAAACAATCGCAAATACCTTAGCAGGACAAAAAACACAAATTACCAAGCAGGAGCTTAAGGAGAGAATCGAGGCCAAGCTTATTACTCGCGGCATTTTTAACGCTCAGAAGGCAACCGCTGACCAGCTTTATCAGGCATCCTTCCTTGCACTCAAGGACATTATGCTTGAATATCGCGATGACTTTAAGAAGAGAGTAAAGGCATCCGGCGGCAAGAAGGTTTGCTACCTTTGCATGGAGTTCCTTGTAGGCCGTGCGCTTAAGAACGACTCTATGAACCTTGGCCTTTACCCCGAGCTTTGCGAGGTTCTTGAGGACTTCGGCTCTTCCTTCGAGCAGGTTTATGCTTGTGAGGTTGACCCCGGTCTCGGTAACGGCGGTCTCGGTAGACTTGCAGCATGCTTTATGGACTCTCTCACCGCGCAGGATTACTTTGCAAGCGGTTATTCCTTACTTTACGAGAACGGCCTCTTCCGTCAGAAGATAGTTGAGGGTGAGCAGGTTGAGCTTTCTGATGAATGGCTCGCATCCGGCGGTGTTCGTCTCGTGCCCAGAACTCACAGAACTCTTTCTGTTAAGTTTGGCGGTAAGATCGAGGAGAAGTGGGAAAACGGTAAGTACTCTGTAGTTAACTATGACTATGACGAGGTTAATGCCGTTCCTTACGATATTCTTATCCCCGGTACCACCACTAATGCTGTAAACGTTATCCGTCTCTGGAGAGCAAAGCCTATTTCCAAGCCCGCTGTTAACTATGCATCTCAGGGCAGCTACGTAAAGAACTTCTCTCCCGATTTCAACGCGGAGTCGATTACCAAGCAGCTTTATCCCCCGGATAACTATGATGGCGGTAAGCTTCTTAGACTTACTCAGCAGTACTTCCTCGTTTCTGCATCTCTTCAGAATATCATCAACGATTATCTTGCAGAGCATGGCAGCCTTCAGGGCTTCGAGGACAACGTTTGTATCCATATTAATGATACTCACCCCGCGCTCTGTATCCCCGAGCTTATGAGAATTCTCATGGACCAGTACGGCTACGGCTGGGATGAGGCCTGGAACGTTGTTATTAAGTCTGTTTCTTATACCAACCACACCGTTCTTCCCGAGGCGCTTGAGTGCTGGAGACTTGATCTCTTCGGCATGAAGCTTCCCAGAATTCTTATGATCGTAAACGAGATCAACCGTAGATTTACCGCTGATCTCTGGAATCTCTATCCCGGTGACTGGGACAGAATTTCCCGTATGGCTATTGTTGCTTACAACCAGGTAAGAATGGCTAACCTTTCTATCGTTGGCTCTCACACCGTAAACGGTGTTTCCAAGCTTCATAGCGATATTCTTAAGAAGACTATCTTCCACGATTTCTACAAGATGACTCCTTGGAAGTTCACCAACGTTACCAACGGTGTTGTACACAGAAGATGGCTCAACTATTCTAACCCCGAGCTTACTGGTCTTCTTATCGAGCTTATCGGTGAGGGCTTCAAGGATGACGGACGCGAGCTTATCGGCCTTGCAAAGTACAAGAAGGATAAGGACGTGCTTCACAGAATTGCTGATATCAAGCATAACAACAAGGTTACCTTTGCTGACTATGCCTTCAACAAGACCGGCAAGCGCATCGACCCCGATTCTATCTTCGACGTACAGATCAAGAGAATGCACGAGTACAAGCGTCAGCTTCTTAACGTTCTCAAGATTATGTCTCTTTACACCGAAATTATGGATAATCCCAATGCGGATATTCCTCCTCAGACCTTCATCTTCGGCTGTAAGGCTGCTCCCAGCTACGTTATGGCTAAGAAGTTCATTAAGCTTATCTGGTTCCTTGCTGAGGAGCTTGAGAGAAATCCTCTCACCCGTGACAAGCTTAAGATTGTATTCATGGAGGAGTACAACGTATCTCTTGCAGAGGTTCTTATTCCTTCGGCAGATATTTCCGAGCAGATTTCTCTTGCAGGTAAGGAAGCAAGCGGTACAGGCTGTATGAAGCTTATGATGAACGGTGCTGTTACCATGGGTACCATGGACGGTGCAAACGTTGAGATTTATGACGCATGCGGCAAGGATAATATCTATATCTTCGGTCTTAATGCAAGCGAGGTTGACGAGCTTTGGAAGAGCGGCTACAGCGCAAGAAGCTTCTATCACGGCTCCGAGCACCTTCGCAGAGTTGTTGACAGATTCTATTCTCCCATCGCAGGTCAGGACTTCTCCCACATCGCAGATTACCTTATCAATGCGGTTAACGGTATTGCCGATCCCTTTATGTGTCTTGCTGACTTTGAGTCTTATACTCATACCTACCGCAAGGCTATGAAGGATTATGCAAACAAGGATAAGTGGGCTAGAATGTCTCTTATGAATACTGCTACCAGTGGCGTATTTGCTTCTGATAACTCTATCAGAAACTATGCTGACGAGATCTGGCACGCAACCCCCATTAATAAGATTAAGTAATTCCTTTTAGCAGAGGTTTTTGTGAACTCACATGAAATTTTTGCTGTTGGGGTAGGTAATAATCGCGCGGAGTACTCTTATCTTCATTCGGGTGCTCCGCGTACCTCAACGGCTTTTGATTTGAAAGAAAAAGCCGAAATTCTTCTTGATATCCCTCGCTCTCTCGGCTCGACTCAGGCCTTTCTTGAGATTTATGACGAGAGTCTTTCCTCTATGGTTTGGCAGGTATACGGTGAGTGGTGCGGATTTGAGGGCGAATTCGACAAATATCTCTTTGAGATTCCAACCGATAGTATTGGCACGGGCTTGTATTTTATGAGACCGCGCCTTTCTGTGTTTGGTGGCAATCTTTTCGGTCACAGATGGGCGGGCGGAATTTACTTTGACAAGGATTTCGCTCTTACAAATATGATGCAGCTCAGTCTCTGTAACGCATGCTATAAGGAGCCGAAGAAGCTTCATGGCGGTGTTATCTATCATATCTTTGTTGACAGATTTAACCGCGGCGGACAACAGCAGATTCCCGACGGCGCAAGAATTGTTCGCGGCAAGTGGAAGGTTATTCCCGAGTATCCCGAATATCCTGGCGCTCATCTCTATAACAACACCTTCTATGGCGGAACACTTTGGGGAATTATAGAGAAGCTTGACTATATCAAGTCTCTTGGTACTAAGGCTATCTATTTAAGCCCCATATTCAGCGCAGCATCCAACCACAAGTATGATACCTCCGACTATATGACGGTCGACCCCATATTTGGCGGTGAGGAGGCACTCCTTGCATTGCTTCAGGCGGCAAAGGAAAAGGGGATAGAGATTATTCTTGACGGTGTGTTTAACCATACAGGCTCGGATAGCATCTATTTTAACCGTTACGGACGTCATAAGGAGCTTGGTGCTTATCAGTCCAAGAAGTCAAGGTACTATGATTGGTATGACTTTGAGGAGTATCCTAATAAGTATACCTCTTGGTGGGGAATTGAGATTCTGCCTAGAATTAACCCCGATAAACCTGATTGTTGCAACTATTTCGTGGGTGATGGCGGTGTTATCGACAAGTACTCCAAAATGGGTGTTTACGGCTTCAGACTTGACGTGGCAGACGAGCTTTCGGATGAGTTTATCTCAAAGATTAAGAGCCGACTCTCAAGAAACTCTAAGGATAACATTCTGTACGGTGAGGTCTGGGAGGATGCGTCCAACAAGTCCTCTTACGGCAGACGCAGACGTTACTATCTTGGTGCAGAGCTTGACGGTGTAATGAATTATCCTGTGAGAAAGGGAATTATCGACTATCTCACTACGGGTAACAAGGAGACTATTGCTTATGCTTTGACCGACGTTACCGAAAATGCTCCCGAGTGGGTTGTCCACAACCAGATGAATCTTCTCGGCACTCATGACACCGAGCGTATTCTTACTATTCTTGGCGGTGAAGGTCGCGAGGGTAAGTCGAATGCTACTCTTGCTCATCTTCGTATGGACAACGGTCGCAGAGCCTATGCGGTAAAGAAGCTGATGTGTGCATACACCATTCTTGCAACCTTGCCGGGTATTCCTACCGTATTTTACGGTGACGAGGCAGGACTTGAGGGCTATGGCGACCCCTTCAACCGTATGCCATATCCCTGGGGCAAGGAGGAAAACAATCTTCTTTTGCATTACCAAGCTCTCGGTGAGATAAGAAGCAAAAACTCGGTTTACAAGAAGGGTGACTTTAAGCTTATCCATCTTGACGAGAGCCTGCTTGTTTTCTCAAGAGGAAGCGGTGCTTACAGATATATTACCGTTGTGAATAACGGTGCTGACGAAATCAGCCTGTCCTTTGATGCTAAAACCAAGGAGCTTATCTCCGATACATCGGCACAAAAGCATATTGTTGAAGCAAATACTGCTAAAATATTTAAGGTAAAAAATAATTCCGAAATGGAAATCGTTTAAATTATGACTATTACGTTGATTGGTATGCCTGCGGTAGGTAAATCCTGTATGGGTAAGGCTATTGCAAAGCATTTTAATATGAAGCTTGTTGATGGCGATAAGGTCATCGAAAAGGTGGAGGGCAGACCCTTGCAGGAAATTATGGATAGCGAGGGGCTCGACGGCTTTAAGGCTATCGAGGAAAGAACTCTACTTAATATAAAAGAGGATAATATCGTGTTTACCCCCGGCGGTAGTGCGGTGTATTATCCTGCGGTTATGGAGCATTTTAAGGAGAATGGAATAGTCGTTTACCTTTATGCCAGCGCCGAGGTTATTGCAAACCGTACTGTGGATTTTGCCAAGCGCGGTGTTGTAATCAAGCCCGGTATGACTATGCGTGATCTTTACAACGAGCGCGCACCTCTTTTCGAGAAATATGCCGATTTGATTATCAATTACGACGGAACAGCCTTCGGCAAGTATAAGGACGAGGGAATTCAGAAAATTGAAGAATACCTGAATAAAGCAGGGCAGAAATAAATATAAAAGGTCTTTTCTTGGTTTTGATACCTTGAAAGACCTTTTTTATATTTCGTTGACTATAGATTTTACAGCACTGTAAAATCGGTCGGTTTCTGCCCGCGTATTGAATACCGAGAAGGATAATCTTACCGCACCCTGACCTAGTGTGCCCAGCCTTCTATGGACAGAGGGGGCACAATGTAGTCCACCCCTCACGCAGATATCCATAGCATCAAGCTTTGATGCAATATAGGACGATGGAATATCTCCTACGTTAAATGAAAGTATGCCTATACCGGTCCTGTAGATGCGTACTGAGGGGATGCTTTTCAACTGCTCCTCGGCTCGGCTCGTCAGGTCAAGCAAATGAGAGCTGATTTGCTCCTGTCCTATGGAATTTATAAACTTAATTCCCGCCTCAAGGGCGGCTATAGCAGGAGTTGCAGGAGTGCCTGCCTCATATCCCTCTGGCAAAAGCATTGGCATATAGGGATTTGTGCTATCATATCCGCTGCCACCCTCGATAAGCCCCTCCTTTCTTTTTGTGTCCTTAAAATACACAAAGCCGCAGCCTTGAATACCGTAGAGAGCCTTATGACCCGGGGCACATAGAGCATCGCAGGGAGTATCCTCAAAATTTACGGTCTCATGACCGATAGCCTGGGATGCATCAATAATGAGAAAAAGGCCGTGAGATTTTGCATATTCCGACAGTAATTTCAGAGGAATTTTCTCGCCCGTAACGTTGGATGCAATAGAGGAAATTATGCCACTTGTGTTTTTTCTTTTCAGAGCATTGATATTTGAAATTATATCCCCCTCGGAGCTGAATTCCGAGTAGCTGACACCTATATCGCGCTTAAGTCTTTCTAAAGGCCGGACAACCGCGTTATGCTCAAAATCGGATGTTAAAACGTGGCAGTACGGTGTAACAAGGCTTTTTATTGCCAGATTCAAGGCGTGGGTCGCATTATAAGTAAAGACCACGCACTCGGCTCTCTTGCCACCTATCAGCTCTGCCACAGTCTCCCTTGCAGAGTATATTTTTTCTGCTGCCGCAAGAGACAAACGGTGGGAGCTTCTGCCCGGATTTCCGGGTGATTCCTCAAGGCATCTTAAAAGCTCCTTTTTCACCCACTCAGGCTTTGGATAGCTTGTTGCCGCGTTGTCAAAATATATCATTGCTTGTATACCGTATAGGCAATGCCGTTTTCTCTCATAATGACCACAGCTCCGAGAAAATCCCCCTCGGACAGCTCAACTCCGTGAGTGCATCCGCTTGCCGTTTCCTTTTTCACAAGAGTTGTCTTTATTCCTTCGCGTGCAAGAAGCTTTTTCAGCTTTATTGCGTAGGTGACAGACCCGACAGTAATTATTATGTTATTCAAGCAGAGCTCTCCTTCAATAATTATTTCTAATATTTTATGATTTCAAAGAAAAAATGTCAAAAAATACTAGACATTTAAAATGCTTTGTGCTATACTTATATATTATAATTTATGGCTTGACGAATGGAGCATAATATGTTAAATGTTAGGATGCTTGATTCACCGCATTCCTTTGCGGCAAACTGCTATCTGATCTCCTCGGCGGGAGAGTATGCGATAGTTGATCCCAGCACACCTTATGACCCGGGGCTAATAGACGGAAAGCTTAAGTACGTTTTGCTTACCCACGCCCATTTTGACCACATTCTCGACGTGGACAGCTGGGCAAATGCAGGTGCTGAGGTGCTTATTTCCGAGGATGATAGGGAGGCTTTGCCTGACCCTGTCAGAAATTGCTATAAGGTCTACTACGGTATCGAAAACGGATATTACGGAGAGGCCAGGGGACTTACCGACGGTGAGATTATTAAGCTTGGCGACACCGAGATCAAGATGATCAAGTGCCCGGGTCACACCATTGGATGTTCAACTTACGTCTGCGAGGACCACGCCTTTGTTGGAGACACGCTTTTTGCAGGCGGTGGCTTTGGTAGAACAGATCTGCCTACTAGTAATTTTACTATGCTTCGCGAGTCAATATTTAAGCTTATTTGTTTGCCCGATACCATTACTTTTTACCCGGGGCACGGCAAATTTACAACTGTGAAACAATACAGAAGGGATATATGGATTTAAAAATGGAAGAACTTAGAAGTAACTTTATTCACGACATTATTGACGAGGACCTTAGCGTAAATCCTGAGCTTAAGATCCATACCAGATTCCCCCCCGAGCCTAATGGATATCTTCACATCGGCTCTGCAAAGGCTATTTGGATTAATGCCATGACTGCCAAGAAGTACGGTGGCAGCTTTAACCTTCGTTATGACGATACCAATCCCTCTAAGGAGGATAACGAGTACGTTGAGTCTATCTATGAGGACCTTATGTGGCTTGGCTGCGAGCCCACAGGCGGTGTTTTCTACGGCTCTGACTATTTCGATAAGTGCTATGAGTATGCTGTTGAGCTTATCAAGTCAGGCAAGGCATACGTGTGCGACCTTAATGCAGAGGAGATGCGCGAGTACCGTGGTACTCTTACCGTTCCCGGTAAGAACAGCCCCTACCGCGACAGAAGTGTAGAGGAGAACCTTGACCTCTTCGAGCGTATGAAGAACGGTGAGTTCCCCGACGGTGCCAAGACCCTTCGTGCAAAGATCGATATGGCATCCTCTAATATGAATCTTCGTGACCCTGCGATTTACCGTATCGTTCACATCAGCCATCACAGACAGGGAAATAAGTGGTGCATTTACCCCCTCTACGACTATGCTCATCCTATCCAGGATGCTCTTGAGGGCATTTCTCACTCTCTCTGTTCTATCGAGTTTGAAAACCACAGACCCCTCTACGAGTGGGTTATTGATAATATCGGCTTTGAGAAGAAGCCCAAGCAGCGCGAGTTTGCCCGTCTTAACGTTACTCACACCGTTATGTCTAAGAGATATCTTAGAAAGCTCGTTGAGGAAAAGCTTGTTGACGGCTGGGATGACCCCAGAATGCCCACTCTTTGCGGTCTCCGTCGCAGAGGCTATACTCCTGCTTCTATCTTTGATTTCGTATCCCGCGCAGGTGTTGCAAAGGCTTATAGCGTTGTTGACTACGAGCTTCTTGAGCATTGCATCCGCGAGGAGCTTAACACCACCGCAAGCAGAAGAATCGCTATTATGAAGCCCATAAAGGTGGTTGTTACCAACTATCCCGAGGATAAGGTTGAGTATTTCGACCTTCCCAACAACCCCTCGAGTCCCGATGCAGGCACACGTAAGGTTGCCTTCACTCGCGAGCTTTATATCGATGCTGACGATTTTGCTGAGGTACCCCCTCCCAAGTTCTTCAGAATGAAGCCCGACGGTGAGGTTCGTCTTATGGGCGGTTATATCGTTAAGTGCAACGAGATCGTTAAGGATGACGAGGGCAATATCGTAGAGATCAGATGTACCGCAGACCTTGAGACAGGTAACGGTATGCCCACCGATGGCAGAAAGGTGAAGGGAACTATTCATTGGCTCTCCGCATCCAATGCATCCGAGGCTACTGTAATGCTTTACGATTTCCTCTTCGATATCGAGAATACCGCTGATATCCCCGAGGACAAGACCTATGACGGTTATCTCAACAAGGCGTCTGTAACCAAGATTGAGGGCGCAAAGATTGAGCCTGCTCTTGAATCGGCAGAGCCCGGTGAGAGATTCCAGTTCGTCAGAACAGGATACTTTGTGAAGGATACCAAGCACGAGAATACCTTCAACCGTATCGTTGGTCTTAAGGACTCCTTCCCCAAGAATAAGTAATGAATATCAGTGAACTTAAGGACAGGGTGCTATTCGCCCTGTCCGTTCCTACGTGTGTACGCTGTAAAGAACGGCTTGTTTATGGCGAAAAGGCATTCTGCCACGTTTGTTCTGCCGAATTTAATGAAAATGTCACTCGCAACTGCTCGAGATGTGCTAGGAAATTATCCGAGTGTGACTGTACTACAAGCTATCTTAGTGCCCATTTTGTCAAGCGAGTCATCAAGTGCTACAGGTATAATAACCGCGATGAGATAACACCCGAGAATGCCTTGATATACAGTCTTAAAAGGGATAACCGACAGGACGTTTTAACGGTGGCGGCAGACCTTATGGAGAAATCTATACGCAATTCTATTGCCGACCCCGAGAATTATCTGTTTATAAACGTACCAAGGCGTAGGAAGGCTATACTTGAATACGGTATTGACCATTCGGCTCTGCTTGCCGAGGAGCTTGCAAGGCGATTTGGTGCAGAGTATGTCCCTATCCTAAAGTCTAACGCAAAGGCTCCGCAAAAGTCACTCGAGACACTGGAGAGATTTAAAAACGCGGATTTTGCTATCCAAAAGGAGCTTGATCTTACCAATAAAAAGGTAATACTTGTGGATGACATAATCACCAGCGGTGCTTCGGTTTCCAGCGCCGCAATGCATATCAGGTCTATGGGATGTAAGAGCATTACCGCCGCTACGCTTGCTATTGCATACAGAGATGAAAAATAAAAACACCAAAAACCTACCGAGGAGTGATTTCACTCCTCTTTTTTGTTAATATTGCACAAAAAACAATGGCTAAAATCTACATTCAATAAATAAAGAAAATAAAACGAACTGTTGATTTACATATTATATTATGTTATAATAAAATAAACTAATGATAGGATTTTGTCAATGAAAAAACTAATTGCACTTTTGTTCATTATCGTGTTTCTCCTGTCCTCCTGTGTTCATTATAATCCACCGGGAGATGAGGAGCACTCACTTGGAGGAGTTCCGTCGAAGCTTACTCCCTCGGCAGATAAAATCGCGGTCTTTTCAGACGGTGCACCCCAGGGCTTCTGGGCTAGAAACGATAGGGGAAACGGCCCTCCCTTCAATTGCTCCTTTATGAGAAGCAATGCCGTTATTAATGACGGACTACTGACCCTTTCGCTTACCAATTCGGGTAACGGTTACGTGGGTGCAGAGTACCGTTCACACGAGAAATTCGGCTTTGGTTACTACTCGGTATCGATGAAGGCTGCTAAATGCCCGGGTGTAATTTCTTCCTTCTTTACTTATACAGGCTGGCCTTGGGATGAGATCGATATCGAATTCCTCGGTGACGACACCACAAAGGTACAATTTAATTATTATACAAACGGTGTGGGTGGTCACGAGTACGTTTACCGTCTTGGCTTTGATGCCTCGGAGGATTTCCACGAGTACGGCTTTGACTGGCAGCCCGACTCTATTACCTGGTACGTGGACGGCAAGGCCGTTTACAGAGCCACGACAAATATTCCGTCTCACGAAGGACAGATTATGATGAATCTCTGGAACGTGGCGGACACCAACGCAGATTGGGCAGGGAAATTTGACGACAGATATCTTCCTGTCAATGCCCAGTATCAATGGATCGGTTATCATAGCGCTGACGAAGGCGCATTAGATAAATAAAATTATTATGGAGGTTCTTATGAACAAGAAACTTTTGGCAGTTGTAGCAATGATCCTTCTTGCTACCGTAGCTCTCAGCAGCTGCTCGGTTCTCAACACAGTTAAAGATTTCTTTATGGATATCTTTGCTCCCTCTGTTGAGCTTACTGATGAAGCTCTTAAGGCTGAGAAGCTTATTGATTTTACTGATGGAGCTAATCCCGACGTGCTCTTCGAGTCTGACGGATGGTCCAACGGCGACGTATTCAACGTTGTATGGAAGAAGCACAACGTTAAGTATGAAAACGGCATTATGACCCTTGGTATCACCGAGGAAAAGGCAACCGCTTGGGTTAATGACGTTGAGGTAGAGTATGACTACACTGCGGGTGAAGCTCGTACTCAGAATTATTATCACTACGGTGATTACGAGGTTTCCATGAAGCCCTCCGCTAATCCCGGTACTGCAAGCACATTCTTCGTTTGCACAGGTCCCTACGACCTTAAGGACGGTGTTCCTAACGCACACGACGAGATCGATATCGAGTTCCTTGGCGACGATACCACTCACGTACAGTTCAACTTCTTCGTTGGCGGTAAGGGCGGTAACGAGTATATGTACGACCTTGGCTTCGATGCTTCCGAGGACTTCCACACCTACGGCTTCCGTTGGTTGCCCGATTCTATCACCTGGTTCGTTGACGGTGAGCCTGTTTATAAGGTAACCACCGATACCTCCGTTAAGACCGCAGGCAACCTCAGAGTTGTTGAAAAGCTTCCTTCTACCGCAGGTAGAATCCTCACCAATTACTGGTGCGGCAATCAGGATGCGTGGGCTTGGATGGGTCAGTATCAGGGCCCTGTTAACGATAACGGTACCGAGTACCAGTGGATCGCTACCAGTGCAGAGGGCGCACCCCTTAATCCAGTTGAGCCTCCCGTTGATGGCGGTGAGAATATCGACTGGACCGCAATCGATCCTATCGCTCCTACATTCGAATCTACTCCCGAGTATACCGTTGTTATCGACGGCAACAAGGCTGACGTTACTTATACCGATGTAAGCGGCAGTGCTTATAAGCCCATTGAGATGGACGTTACTGAGGCTGTTGCAGGTATGAACTTTGTTTACCTCAAGGTTACCAACAATGGTACCGAGACTGTTAACGTACGTGTTAATATGTTCGATCCTACTCTTACAGGCAATAACACAGCTACTAACATTTCTGCAACCATGAACGGTACCTCTGTATTTACCGATACCGCATGGGGCGGTTCCTTCTTCGACATTCCTGCAGGTGAGACCTGTGAGCTTGTTGTTAACTTTGGTGTTGGCGGCGTTAAACTTCAGCTTATGATCGACTCCTCCAGAAACGATACCGTTCTTCGTTCCGGTTCTATTACCGTTGAGGACATTAAGTTTACCGCTGTTGGTGAGGTTGAGGCTCCTCATACATGTAAAGATGACAACGATGATGCTAAGTGTGATATTTGTGACAAGGATTTGGTAGTTCCTCCTTCTGTAAAGGATCCTGAGTCCGGCAACCTTACCACCACTATCGGTGGCACCGAGGTTCAGCTTGGCGGTAACGTAACCGACGGTTACGGTGTTCACGGTAATGCAGATGGCACTATCAGAGTTGAGTACACCAACATTTCTACTAACACATATGAAAACGTATGGGCACAGATCTCCAGCGTTGCAGCAGGCAAGTCCGAGATCAGCCTTAAGATTAAGAATAATGGCGAAGCTACCGCATATATCACCGTAAAGATTGAGGCTGCAGGCGCAGTTGCTCTTATGGAAGGTAAGATGGAGATTCCCGCAGGCGAGGAGCACACCTATACCGGTACATTCAGCGGTGAGGCTGATAAGCTTTACTTCTTCATCGACTCCGGTTGGAGCACCGAGACCACCTATCACGCAGGTGAGGTTGTGATCTCCGAGATCGCATTCGCAGGCGAGGGCGGCGGTGAGCCCGCAGATACCGGCCTTCAGCCTACCTTCTGGACTTCCAGCCCTAATTACACCGTAAATGGCAATAACATTAAGTACAACGGTGCAGGTAATGCTTATTCCTGCGTTGGCTTTGACGTAGCTTCTATTGCAGCAGGCAAGACCACCTTTACCATCACTATTACCAACAACGGCAGCGCTGACTCCAGAGTTCGTGTTGACGTCCAGGGTACAAATCAGGTTGGTAATCACACAGTTATTAACACCACTGCAGTCGGTGGTGACGTTTGGACCGATATGGAATGGGGTGGATCCGTTGTTACCGTTCCTGCAGGTGAGAGCGTAACCCTCGTTATTACTTATGACGTAAATACCGACCGCGGTGCTCCCACCAACGTTTGTCTCTTTGTTGATGCAGCAAGAGGTACCGCTGATACCTATTCCTCTGACATTACTCTTTCCGGTATGGCATTCAGCAATGTAAGTGCTGCTCCTACCTACGAGTACACCGATCTCTACGTAGAGTGGAAGACCGAGAATGCTTATACTATCACCACTACCGATACTTATGTAAACAGCGCAAGAATCGCTTATGTCGATATGGCAAAGAACTCCTGGGCTAACATCAATGTGTGGGTTGAGGATAAGTCTGCAGGCTGCTCCGTATTCAGCATGAAGCTCACTAACCACGGCGATGCACAGGTTAGCGTTTGGGTACAGATGAAGAGTGCGGGCGGTGATGAGCTTATCAACCAGAACGTTAATATCGGCGCAGGCGCTGAGGAGACCTTCACATTTACATATGACGGTACTGCTCAGATGATCTTCTTCTTCGTTGACTCTACTCACGAGGCAGGCGCAGATCTTAACACCGGTGATATCACCATTTCCGAGATCAAGCTTGGCAAGTAATTTCTGATATTCCAAATCAAAGCGGCTGTCAATCGGCGGCCGCTTTGTAATACTCCTAAAATTGGGTGAAACTATATGACTAAAAGAAATAGAAACATAATTATTCTTTCTGCCGGTATGGCTGTGCTACTTATTTTCAGTATCGTTTTCAACGTGCTGTCGCTTACAAAGTTTGACAACATTTTTGAAAAATTCTTCCAGTCCTCTCCCTCATATCTGCGCGGAGAAACACTTGGAGCAGATACTCAGTATTATAAGAGCGATTTCAGCAGCCCTACCGAACTTTACAAATATGAGGAAAAAAAGGTGGCAGAAATTGTAGAGGAGGGAATTGTACTCTTTGAGAACAACGGCATCCTTCCCTTGGCTGAGGGCACAAAGCTTAGCTTGTTCAGCCATTCCTCCGTTGACCTTGTAAGCGGTGGCTCAGGCTCGGGCTCAGGCTCCTTTGAGCTTACAAAGGACCTTAAGGAGGGTCTTGAGAACGCAGGTCTTGTTGTTAACGAGACACTCTGGAACTTCTATAAGACAGGCGAGGGCTCTAAGTACAAGAGAGGTATCGGTGTTGTAAACTACGGTGCAGATCTTGACTGGTCTATCAACGAGTGTCCGCTTTCGGTTATCACAGCTGACAGTGCTGTGGTTAACTCCTTTAATGATACTATTGCCGTATTCGTTCTTTCCCGTACAGGCGGTGAGGGTGGCGATGAGGCGCGTGATATGGCAGCCTTCGGTGGCAAGGCGGGTCAGCACTATCTTGAGCCCGATGATACCGAGCTTGAGATTATCTCCTACCTTAACGATAACTTTGATGACGTAATTATTCTTGTAAACTGCAACAACGCTATCGAGCTTGGTTGGGTTAAGAATTATGAAAACATCAGCGCGGTAATCAATTTCCCCGGTGCAGGTAGAACAGGAACATACGGTCTCGGCTATATGATGACAGGCGTTAATGCCGATGATCAGCCGATTTCCCCCTCGGGTCATCTTACAGATACCTGGGTATATGATAATTTCTCATCTCCTGCAATGCAGAATATGGGTGATTTCAAGTTTACCGACACCAATTACTATTACGTAAACTACTCCGAGGGTATTTACGTTGGCTACAGATACTACGAGACAAGATACGAGGACACTATTCTCGGTCGTCAAAACGTAGGTGAGTATAGCTATAACGATACCGTAATATATCCCTTCGGCTACGGTCTTTCCTATACTAAATTCCAGTGGTCCGACTTTACTATGTCTGCACCCGACGCAAAGGGTAATATTAGCATCTCTGTTACCGTTACCAACGTTGGCCAAAGATACGGTAAGGACGTTGTTCAGATTTACGGTCAGGCACCTTACACCGAGGGCGGAGTAGAGAAGTCCTCTGTTGTGCTTATCGGCTTTGCAAAGACAAGCAATCTTGCACCCGAGGCAAGCGAGACCATAAATATTACAGTAAGCCTCAAGGACCTTACCTCCTATGACAGAAATGCTAACGGCGGCAAGGGCGGTTACGTTCTCGACGAGGGAACATATTACATCACCGCGGCGTCCAATGCACACGAGGCTATCAATACAATTCTTGCTGATAAGGGCTATTCAAGCGAAGCTCTTGCACATTCCACACCTGATAGCAGCAGCACCGTAGGTGAATTTATCGGCACTTATATTCAGGCAGACTGTGATTCCACCACTTATTCTGTGGCTGGCAAGGGCCTTGCTACTATCGAGAATCAGTTTAACGATTCCACACTTTCCGATGCCGTTTATCTCTCCAGAAGCAACTGGTCCAAGATGAATAACAACGGACTTCGTTACGGCACAGCATCGGCTGTTGACAGTAGAGCAGAGGCAGGCGGAAAGCAGTTCCAGTCGGCTATTTCCAAGGCACTCAAGGAAGCACTTGAGAGCGTTGATTCTCTTAATCCTAACCTTGACAATGTATCTACAGACGTAACCTTCGGCAAGAAGGGTGACGTTGATCTAATCGATCTGAGAGGCCGCGATTACAACGATCCTCTTTGGGACAGACTTCTTGACCAGATTACAATGGCAGAGGTTTCCAAGCTCATTGACGAGTGCGGATATTGTTCTCCTGCGGTTAAGTCTATCAACAAGCCTAAGGTTACCGATCTTGACGGTCCTGCAGGTCTTAACGATATCGTTCTTCATGGCTCGATGCCTATCGGTGACGGCCTTCAGGCTATGACATGGCCTACACAGTATATGCTTGCCTGTGCTTGGAACGTTCAGCTTGCAGAGGACATGGGCAGATGCATCGCTGAGGACGGTCTTTATTCGGGTACAGTAGGCTGGTACGGTCCGGGTATGAATATTCACAGAACTCCCTTCGCAGGTAGAAACTTTGAGTATTATTCCGAGGATGCCTTTATTTCGGGTGTTCTTGGCAAGGCAGAGGTTTACGGTGCGGCAACCAAGGGTATGTATGCATTTATCAAGCACTTTGCGGTAAACGATCAGGAAACTCACCGTGATGAGCGCGGTCTTGCTACCTTTGCAGAGGAGCAGGCTATTCGTGAGATTTACCTTAAGCCCTTCGAGATGACAATTCTCGACAACAACGTTGAGATTTTCTATAACGAGGCTATTAAGGATGAGAACGGTAACATTACCGGCTATGAGAAAAAGTATACAACAGTTCCTGCCGCTACCGCTATTATGACATCCTTCAACCGTATCGGTGCGACCTGGGCAGGTGGACATTACAACCTTGTTACCGAGGTGCTTCGTGAGGAATGGGGCTTCAACGGCTTTGTTCTTACCGACTATGAGGTAGGCTCGGGCAAGGGCTCTTATATGGGTACACCCCAGACACTTGGTGCAGGCGGTGACGGTAAGCTTAAGACCGTTGGTATGGATGCTCTCTTTGGATTTAACATCAAGGATTATCCCGAGCTTAAATCACTTGCAAGAGATGCGGCGCATCATATCCTTTATACCGTTGTTAACTCTGCGGGTATGAACGGTTTTGTTCACGGTGTTGAGTTTGTAAACGGCTTTGCTTACTACAAGATAATTCTTATAGTTTGGGACGTTCTTGCTGCAGGCGGACTCGGTGTTATGGGTTATTTCCTTTATATGAATATTAAAAAGCCCGAGGAAGAAACACCTACAGAAGAAGCAGAGGAAACTATAGAAAGCTAAATTTTAGGAGGACCGATTTCGGTCCTCCTTTTGCATATAGTGAATTATTACCAAATTAGCCATAGAGATATTGTTCAATATTACGTTTCGTGTACTAAATTTTTATATTTGTTTATTGACTTATATATATATGTATGTTAGTATTATTATGTGAGATAACGCAAAAATTTTGTTATCTAAAAAAGGAGATTACTAAGGTGAAAAACACAAGAATTTTTCTTTCGGTTCTTTTGGTACTCACTCTCGCGTTTTCTACCGTAGCACTTAGCGCGTGCTCTATCTTTGGCGGTGGAAATGGCGGACCCATTATTGGTGGCGGAGGAGAGAAGGACTCTTATTCTGTAAGCTTTTCCGCCGGTGCTGATGATGCTATCGGTACTGCGCCCGAGGCTCAGACCTGTGAGAGTGGCAGCAGAATCAAGCTTCCTGATAACCCCTTTACCCGCGAGGGCTACACCTTTAAGGGCTGGAGCGATGGCTCTAAGACCTATTCTGCAGGTGCTAACTACACCATTGCTAAGGATGTAACCTTTACTGCGGTTTGGGAGGGCCTTGATGCCGATGCTCCCGATGCTGCCGAGCTTGCAAGCAAGTTCTATGATGCATCCAACTGGGTATATATGACTAACAATAACGGTGCCTCCCTTGACGGCGGTGACGTTCCTTACTCTATGACTGATGGCTCTATCAAGTTCCATAAGGCTAATCAGGCTATCGAGATGGGTGATATGACCAATGCTACCGTATCCTTCATGCTTAAGGCTACCAACGATTTCAGCATCTGGTTCAACTCCTCCAGCATTGATAATGCAAACAACTCCAGCTACCGTCTTGCATACGCATACGGCGGCCTTCGTCTCGTTCTTTCTTCTGCTCCCGACCAGGCGGCAGCTCTCATCAGCGATGAGTTCTATAAGAAGGCAGATTGGAACAGATTTGACATCGTGTTCTCCACCGTTGACAACGTAACCGAGATCAAGGTTTACATCAACGGCATCCGTGCAGCTCTTACATCCGGTGATTACACCGCTCCCTCTGTAAACGTTGCAGACGATACCTTCATCCACACTCAGCCTGCTATGTTTAAGACCGGTAACTATATGGTAGTTAAGGTTTGGGAGGCTCACAACTACGTTCAGCTTAAGCCTGTTGCAAAGGCAGAGGTAGAGGATCTTCCTATCATCGCTTGTATCGGTGCATCTATCACCGAGGGCGCAGGCGCAGGTGACGGCGCACAGTTCTATACTCTCAGCTATCCTGCACAGCTTCAGAACGCGCTTAACGGTCAGTACAACGTTATCAACTACGGTAACAGCGGTAAGACCGTTCGTGACGATCTTGGCGAGGAGTCCTGGCTTAATCAGTATCAGTGGGTAGGTGTTCAGGCTATAGTTCCTGACATCGCAATCCTTAACATCGGTACTAACGACTCAAAGACTCATAACAATCCTACCTATGACGGCTTCTATGCTGCATATAAAAACCTTGTAGATAAGCTTCTCCTGGTTAACCCTGATATGCAGATCATCGTTTGTACCGTTCCTTATGCATATTCCGACATCTGGGGCATCAATAACGATAATATTGCCAACATCATCGCTCCCGTACAGAGAGCTATTGCTGACGAGTATGACTTCACTCTCGTTGATCTCTATGAGTACACTCAGAACAAGTCTCACCTCTTCCCTGACGGTGTACATCCCAATGCAAGAGGCTATGAGATGATCGTTAAGATCCTTAAGAAGGCACTTACCGAGGGTGAGGAAGCACTCACCGAGGAGTTTATCAATTCTATCCACGATGAATATAAGCCTCTCGTTGAGAATGCATACGTTACTATTGATTCTCTTGTTATCAGCGATATGAAGCTTACTATCAAAGGTAAGACTAATGATCCCGGCCTTAAGTTCTACGTAGGTCAGGAGCCCGGTAACAGCGCTGTTTACAACTTCTACGGCGATATCACTCGCGGTGATGACGACAGCTTCACTTACACATTTGATCTTACCACTATGCCTGTTGGAACAGGTTGGTACAACGTTAGACTTTACCACACTGACGGAAATTACTACGCAGTATCCTATCAGGATCTTGTTGACGGTGAGGGGGCTTCTATCGTCCTTTGGTCTAACATTTATCTTGAAACTACTCAGATTAAGATCTCCTCTTGGAATGACGGTAGCGTTGCAACGCTCAGCTTTAACGTTCAGGCATACACCAAGCCCACCAAGGAGGTTACCATAACAGGCGGCTCTGTTGTTGCTGCAAACGGCAAGATCACTCTTACCGTTAACGGTACTACTACCGACAGCGCACTTACACTTCTTGTTGGTCCCTCCGATGACATCGGTCTTTACGGCCACGCAATCACTCTCAATGGTGACGGCAGCTTTACCGCTACCTTCGACCTTGCTACTCTTGAGGTTTCCTCCTCTTGGCAGAACGTTAGAATTTATATGAGCGACGGAAGCAACGTTGTTGTTCCTTACGACGTGCTTGGTCTTTCTGTAAACGATGAGTTCACTACCGACAGTAAGAAGATCACCGTTAAGACATGGGACTCTGATAAGATCCTCAGCCTTTACGTTACCGCTTATGATCCCAATTACTTCCTTACCGGCGGTCAGGTTTCGGCTACCAACGTTCCTGCATCCATTGTTCAGGAGAACGGAAAGGTTTACTACACCTTTGACGGTAACTTCAACGGCTCTGCATCTACCGAGAGAACCTTCGAGCTTGTGCTCACACTTGCAGATCCTGCAGACCGTCCTACCAGCCTTGACGAGTCCAAGATTGTTTACACCGCATCCAACGTATATAGCGGTGACAGCAATACTCAGTTTTCCTTCAAGATCAACGCTACCGATGACATCGGTATTCAGGGCGGTTGGATCAGACTCGTTCTTAAGGTGACCGAGGGTGATACAGTTAGCTATTACACCATTAAGCCTGCTGTTGCGAGCCATACAGGTGACTGGGTTGCTTGTGCAGACTCTGTTGTTCTCAACTGTGTTAAGTACGAGATGGCTATCTGCTGGAGCTCCTTCTTCTTCCAGGTTGTTGAAGGTTAATTTAGATTATTTGGGAGATTTATAATGAAGAAAATAGCAAAAATTATTTTAATTATTCTCGTGGCGGCACTTACCATGTCGCTCTTCAGCTGTGACATCGTTGAGACTGTAAAGAACGGTCTTTTCGGTGTTATGGAGGACGTTGAGGAAACCATCGACAGCATTGGTGCTTATACCTTCTCTGATATTGTTATCACTCAGGTTGACCCCAACACCTTTGATATTACAGTTACTGTTAAGTGCGGCGACGATCCCGTTGAGATTTATCTCAGCGAGGGTTATAGACTTTCCGCATCCAGCACTCCCAAGGACGTGTTGAGTGTTAAGAACGGTGACAAGACCACATTCACCTTTACCGAGACTCTTGAGCTCGGTGAGTCCTACTACATCTGGGCGGTTTACGGTGACAAGGCGTATAAGACAGCCATCACTCCTCCCAGTATGTTCCCGATCCTTATCGATCAGGGCAACGGTGATATGCTCTTCCACTTTAAGTACACCTACGGTACCGCTTGGGCTGACTTCTGTGATCCTGAGGGTAAGGCTATCTACGTAAGCGAGAAGCCCGTATTTGATGAGAGTGCGAAGTGCCTCGTTGATGGCATCAGTATTTCAAAAGAGGATTACCTCATCACCGCAGATCAGTTCAATCCTGACCTTTACTACTTTGCAGTTTCTACTGTAAAGGAGGGCCTTATTACCACCATTTCCAGCCCCGTTATTGCTCCCGGTAGCATTGTAAACGAGGTTAAGGATATTACCGCAAAGATCACCAGCGATCTTTACTTCCGCGTTGATATCACTCTCAAGGATAACTCCGCACTTGCAGACTCCGTAGAGGATAATCTTCAGCTTCTTGTAAAGACCGATATCGCCGACGACGTTATCGTTGCTGATTGCACCTATAGTAACGGTGTAGCAACTATGCTCATCGACTTTAACGAGCTTGATTGGGACGGCGTATGGTACGACGTTTGTATCGTTTGGAACGGCGCTGTTATTTCCGAGCTTCCTCAGTACTTCGGTGGCAAGCAGGTTAATACCTCCAGCACCATTAAGGTTGACGGCGTTATTTACGGTATCACAGGCTGGAAGGCAGAGGATGCTCCCGAGCACTCCGAGATGATGAAGGTTTACTTCGAGAAGGATACTACCAAGTATGCTGACGAGCTCTTCAAGAGCTATCTCGTAACCTTCAGCGGTGGTACAACAGGTACTCTTAACGTTACCGCTGTGCTTAAGGACGGTGTAAAGAATGCTCCTGTTCTTGCGCTCACAGGTGGCGATAACAATAAGCTCTGTGAGGTTGCAGGCACTCAGAATGCTGACGGCAGCTACACCTACGTGCTTCCTGTAAAGAGTGGTATGACCTCTCCCGACAAGTGGTATGACATCCGCTTCTTCGTTGGCAATACCGGCTACGAGGTGCTTAAGGATTCTTGTATTGATTACACTAATTTCTCTGCAGCTTATACCGCAGACGGTAGAACCTACTACTTCAAGGAGTGGAACGGCTTCCTTAAGATTATGTATCTTTAATTAAAAAAAGGGTGCACCCGCATTGTCGGGTGCACCTTAAATTTTTATCATTTAAATAGCAGGGAAGTGCTTTTAAAAAATATTTCAAAAAAGAGTAAAAAAAGAAGAAAAAACACTTGACATTTTAAGAACAGTCTGCTATAATATAGGAGTCGCACGGAGAGATGGCCGAGTTGGTCTAAGGCGCACGACTGGAAATCGTGTATACCCTAACCGGTATCAAGGGTTCGAATCCCTTTCTCTCCGCCAAATTAACCACCTCAATAGAGGTGGTTTTTTGTTATCTATTGCTAAATATTTTATTTATAATAGAGATGTGCGAAAATTTACTTGACAAATTGTCGTTTTTTGAATATAATGATATAGAAACTTAATTTTAGGAGATTTTTCAGTATGAGCCTTAAGGTCTTAAAGTTTGGTGGCAGCTCTCTCGCTGATGCAGAGCATTTCAGACAGGTTGCCGAAATCATTAAGAGTGACCCTACAAGACGATACATAGTTGCTTCTGCGCCCGGTAAGCGCAACAGCGGTGATACAAAGGTTACCGACCTTCTTTACAAGTGCTATGCACTTGCTGCAAACGAGGAGGACGTTACAAACGTATTTGAACAGATAAAGCAGAGATATACCGATATTATCGAGGACCTGGGCATTGAGCTTGATCTTACACCCGCCTTCGAGAAGATCAGACAGTCTCTTCTTCATAACACAGGTAGAGACTACATTGCATCTAGAGGTGAGTATCTTAATGCTATGATACTTGCAAAGTACCTCGGCTTTGATTTCATTGATGCAAAGAAGGTTATCTTCTTTAACGAGGACGGTAGCTTCAATGCTGATAAGACCAACGAGGTGATGAGGGAAGCGCTCTCTATTCGCGAGTATGCGGTTATCCCCGGTTTCTACGGCTCTATGCCTAACGGTACTATCAAGACCTTCTCCAGAGGTGGTTCTGATATCACAGGCTCGATCGTTGCACGTGCTGCATCTGCAACACTCTACGAGAACTGGACCGACGTATCCGGCTTCCTTATGGCAGACCCCAGAATTATCGATAATCCCAAGCCTATTGGCGCTATCACATATAAGGAGCTTCGCGAGCTTTCTTACATGGGTGCAACCGTTCTTCACGAGGATGCGATTTTCCCCGTAAGATACTCCAAGATTCCTATCAACATTAGAAACACCAACCGTCCTGAGGATAAGGGTACCTTCATCGTTCCTGAAACCGACGAGCTTAGCGCATATACTATTACCGGTATCGCAGGCAGAACAGGTTTCTCCAGCATCACAGTAGAGAAGGCGATGATGAATATGGAGCTTGGTCTTGGCCGTAAGGTGCTTCAGGTGCTTGAGGATAACGGTATTTCCTTCGAGCATTTCCCCTCGGGTATCGATACTATGACGGTTATCGTATCCACCAAGGCTCTTTCTGAGAAGCGCGGTGACGTTCTTGCAGGTATCTGTAAGAATATCAATCCCGAGAACGTATTTGTAGAGGAAAATATGGCTCTTCTTGCTGTCGTTGGTCGCGGTATGATCAAGACAAAGGGAACTGCTGCACGTATTTTCACCTCTCTTGCTAATGCTAACGTTAATATCCGTATGATCGACCAGGGCTCCAGCGAGCTTAATATCATCATCGGTGTTGATGCAAACGATTATATCACAGCAATCAACGCGATTTACAACGAGTTTGTAAAGTAAAAGATAGAACGGCAGGGAAGTAACCCTGCCGTTCTTTGCATAATCAGGGTAGAGAAAAGAAGAAAGAAAGAAAGGTGGGCAGGGGTTGTCCCAAAAACAGGGTAGAGAACTATGCCCCGTTTCCCCATCTTTTTTGTTTAATCAAAACCTAACTTTCAATGAGTGCTACATGAAAGCTGAATCCTAATACTTTGGTGGAGTCCTTATTCTTAAAATTGGCATGAAGGCACTAATCCTTGATTTTGCCGCTTTTCGGGGGACTTAGCTCTAAAATAGTGGATAAAAGAAATATATCCATAATTATACAAAAGGTAAATTTTGTATAATCTAGGGAAGCAAAATGGGCAATTTGCCGTAATATATCCCCATATTCACATTTTTTGAATTTTGGCGCTAATATCCTATATCGTTATTCCTCTGATATATTCTATCAAATAACGAAATTTTTAGCTCCATTTTAATCCTACTATTGTCCTGTTATTGTAAATACCTTCATAGCATTTGATTCTAGATAAATGGTACGTACATAGGCTGAATAAATCGATAATTATTATAAATTGTAAAAACCCCTTGAATTAAGGCTTAAATAATAGTATAATAAATAGGTAGAAAAAAGGGGTAGGGTACTTCCCTATTTATTCTTCCCTTTAAATTCCAGATATTTCTTTCTGGTGGCTTCTCCGCCTCTCAGGTGTCGCTCCGACTTGTTTATTTCAAGTATTTCCTTTACGGCGCTATATAGTCCCGGATTGATATATTTCAGCTTGTATGTAAGATCCTTATGTACCGTGCTCTTGCTTACACCAAAATGGGATGCTGCCGCACGTACGGTTGCCCCTGTTTCAATAACGTATTCTGCGAGAAGCTCGGATCTTTCTCTCATAAATGCATCTAACATATCAAGTCCTCCAATAAATAAGCTTATTCAAATATATGAAGGTAGTAAATTAAAAATGCAAAAAGAAGAATTAAAATTTGTTGATTCTACTATTTTTGAGGGTATGACGTCTATACGCGCCATTCTTCGCGGAATTGATAGTGGAATTAACGACAGAAAAATTGAAAAGATCCTTTTTGATAAGGAAAAACTTAAGAAAATATCAAAAGAGGTAGGATATCTTAAGGCAGTTTCTTCGAAATACGGATTTGAGATAATTGAAACCACGGGTGGGGAACTGGAAAAAATCACTCTCGGCAACTCCCATGGTGGACTTGTAGCTATTACAGGTGAGCGAACTCTTCCCTATCTTCATGAGGCAAATGACATAGAGGAAAATGGATTTTACGTAATGATTGAAGGCATTGAGGACCCTTATAACTTCGGTTATTCTCTTCGTTCTCTCTATGCTATGGGATGCTCGGGTGTTGTTCTTACCGAGCGTAATTGGATGAGTGCCGCCGGAGTTGTTTGCCGTAGCTCTGCAGGTGCATCCGAGATGTTCTCGGTATATAGATCTACTCCTACCGACTGTGTCAGCTATTTTAAGAATCTTGGCTACAGCGTTGTCTGTGCCGATGAGAATACCGACAACATTCTCGGTGAATGCGAGCTTAAGCTTCCCTTGCTTCTCATCGTAGGCGGTGAAAAACGTGGAATTTCCAAGGCTGTAATCGATTCTGCTGATATTCTTGTAAGGATTGGATACGGACGTGAGTTCCGTGCTTCCCTGTCTGCCGCATCTGCAACAACGATGTTTTGCTATGAAATTTCAAGGCAGAATAATTTAAAATAAAAAATCGCCACCTTCCTTTTACGGAGGGTGGCTTTAATTTTAGTTTGTCTTATGGCAGCCGCAGCCACCGGGCTTTTGAGTTGTAGTTGCTGTATCAGTAAGGCAAGCGGTTCCTCTGAACTGATTGGTTGGGAATGCTATTGTGCGGAAGAGCGAGCAGGGATTGTCGTTGTTTGCAGCACCTGTGCATTCCTTATCGGGTACACTGTAATCGGTTGCATTAACAAGGAGCTGCGCTGGACGTACCATTCTGATTACAGAGAAGATACCAAAGGATACGAGAATTCTGGGACCTGTGCCTGTGGTTACAAGCTCATCACCGAGAGAGGTGCGGATGCCGTCGGGGATATCGATATATTCGTTGCCACCGCAGGGACAATGGCAATTACAGTCGGATACACGGGTTGCCAGTACAATAGGCTCAACGGTTTCTACGATGGCGGTAGGATCGTTTGTAGATGCGGTATCGGGATCGCAGCTGCCACAGTAGGTATTTGCAGGACCTGAGGTAAAGGTGAGTGCTCTGCCCTCGCCTCCGTAAAGCACAACGTCCTTCTCAAGTGCGGCAAGGCCCTTGAAGGTCTGGCTTCTGCCTACGCCAAGGCAGGCTTCAAAGTCGATTTCAATGTAATATCTGATTTTAACTCTGTAAAATCCACGGTTAAAGGCTACCTCATCCACTCCTACGTAGGCGCAGAGAATTCTTGTAGACCTGGTCCTTACGTTTGTAGAGTTAGAAAGAATTTCCTCTCCACATCTGGTAAGGTAAACTCTGGTGTCTTCGAAACAGTCTCTATCACGGCAACTGTCGAGGACTCTCTTAGTGTCGATACAGACCACACCGTTTGTGCACTGAGAATTACCTGTATTCTGTGTGCAGCCGAAAAGGCCTGTGTTTCTGTTTTCTTGCATTATTTTGACCATTCCTTATGCAATAATTATTGCGGTCACAGACGTTAATCTATGCCTCACCAATATATTATGAAAAATGAGCCAAAACGTGAAAAAAGCCCACGGATATTTCACCGTGGGCAATTATTATTTAATATCAGGTATAAGCCTTGATTGCGTCGGGACACTCCTCAACTGCGATAGAAGAGGTCATAACAAGGTTAACGTCAGCGGTAATCTTGTTAAGCTTGTCGAGCATAGCAGCGAAAGCATCGGTGTCGTTGCCAACAATCTTGAGTGCGGAGTCAACAAAGATATCGGTGATATCAGAGTTGGATGCAAGGATACCTGCGATGAAGCCATAGAGAGCCTCTGCATCGCTTACGGAATAAGCGTTGGTATCAATAAGTCTTGCCTTATATGTAATATCGTGGATGAGCTTATCACCCTTCTCAATGCATACAACATTACCGTTGGAGCTGTTAACTGCATTGTTTACCATTTCGATAAGAGTCTTGGTTTTGCCGGAGCCTTTGCTACCGATGAATAATTTAATCATGTTATTATCCTCCTGATTTCGAGATTATATATCTCTATGTATACATTTTACACTAAAATAATTTAAATTGCAATACTAATTTAGTAATTTTATTTATATATTATTTATTTTGTAAAAAATATACAATTTGATATGTGCATTATTTCCCGTTAATACGGCTTTCAAGCTCGTTTTTCAAGCCCTCATAGCCGGGTTTGCCGAGAAGAGCGAACATATTTTTCTTATATGCCTCAACACCGGGCTGGTCGAAGGGGTTAACCTCGAGGAGATAACCGGAGATTGCGCATGCAAATTCAAAGAAATAAATGAGGTAACCGAGGGCACTTGCGGTTCTATCCTCAACCTCAACAAGGATGTTGGGAACGTTACCGTCATTGTGTGCAAGGAGTGTTGCGGTCATAGCGGTCTTGTTAACAAAATCAAGCTCGCGGCCTGCGATGAAGTTAAGACCGTCAACGTTTGCAGCGTCCTCAGGGATAATGAAGCTAGCACCGGGATTCTTTACGGAAATAACGGTCTCGAAGAGGTTACGCTGACCCTCCTGAACGTACTGACCGAGAGAATGAAGGTCTGTGGAGAAGATAACGGATGCGGGGAAAATACCCTTGCCTTCCTTACCCTCGCTCTCGCCGAAGAGCTGCTTCCACCACTCGTTGAGCATAAGGAGATAGGGCTCGTAGCCAACGAGAATCTCGGTTGTCTTGCCCTTGCTAAGAAGTGCGTTACGGATCATAGCATATCTCATAGCAATGTTGCTGCTTGTATCACAGCTTCTGAAATCTGCCATAGCCTCTGCAGCACCAGACATAAGTGCGTCAATATCAATACCTGCACATGCAATTGGAAGAAGACCAACTGCAGTAAGCACAGAATATCTACCGCCAACGTCATCAGGCACAACGAAGGTCTCGAAGCCTGCCTCGTCGGAGAAATGCTTAAGTGTTCCGCGAGCCTTGTCGGTTGTAACGAAGATTCTCTCTCTCGCACCCTCAACACCGTACTTCTCGGTAAGAAGCGCCTTGAATACTCTGAACGCAATTGCAGGCTCGGTAGTGGTACCGGACTTGGAAATAACGTTTACGGAAATATCCTTACCCTCGCAGATAGAAAGAAGCTCGGTAAGTGCTGTGGGAGAAATATTATTACCTGCAAAATAAATCTTGGGGGTATCCTTGCAGAGGTCGTTGTAGAGGGGACTCTTCACAAACTCAATCGCAGCTCTCGCGCCAAGATAGGAGCCACCGATACCGATAACAACAAGAATATCAGAATTCTTCTTGATCTTTTCGGCTGCAGCCTTTATTCTTGTAAATTCGTCCTTGTCATAGCATTCAGGCAGATTAACCCAACCGCAGAAATCGCTACCTTCACCGGTGCGGCAAAGAAGCTGACCGTGTGCAACGATTGCTCTGGACTTGTAATTGTCAATCTCCTCCTTGGTAAGGAAGCCTGAAAGATATTTTTCGTTCAACTTTACGCTCATTTTTTCACCCTTAAAATATACAAAAAATAAAATACGCCTAATATTATACAACAAAACTCTAATATTTTCAAGGGGTTTTTGCAATTTTTTTAGGTGTAAAATTTGTGAATTTTAGCCGCAAATTATTCTTTTTAGAATTCTAGAGAATAAATTTGCAAGATTGATTTTCTGTATGCTTTCTTTAGCGTAAATTTCTGAGAATCCGATCTGACCTCCGTCAAGCATATAGGTGACACGTCCAAGCGGCTTTTTCTCCTCAATCGGGGCGGCAAGATTCTCGGGGATTTCGTAAACCTCTTCAATCGACGATAGCGAGGCTTTCTCAACAACTATGGAAAACGGAGCTCTGTAAAGAGACACTCCGTCCTTTACGCCACCGAGGACTGTGCCCTCCTCTACGTATTCCTCACCCTTCTCAAACAAGGCGAAATTGGCAAAGCCGTAGTCCAGCAATATACGTGCGGCATTGTTTCTCTCTTCCTTTGTGGGAGCACCCATTATCACGGCAACAAGCTGCATATTTCCCCTCTTTGCCGTCGCACTTACACAGAAGCCTGCCTTGTCGGTAGAGCCTGTTTTCAGGCCGTTACAGCCCTCGTAATAACGTACTAGTCTGTTTGTGTTGGTTAAGGTAAATTCACCGTTTCTTATGGTGTCCTGCCATATGGAGCTATATTTTAAAATGATTTCGTGAGATATAAGCTCTCTTGACATTGTAGCGATGTCAGCAGCGCAGCTATAATGCTTTGTGGTGGTATCGTCAAGACCTGTGGTGTTTTCAAAATTTGTATTCTTCAGTCCAAGCTCTGCGGCTCTTTTGTTCATCAGATTTACAAAGGCACTTTCACTTCCTGCCGTTAATTCCGCAAGTGCAACCGAGGCATCGTTTCCGCTGGATATTATAGCCGCCTTTATCAGCTCCTCGACGGTGATTTTTTCCCCCTCCTCGAGAAATACCTGACTTCCGCCCATTGAGGCCGCCTTTGCACTTATCCTGACTGTGTCGGTCAGATTAAATCTGCCGCTCTCGAGAGCCTCGCATACCAAAAGAAGCGTCATAATCTTGGTGACGGATGCAGGAGATGCCGCCTTAAATTCGTCTTGTGCATACAAAACCTTGCCTGTGCTTGCCTCACATAGATATGCTCCCGTCAGATTGCATTCAAGGTCGACTTCATTTGCAGATAAAGTGTTGAAATGGTTTTCTGCCTTGGAATTTCCCTCTTCTTCTGCGAAAATGGGTATTGTTGTGCCGAGTAATAAAATACAGGATAAAATTAAAGATATAAGTTTTTTCATATTTACCTCCATAGTTTTTATAGAATTATATTACCTTTGGGAGATAAAATATGAAAAAGGACGGTGAAATTACCGTCCCTCAATTATTTCGTTAAGAGAGCCGAAGGTGTAACCCTGCTTTTTCCATTCCTTGATTAGCTCCTTGAAGATTTGGACGTTGGTATCCGACGTCGGGTGGAATAGCATTATTGCTCCGTTATGGGTGTTGTCGAGCACCTTCTTTATAGCCTTTTCTGCACTCGGTTGACGAGCATTGTCCCAATCGTCATAAGCAAAGCTCCAGAATACGGTTGTGTATCCAAGATCTTTTACACACTTTAGTGCGTTTATCGAATATTCACCCTTTGGAAAACGGAAGAATTTTGACATTTCCCTGCCTGTTTTCTCCTCGTATATCGTTTCAAGAGCCCGAAGATCCTTTTCTATTTCCTTCTCGGATGCTGTGGAAAGGTTCTTATGGTTTTTGGTATGGTTGCTGACAAGATGCCCTTCGTCTGCCATTCTAATCACCAAATCGGTGTTTTTCAGTATAATATTATCCAGAAGGAAGAATGCGGCGGTAATATTTTCTTCCTTTAAGATGTCCAGTATCTTTGCTATATTGCCGTTTTCGTAGCCTGCGTCAAAGGTGAGATATATCTTCTTGTTACCTTCATCCACCCTATCGTCTATATAGATAGCACCGAGCTTTTTTATTTCCTCGGCTTCGCCCGGGAAGCTTGGCGCAGCATTTTTGTTCCTCTTAATATACCAATGCAAACATTCATCGGCATAAGAGCTTATTACTATGCAAGACAGCATTGCTAAAGCAAGTATACAGCATATAATTTTATATAAAGCTTTTGGTTTCATTTTCACCTCGTAATGAGTTTATAATATTATGATACCAAAACGCTAACATAATAACAGAGGTAAAAAAAGGGACTGCTACCAAGGTAACAGTCCACTCTGCAAATATTAAATTACTTATACTTGCGCTTTCTTGCAGCCTCAGCCTTCTTCTTGCGCTTTACGCTGGGCTTCTCATAGTGCTCTCTCTTACGAAGCTCGGTCATGATACCGGACTTAACGCACTGTCTCTTGAAACGACGAAGCGCGTTGTCGAGAGTCTCATTTTCTTTAACTCTGATTTCTGCCATCTTAATTTCCCCTCCCTTCGCTTTGCAAAGAGATAAAATCTCAAAATTTTTACTTAGTTATTATAAGCTATTTTTTACGATTTGTCAATACTAAATTTCAAAAAAGTTGTGTTTTTATTAAACTTTTCCTGCGTTTTGCATCTTTGCAGCCGAAAGTGCGTTATAAAGCAGCATTGTAATGGTCATAGGACCAACACCACCCGGTACGGGAGTGATCATAGAAGCCTTGTCCTTAACCTCGTCAAAGCATACGTCACCGACAAGCTTGCCGTCGTCAAGACGGTTGATACCAACGTCGATAACTACAGCACCCTCCTTAACCATATCAGCGGTAAGGAAATAGGGTCTGCCAATAGCAACCACGATTATATCTGCCCCGAGAGTGATTTCTTTAAGGCTCTGTGTCTTGGAGTGGCAAAGAGTTACTGTGCCGTTGCGCTCTGTAAGTAAAAGCGACATAGGCTTGCCAACAATATTGCTTCTGCCAATAACAACACATCTCTTGCCTGCTATCTCAACCTTGGAGTAATCAAGGAGTGCGATAATGCCTGCGGGAGTACAAGGCAGGAACGTGTAGTTGCCAATCATTATTCTACCCACGTTTGAGGGGTGGAAGGCATCAACGTCCTTTAGGGGAGATATTCTCTCGATAACCTTTTCCTCCGAGATGTGCCTGGGTAAAGGAAGCTGAACGAGTATGCCGTTAACCTTATCGTCGGAGTTAAGCTCGTCGATTTTAGAAAGCAATTCTTCCTCTGTGGTATCCTCGGGCATCTCAATCTGGTAAGAGTCAATACCTACCTGCTCGCAGGCACGGTGCTTGTTGCGTACGTAAACCGCGGAGGCAGGATTGTTGCCAACCAATATAACCGCAAGGCCTACGCTTTTGCCGGTCTCGGCCTTGAAGCTTGCAACCTTGTCCTTAAGGCTATCTCGCATTACCGAGGACACATATTTGCCGTCAATAATTTCTGCCATAATTTATTCTTCGTTTTCTTTGTTTTCTTCGCTTTCTTCAGCCTGCTCTTCGTTATCCTCATTGCTTTCGCTATCGGGCTTATTAGCATTCTTTGCGCTGAAGAGCTCCTTGATCTTATCGAAGAGGGGGAATTCCTCCTCTGCACCCTCAATAGGAGCCTTGTGATAAAGAGGTGCGGTGGGCTTTTTAATGAAGAAGTAAATAATGAGACCGAGGCACACTACGAAAATTGCAGCCGCAAGAACCTGAGAGGTTCTAAGTTCTGTGCCGGGGATATAAAGGCTGTCGGTTCTGAGACCCTCGATAAACATACGGCCAAAGCCATACCAGCCGAAGATCATCAATACAAGCTGACCGTCATACTTCTTGCCGATAAATTTGGCATAGAGATATACTGCGAGTACACCGAGAAGATTCCAGAGAGATTCGTAAAGGAAGGTGGGATGAACCTCCATGTACTTGTAACCTGTAAGTGCGTTGTCAAGACCCATACGGCAGAACCAGTCGGTCTCGTAGCCGAATGCCTCACCGTTCATGAAGTTGCCCCATCTGCCAATGCCCTGTGCAAGAAGCACACCGGGTGCAACGCAGTCACCGAATGCGAGGAACTTGATCTTCTTGAAATGAGAAACGATAAGAACGGTAACAGTACCTGCGATAATACCGCCATAGATAGCAAGACCGCCCTCGCGGATATTAATAACGTCCCAGAAGCTCTTGTAGTGCTCGAGCTCGCTCAATACGTAATAAAGTCTTGCGCCGATAACACCGAAAGGAATGGTGAACAATGCATAGTCAATAACGTCGTCGAAGGTGATGCCAATCTTGCGTGCCTGAATAACGGTGTAAATGATACAGCCGATCATACCGAGGGTAATCAATACGGCATACCATGCGATCTCAACACCCATAATATTGAAGGCTACGCTGTTTACATCAAACTCACCTATGCCGAGACCGGGGAAAGAAATTGTAGAAATTCTTAACATAGTTTTCTCCTTATATCAGACTGTAATTCTTGTCGATTACGTCCTGTATAGTGATTTTATTTAATTTTCCAGCAAGTTGAATGCTGATAATATCAAAAATGTGATGATAATCGCAGGCAGATTTGTCACAGTTAAGTGAACATTCCTCGTGGGAGCTAAGACATCTTGCAATAGCAATAGGTCCGTCGATAAGCTCAATAACGTTCTTAAGAGTTATCTTGTCGGGGGTAGTATTAAGCTTGTAACCACCGTTTACACCCTTAAAGGACTCAACAAGTCCGCCCTGCACCAGCTTGTGCAGAATTTTAAGAGTGAATCTTTGGGTAACCGACGTATCCTCGGAAATAGTCTTGGCATCGGTAATGCCTTCATAGGAGGACATGGCGGTGAGTATTCTGAGCGCGTAATCAGATTCCAGAGTAATCCTCATTGGATATTCCTTTCAAATCCAAAATATTTTATCCCTCTTATTATATAACATAAATAATTGAATGTCAATAAAAATATAAATAATTAAAGGAGGTTTATTAATGCTTGATTCAAACGGAAGTCTCAGAGTCAGAGCTTATACCGCAGGAGGAGCACTTCCTGTCAAGGATGCGGTGGTGAGAATTACGGGTGCGGAGGAGGATAACCGTATGATAGCATACTCGCTTGTGACCGACAGAGACGGACAGACTCAAAGCGTTGTGCTACCTGCTCCGTCTATTAATTATTCACTCTCCCCAGACCCCGGGGAGCTTCCCTATTCTGTTTATGACGTAGTTATCACCGCCCCGGGATATTTAACCAGGAGAATAAACGGCTTGACAATATTCTCGGGCATCAATTCTCTGCAAACGGTAAATATGATACCGGGCTCAGGAGAATATGAGGATAACTATCCTATTGGAAATGTGAATACGATAATACCCGAAAGTGACCTTGTAAGATAAGGAGGAAATATGCCAAACCCTAAAATACCCGAGCAGATAGTGGTGCATCTCGGCGCACCTGATTCGGATGCAATGAACGTGACGGTAAGCTTTGCCGACTACATAAAAAACGTTGCATCCAGCGAAATATATCCAACCTGGCCAAGAGAGGCGCTGAAGGCAAACATTTTGGCACAGATATCGGTTGCCCTTAACCGTGTGTATACCGAGTTTTACCGTAGCAAGGGATATGATTTTGATATAACCTCATCTCCTGCCTACGACCAGACCTTTGTATATGGGAGAGACATCTTTTCTAATATATCCGAAATAGTAGACGAAATCTTTGACAGCTATATAAGGAGAAAGGATTTTATAGAGCCTCTGTATGCAGAATTTTGCGACGGTGTGGAGGTAAGCTGCAACGGACTTTCTCAATGGGGGAGCGTTAATCTTGCCGAGCAAGGTAACGGATACTACTCCATTTTAAAGAATTACTACGGTGATGATATTGTCATTGAGGAAAACGTGCCTGTGGAGAATATATCGTCAAGTGCTCCACCCGTAGCTCTCAGAGAGGGAGACACAGGTCAAGACGTAGAATTGATACAAAGAAGGCTTAACAGAATATCTGCAAACTTCCCAGGTATACCTAAAATATATCCCGTAGACGGATTTTATGACAGATCTACAACCGAGGCCGTACGTAAGTTTCAGGAGGTATTTGATTTAGAGCCTGACGGAATCGTAGGCAGAGCGACATGGAATCAGATACAGTTTATATACAATGCGGTTAAAAAGCTATATGCGGTTAATTCGGAGGGATTAAGAATAACCGACGTTACAACCAGATATAAGGACAGTCTCTCAGAGGGCTCAAGGGGAGATGAGGTGCTGACAATACAGTATTATTTAAGCTACATTGCCCTGTTTGTGCAGAGTGTGTCGGAAGCACCTATGGACGGTGATTTTGGTCCTACAACGGCTAATGCCGTGCGCTCCTTTCAGCGTACCTACGGTTTGCCTGTAAACGGTGTGGTTGACCGAGCAACTTGGGATAGAATAGAAAACGTTTACTATGAGTTTATATCACAGATTGATTTCGAATTTCGTGGGGGACGTATTCTTCCCTTTCCAGGTCGCGTGCTTAGAGAGGGAGTGGAAGGAAATGACGTGAGGGTGCTGCAGGAGTATCTTAACCTGATTTCCGAAAGCTATCCTGAAATACCCAGGGTAAACGTGGACGGTGTATTCGGTCAGCAAACGGCAACACAGGTAAAGGAATTTAAGCGGATTTTTGGTATACCGGGTACTCCTGACAGAGTTAATGCTCCTACCTGGAATGCAATAGCAAGTATATATGACGATTTATACAATGGACAGACGGTAAACGAGGGACAGTTCCCCGGATACAGCATATCTTGAGGTGGCGTATGTACAGAGTAAACGATAGAGTCTCGGCTATAAAGGAAATTCAAGGGTATTTAGGTGCTATTATTGGGGATGAGCCTTTTGTTGCACCGAGCGGTGTATATGACGATAATACAAGGCTTGCCGTGATTAAGTTTCAGGAGCAAAACGGGCTAGAGTCTGACGGTATTGTTGATATGATAACGTTTGACCTGTTTTATGCACACTATAGACGGAAGATAGAGAGGGATAAGATACAAAGGAACACAAATTCGTTTGTAGACTTCCCTGTTTTGCCGGGCGATTTTACACCTGCCCTTGCCCTTATAAATAAAATGATGACGTCGCTTCTTGATAACTATGGAGTTACACACGATTTGTCGGAGGGCACGTATTATTCAAGGGCGATGTCAGAGGCGGTGAAGGAAATGCGAAGGATATACCTTCTTGAAGCTCTCGACCTTATTGATGAGGAGCTATACTCGAGAATGGTTAATGATTATAATTCGATATTAAAATCAAACCTTTTTAATCGGTAATGAGTATATTTTCACATCTGTGGGAATAATTAGTGAGTATTAAAAGAAAGGTGAAATGATAATGAGTAATAATTTTACCGCCAAGGCCGAAAAAGCACTGAACAGATCGGTAAAGCTTGCAGAGGAGCTTGGGCATACCTACGTGGGTACAGAGCACGTGTTGCTTTCTCTTGCTGAGGATGATACCTGTTGTGCATCAATTTTAATGAAGAAAAACAGGATTTCGGCCGAGGGGATATATCTTGCAATCAAGGAATACTCGGGCACGGGATCACCCACCTCTCTTTCCTCAAAGGATACTACACCAAAATGCCGAAAGCTGCTTGAATCCTCCTACAGAATATCGAAAAAATACTCCTCCGAGAAGATAGGAACCGAGCATCTCTTGCTTGGTATACTTGATGAAAAAGAGTGCGTTGCCACAAAAATCCTGATAAAAACCGAGGCAGACCTGATAGGCCTTAGAGAAAGCATAGTCGGCTTTATGAGAACGTCGGGGCGCGGAGCAATGATTGGTGAGACGGTGGCGGAGGTGTCAATACCTAACCTTTTGAAGTATGGAAAAAACATCACCGCCATGGCAGAAAGAGGTGAGCTTGACCCCGTTGTAGGTCGAGATAAGGAGACCGACAGAGTTATAAGAATACTTTCAAGAAGAAGCAAAAACAATCCTTGCCTTATTGGAGAAGCAGGAGTCGGAAAAACCGCCGTTGTAGAGGGGCTTGCATCCAGGATAGCTGAAGGAAGAGTTCCCGATATGCTCCTTGGTAAAATTATTATTTCTTTAGACCTTACCTCTATGGTTGCAGGTGCAAAATATCGGGGTGATTTTGAGGAACGAATCAAAAACATTATGAATGAAGTGGCTAAAAACAAGTCCATCATTCTTTTTATAGATGAGATACACACAATTGTGGGTGCAGGCTCTGCCGAAGGGGCCATTGATGCCGCAAATATAATGAAGCCGGAGCTTTCTCGCGGTGATATTCAAATAATTGGAGCAACTACTCTTGCAGAATACAGCAAGTATATTGAAAAGGATTCTGCTCTTGAGCGAAGATTTCAGCCCGTGATGACAGAACAACCGTCTGTAGAGGCTACTGTTGATATTTTAAAGGGACTAAAGGAAAGGCTTGAATCACATCATAAAGTTACTATAGACGATAGTGCGATATACTCTGCTGCAAGGCTTTCAGAGAGATATATTCAAGACAGATTTCTGCCCGACAAGGCTATCGACGTGCTGGATGAGGCCTGTGCTTTGGTAGGCTCTTCGGGTAATTATGATAGCGAAAAAACAAAAGAACTAAAAGAAAAAATAAGGCAGACCGCTTTAAAAAAGAAGTCTGCAATAAATAATAAGGACTATGAGCTTGCGATAAATTTACGTGAGCTGGAACGGGTTTACGAGGATGAATTGAAGGCGGTTGAACACCTTTTAAGGGATAAACATAGCAAATCTAAAGTAGAGGAAAAGCAGGTTAAGCTTGTTATCGAGGAGATTACGGGTGTGATTTTAAATAGCGAAGCTAACACCGACAAAGATGATATATTTACAAGGCTTATTAGCGAGGTTGTGGGTCAGGATGAAGCGGTTTCGAGGCTATCCTCTGCGGTAACTCGTAGCTTTGCAGGGATAAATTCCCCCGACAGACCAAGAGGAATTTTCCTTTTTCTCGGCGAGAGTGGTGTAGGTAAAACAAAGCTTGCTTCTGCATTGACGAGAGAACTTTTTGGCACAGATGAGTCACTTATAAGATACGATATGTCCGAATATTCCGAAGGTGCTGCCGTAACAAAGCTTTTGGGTGCCGCCCCTGGATACGTTGGCTACGACGATAATAACTCACCCATTGAGAAAATACGCAAAAGGCCCTACTCTGTTATCCTTTTAGATGAAATAGAAAAGGCAAATCCCGAGGTCCTTTCCCTGTTTTTGCAGGTTTTTGATAACGGTATACTAACCGATGCTGTGGGACGGAAGATTTCCTTCAGAAATTGCTATATTATAATGACCTCAAATGCGTGTGCCGACAGTATAAACAGGAGCAAATCAACAGGATTTATCGCAAGCAAGACCGATGATAGTATTTACGAGTGCATTAAAGGTGTGTTTAAGGATGAATTTTTAAATAGAATTGACGAGATTATACTCTTTTCACCCCTTGATATTGCTTCGCTACGTAACATTGCCAGAATGAAGATAAATGAACTATCCGAGCGGCTTTCGGCCCTTGGAATTAGTCTTGACGTAGATGAGGCGGTTTATGATACTCTGGCAAGGCTTTCGCGTGACCGAAAAGGAAGTGGCGCAAGACCGCTGGGGCGTATGATAGTTTCATCTGTCGAAAACAAAATCGCGGGTATGATAGTAGACGGCATTGTGACCAAGGGAGATGCTATTCTCCTATCAAGTGAGGAAAACCGCGTTGAATGCAGAAAGAAATCCTTTGCAATTAATTAAAAAACAAAAAACCGTGCAATTTGCACGGTTTTTCAATCTGGGGTGAGATATGGGATTCGAACCCACGGCCTCCAGGGCCACAACCTGGCGCTATAACCAACTTAGCTAATCCCACCATAAAAATGGCGTGCCTTGAGGGACTCGAACCCCCGACCTACTGCTTAGAAGGCAGTTGCTCTATCCAGCTGAGCTAAAGGCACATCTTTGGCGACGGGTTACATTATAACAGAAAAAATATAATTTGTCAATACTTTTTTACAAGTTTTTTTGAGAAAGTTTAAAAAATTAATTTTTAACGCAAATAAGTCTTACGCCTTCCACGGCAACGATGGAAAGTGTCTCACCGATTTCAAAAATATCATCGTCAAAGGTGCCTCTCGCGGACCAGCTCTGACCGTTTACCTTAACCTGACCGCAGCCTGCAAAGGTGTCAATTTTCTCGATTACAACGCATTTTTTGCCAACAATGCCCGCGGGAGAAAGCTCCTTATCCTGACTGCTCTTTTTGCTGAATAACTCAAAAAATCCCATAATTTGCTCCATAACTCTTATTGCATATATAATATCATATTTATATTAAAATGTCAATTAGTAAATAAAAAAAGGCGAAATAACATTCCTTTTGTTCAATTTCGTCAACAAAAAGTGCTAATTTGTGAAAAACTCTTGACAAATTAGTAAATTTATTGTATGATATAGGCTAGTTGCGAAGCAATTCCAAAAAAACAAAGGAGGGGTTATACATGTTTGAGACACTTAAAAAGTTCCTTGTAGATGAGCTTCACGTTAATGCTGAGGACGTTTCTATGGAGGCGGAGCTTTCCGGTGACCTTGGCATCAATTCTCTTGAGCTTGCTGATCTTGTTTACGTTTGTGAAGAAAAGTTCAACATTGAAATTGCTGACGAGGATCTCCACAACTTTACTACTGTTGGCGACGTAGTTCGTTATCTGGAAGATAACGCAAATTAATTTTATAAATAAGACTCGGGGGTGTCGATTCAGTTTGCGACACCCCCGTAATATAGTTATAGCTTTATGTAGATGAAGTTGCTCTCCAGATTTACCGACATTGTAATATGCTCGGGATGCTTGTTCAGCAGGAAAACAGCCTCTGTGCTTAATAATGAAAAGCTGTCCTTGGTAGCGAAGAACTGGATGCGACCCTCAGCCTTCATTTTCTTAAGTATACGCACGAGAGCATCAAATGTCTTCTTCCCTGCCTCTGCCTGCAGATTGATACGAACAAGCTCTGCTCGCTCAGAGCGTGCGGTGGCAATCTCGTACATTGTTTCTGTGAATATTTGATCAGGCAAGGATGCCTTTAACGTAATTTCTTTTATCAGCATAAATTTTCTCCATTAATATTTAATGATATTGTAACACAAAAACGCAAAAAAGTAAATACTTTTCGGGTAATTATATATGACAAAACTATTGATTAATCTTTTTATCAAAAACAAGGATGACATCCAGGATGCTACCGTAAGAAAAAACTACGGAACTCTTGCAAGCGTGGTTGGTATCGTTGTTAACATTATTCTTTCTGTAATTAAGATTATTGCAGGTGCTATGGCAGGGTCTATCGCGATTATTGCCGACGCGCTTAACAATCTTTGCGACTCGGGTACGTCGGTAATTACGCTCATCAGCTTCAAGCTTTCCTCTAAGCCTGCTGACAAGGAGCATCCCTTTGGCCACGCAAGAATTGAATATATTGCATCTATGGTCGTGTCCTTCATCATTATGCTTGTAGGCGCGGAGCTCTTCCTTGATTCGGGTAAAACTCTTCTCGGTCTTAATGAGGAGGCGGTTACGGTCATCACCCCCTTAACCATTATTATCCTTGTTTGCTCCATCTTGTTTAAGCTTTGGCTTGGTCTTTTTTATAGATCCATCGCGAAGAAGATTGACTCTACCGTTGTAGCAGCTGCTGCCACCGATTCCTTCAGCGATTCCTTCTCTACCTTGGCAATTCTTGCATCCTCTATTATTATCAAATTTACAGGCTGGTACTTTATTGATGCCGCCGTTGGTATTGTTGTTTCTGTTCTTATTGTTATCGCAGGTCTCAATATTCTTAACGAGACAAAGGATATTCTTCTTGGTGAAGGCCCTGTTGATGAGACTGTAGAGGCTATCGAGAAGATTGTGGCAGATTATCCCGATGTAATTGGTATTCACGATCTTATGGTACATAATTACGGACCTAACAAGTTTGTTGCTTCTCTGCACGCAGAGGTTGACGGCAAAAAGGATATTTATTATCTCCACGATATGATAGACAATCTTGAGCGCAGAATCAATGAAGAGCTTGTTATTGTGTGTACCATTCATATGGACCCAATTGTTACCGATGATGAGAACGTTAATCGCCTCAAGGTCTTTCTTATTGAGACAATGAAGGAGGCGGATATCGATCTTCCTATCCACGATTTCAGAACTGTAATCGGTAATACTCACACCAATATGATTTTTGACGTTGTACTTCCCTTTGACCACCCTCTTTCCGAGGAGCAGGTTAAGGAAAAAATATCGGCCGCTGTTCATAAAAAGCAGAATAACTACTATTGCGTTATCACCGTTGACAGAGGTTAAGAAAAAGCACTCCGTTTGGAGTGCTTTTTTATTTCTGCCTTTATTTATCTACTCTATTTAAGGTTTTGCCATCGAGGAAGGATTTGATGTTATCGGCTATAATGCTGATGCATTTCTCTCTTGCCTCGTATGAACCCCAAGCGGAGTGGGGTGTGAGAATGACGTTTTTGTAGTCCTTGATTCGGTAATAGGGGTGACTCTTAGGGAAAGGCTCGGCCGAGTATACGTCGCATCCGAATGCGGCAATTTTGCCCTCCTCTACTGCCCTTGCGGTTGCTTCCTCATCTAAAACAGCGCCCCTTGCCTCGTTTACGAGAATAACACTCGGCTTCATAATGGAAAGCCTGTCCTCGTTAATAAGACCGCGAGAATCGCTGTTCAATGGACAATGAACCGTGATAATGTCACTCTCTCTGCAAAGCGTGTCGATATCAACGTTTGTAGCCTCGGGGTCGGGATTACGCTTGTAAACGATCACCCTTGCACCCAGAGCCTCTGCAACTCTACCAACCGATTTGCCTATGTTACCGTAACCGATAATGCCCCAGGTCTTGCCACTCAAATCATGGTAAACGGGAGTGAGCTTGTTGGGAACGTCGGAGGAGGAATATTCTCCGCTTCTGATAAACTCGTTAAATTCATAAAGATGAGAAGAAAGTGCAAGAACGGTGGATATGGTAAACAGTGTTACGCTATTTGTAGAATATGCGGGCACGTTGCATACACCAATGCCAAGCTCTCTTGCTGCTTCAATATCAATATTATCAAAGCCTGTTGCGAAAACGCATACAAGCTTAAGACCCACGCAGCTCTGCATAAGCTCTCTTGTAACTTTTATTTTATTTATAATAATTACGTCGGCATCCCTTGAGCGAGCAATTGCCTCCTCGGGCGAACTCTTGCTATAAAAGGAAACCTCCCCAAGCTCCTCAAGATAATGAAGAGGGGTGTCCTCTCCTATTGATGCTCTGTCCAGAATAACTATTTTCATAATTCCCTCGTTTGTTTTGATATATAAATCATTATAATCAATCCTTCTGCTTTCGTCAAGAATTTTCCTACATTTTATTATAAAAAAATATTTTGTAAAAAAATATATAAAGTATTGACAAATGAAATTTGTTGTGATATAATAGCCTTACCTCTGTTGGGAGGCTTTTTTTGTGCGCTTTTTTTGGGACAAGCGGACAGTTCCGACATTGAGGGAGGTATTCAACGGGCTAAGCCCGAATTCTATTAGGAGGTGCCGAAAAACTATGAGAGTCAGAATTACACTCGCCTGCACTGAATGCAAGCAAAGAAATTACGACACAAAGAAAAACAAGAAGAACGATCCGGACAGACTTGAAATGAAAAAGCACTGCCGTTTCTGCCGCAAGCACACTTTGCACAAGGAAACAAAATAATTTTTTGAGAGGAAAAGAGATATGGCAGACAATAAGAACATCAACACCACCGAAGGTACTGAATCTACCAAGGTTGAGAAAACTACCAAGTCTAAGGATGCAAAGCCTAACATCTTCGTTCGCGCTGGTAAGTTGATCGTAAAGTTCCTTAAGGACACCAAGGGTGAGCTTAAGAAGGTTGTTTGGACATCTAAGTCTGAGGTTTGGAAGAGTCTTCAGCTCGTTATCGCAGCTGTAGTTGTTATCAGCGCTATCATTCTTTTGATTGATACCTGCTCTTCTTACGTTATCAACGCAATCGCAGGCTTGATTGGCTAATAAGAGGTAGCCATGAGTAATATTAACGAAAAAAACCAGGGTCCCAGATGGTACGTTGCTCACACTTACACAGGCTATGAAAACAAAGTAAAAGACAGTATCCAGAAGATCGTTGAAAATCGCGGTCTCGGACATCTTATCTACGACATCAAGGTTCCCGCTGTTAAGGAAAACGTCCTTGACGAAAACGGCAAGCCTGTTCTTGATAAGAACGGCGAGGAGAAGATTGTTGAAACTAAGCTCTTCCCCAGCTACGTCTTTGTAAAAATGACCATGAATGACGAGTCCTGGCATGTTGTTAGAAACATCACAGGCGTTACAGGTTTTGTAGGTCCTGGGTCTGAGCCTACTCCCCTTACCGATGCAGAGGTTGAAATGTTCCAGGTTGAGGTTATCAACGATGAGTTCAAGTTCAACATTGGCGACAAGGTAAAGGTTATTTCCGGTATCTTCGAAGGATACTCGGGTACAATTCAGGAAATTGGCGAGGACAAGAAGTCTATGACTATCCTTGCTTCTACTGAAAGACGTGACATTCCTATCATGGTTGACACCAAGGATGTTGCACTCGCGGACTAATCCGCACGCTTCTTTATGAAGCATATCGTGGGAGGGAGAAAAATTTTGAATTCTCCCGACAAAATTACCACATTTGGAGGTTTATTTAATTATGGCTAAGAAAATTATGGGTTACATTAAATTGCAGCTTCCCGCAGGTAAGGCTACTCCCCAGCCTCCCGTAGGTCCTGCACTCGGTCAGTACGGTGTATCTATCCCTAACTTCACTAAGGAATTCAACGAGAGAACCAAGAACGACATCGGTCTTATCATCCCCGTTGTAATTACTGTTTACGCTGACCGTTCCTTCACATTCATCACCAAGACTCCTCCCGCAGCTGTTCTTATTAAGAAGGCTTGTGGCATTGAGACTGCATCCGCTGTTCCTAACAAGACCAAGGTTGCTAAGCTCACCAAGGAGCAGGTTCGCAAGATCGCAGAAACCAAGATGCCCGACCTTAACGCTGCTTCTATCGAGGCTGCTATGAGCATGGTTGCAGGCACCGCACGCAGCATGGGCGTAGTTGTAGAAGAGTGATAGGAGGACATAATAATGGCTAAATTCGGTAAGAAATATAATGCAAGCGCTCAGCTTGTAGATAAGTCCAAGCTTTATGACGCAAACGAGGCTATTGAGCTCGTATGTCAGACTGCTAAGGCAAAGTTCGACGAGACTGTTGAGATCCACATCAGACTTGGTGTTGACTCTCGTCACGCAGACCAGCAGGTTAGAGGTGCAATCGTACTTCCTAACGGTACTGGTAAGACTGTTAGAACCCTTGTATTCGCTCGTGGCGACAAGGCAGAGGCTGCTCTTGCAGCTGGCGCTGATTACGTAGGCGCTGAGGATATGGTACAGAAGATCACTACCGAGAACTGGTTCGATTTCGACGTAGTTATCGCTTCTCCTGACATGATGGGCGTTATCGGTCGTCTTGGTAAGGTGCTTGGTCCTAAGGGCCTTATGCCTAACCCCAAGGCTGGTACTGTTACTCCCGACGTTGCTAAGGCTGTTCAGGAGGCTAAGGCTGGTAAGATCGAGTACCGTCTTGACAAGACCAACATCATCCACTGCCCCATCGGTAAGGCATCCTTCGGCGCTGAGAAGCTCGCTGAGAACTTTAACACTCTTGTTGGCGCTGTAATCAAGGCTAAGCCTGCTGCTGCAAAGGGTCAGTACATCAAGAGCTGTGTAGTTGCTACAACCATGGGCCCTGGCATCAAGGTTAACTACGCAAAGCTTGGTAACTAATTCATATAATTGAATTTTAAAAGCGGATGCATTGCATCCGCTTTTTATTTATAAAAAAGGCTACCCGAGGGTAGCCTTTAAATTTAGCGAATGTAAATATCGATATTTTCGATGTTGGTATTGTCGCCGCTATTGTTGTTAGGATTATCTATATACTGATTGTTCTTTGAGGTGAGGAGATTTATGATGTAACCGAAGGAGGTGCTAAGAGGCTGTGTTCTCCACGCGGGAACGGTGTATGCAACGGTTTCACCCGAGCCATTCTTCACCGCTGTCCAGATGTTGCCATAATAGCCCTCTTGTGTCTCAAAGTCGGCTGCATCACACTCGATAGTTACGAGATCTGTCTTGGAGAGTAAATCGAGAGTTGCAGACATATCCTTGGATACACCGTTTTCCACGATGGTAAAGGAAATAAGGCCTTCGTTCATAAAGAACTGAAGAGGAGATCCCATAATAGAATCATTTACTACAGTACCGATATCATCAATCTTTGTGTCTGCGGGGATAACCAAGAAGATACCTGTTCTATCCTCCTCGGGAACAATATCACCGATTTCAAGAGAGCCGAAAACGTTATCAATAGTGTCAATGCTGTTATCAGCAATCTTGCTCATAAAGCCGTCAACTGCTACGCTCTCACCGTTTTCGTTGGTTTCATACCACTTACCGTCATCACCCTTTGTGTAGCCGATAAGCTCACCGATATTAACTGTATTGATCTTGCCGCTAACGTCACCGATTGTACAGTCAGCGAATACCGCCATAATGCCGTTAACCTTGTTGTTGTCTCTGTCGTACCAGCCGTTAAGCTCTTCGTTGAAGGTGTAGCCAAGTACGTCTGCAAGAACGATGTCGCCGTTAAGAAGATCGTTGGTATTAACGTTTCCGTTAACGAAATCAGCAAGAGTGAAGTCTGCGATGATTTCCTCAATGCCGCTAATTCTCTGCCCGTCTGCAGTTACCCAGTAGGATGTCTCATCCTTGGGGTCGCCACCCTCTGTGCCGTCAGCATTAAGGCACTGATACTTTTCGAGGTCACCGATATAAACGGTACTTAAGATTGTAGAAAGTCCCGCCTCGCTGAAGAGCTGCTTGAGAGGAAGATTGAGAGCATCCTCGGAAAGTGCGGACATAAGCACCTCAGGAAGCTTAAGTGCGTAACGGTCCTTTATGAAATTAAGAGTGAGCTCATCGCCGTAAGAGCCGATGGTTTGCATCTCCTTGAAGAATTCCATTGCGTTAAGGTCGAGAATATCTACCTCAGGGTTTTCACCGATAATAGCCTCGTCGGGAATCGGAATACCGCTCTTTTCGATATCTCTAACGGTAAAGCTGGTAAGTGCAATTGCGACAACACCTGCAAAAAGTCCTGCACCAACCGAAATACCAAGTGAGAAAGCAAGAATTAATGCAACAAGTTTCGATAAGTTATACATGGTATGTATCCTTTCAAACATTTATACATATATATTATAACATTATTTTAAAGATTTTGCAATATATATTTTGAATTAATTTTAAGCATTTGTAAAATGAATAAAATCAAAAATTCTAATCAAAAATCTAGGCAGAAAAAAGAATGCGGTCAATTTTGACCGCATTCTGTAATTTTAAATTAAGCCTGTTCCTTTTTTGCCTCTGCAATAACCTTGTCAGCGATAGATGCGGGAACCTCGTCATATCTGATGAAGTCAAAGTCGAATCTACCACGTCCCTGGGTGGATGCACGAAGAGCGATAACGTAATCTGTCATCTCGGAGAAAGGAACCTCTGCAAGAACGATCTGTACGCCGTCCTCGGCAGGATCGATACCCATTACTCTACCGCGGCGCTTGTTAAGGTCACCCATAACGTCACCAACATAGTTGTCGGGAATGTAAACCTTAAGCTCACCAACAGGCTCGAGAAGAACGGGGTTAGCCTGAGGAAGACCATCGCGGTATGCGATGTTAGCTGCAAGCTTGAAGGAAATTTCGTTAGAGTCTACGTCGTGGTAAGAACCGTCATAGAGGTTGGCTGCAAGGTGAACTACGGGATAGCCTGCAAGAACACCCTTCTGCATTGCGTCCTTAATACCCTGCTCAACTGCGGGGAAGAAATTCTTAGGAACTGCGCCGCCGAATACGCTCTCTGTGAATGTAAGACCCTCTGCCTCACCGGGAGAGAATGTAATCTTAACGTGACCGTACTGACCGGAACCACCGGACTGCTTCTTATGCTTACCTTCTACGTCAACCTTCTTCTTGATGGTCTCGCGGTAAGCAATCTTGGGCTCAGCAAGCTCAACGTTAGCACCAAAGCGGTTCTTGAGCTTGGAAATAACGATATCAAGGTGAATATCACCGAGACCGGAAAGAGTAAGCTGCTTGGTCTCAGAGTTGTTTACATACTTAAGGGATCTATCCTCCTCAAGGAGTCTTGCGATACCTGTGGAGATTCTATCCTCATCGCCCTTTGCCATAGGCTTGATTGCCATGGTGAAGTAAGGCTTGGGATAATTGATAGGAGCATACTTAATATCAGGGCCGTTTGTAAGTGTATCGTTAGTATTGGTAGCGGTAAGCTTAGCAACTACACCGATATCACCGCATGCAAGCTCTTCAACGTCGATCTGCTTCTTACCTCTGAGCATAAAGATCTTGTTAAGCTTTTCGCTTGTGCCGTTAGTTGTGTTCTTAAGAACCATATCCTTCTTAAGATCACCCTCCATTACCTTGAAGAAGGACATCTTACCAACGAAGGGATCGGCAACGGTCTTGAATACGAAGAGAGATGTTGTAGCAGACTCGGGCTTGATCTCGATCTCGGAAATCTCGCCATCCTCGTTTACAAGATGCTCTACCTTACGAGCGGTAGGTCTGGGGAAGGACTCGGTAATGGTATCAAGGAAGGTCTTAATACCCCAGTTCTTAATAGCGGCACCACAGAATACGGGAACGATGTCACCGGTGATAATGCCGTTGTGAATAGCCTCGAGTGCCTCGTCTCTGGAGATGGGCTCTTCGTTGAAGAACTTATCCATAAGATCGTCACTTGTCTGTGCGATAGCCTCAAGAAGCATAGAGTGATATTCGTTGCATACATCCTCAAACTGAGCAGGAATCTTGCTACGAGAATATTCACCGGTGGTCTTCTCGAAGGTGTAAACGCACATTTCTACAAGGTTAGCAAAGCCGATAACGTTAGGTCCGTCGATAATAGGAATCTGGATAGGACATACGTTTACGCCATACTTCTCGCGGATTGCACCGAATACCTTATAGAATCTAGCCTCACCGTCATCAAAGCGGTTGATGAAGAATGCCTTGGGAATACCTGCGTCGGAAGCAAGCTTCCATGCAAGCTCGGTACCAACCTCGATACCAGCCTTACCGTCTACAACGATAATAGCAGCGTCAGCAGCTCTTACACACTGCTTTGCCTCTGCCTCAAAATCGAAGAAACCGGGGGTATCGAGAATATTGATCTTCGCACCGTTCCAAAGAAGGGGCGCGGTAGCTGCGGAAATCGAATAACCTCTCTTAATTTCTTCGGGATCGTGGTCGCATATAGTGTTACCGTCGGTAATGCTACCAAGACGGTCGGTGAGTCTTGAAATATAAAGCATAGACTCTGCGAGCGAGGTCTTTCCTCCTCCGCTGTGTCCTAACAATGCTACGTTACGAATACTTTTTGTGTAAACCTTTTCCATAAAGAGGGTTCTCCTTGTTTTTTATTTGCTGTAATGCGAGTGGATCGCTTTAACATTAATTTAATTATACAATACTTTATTATATTTTTCAATAGATTGTAATCAACTATTTGCATTAGAAACGTAGAAAAATAAGGTGCGATTTTGTGCATATATCACAAATCACACCCTATTTTATGAGTTTTAGTATTCTTCTCTGTCCTTTTGCCTCATATGTACAAGCACCTGATAGATATTTGTAACACCGCAGATTTCAACGCCCTCCGGCACCTTTAAGGCCTTTGTAACGTTCTTTTTGGGGAGAATAATTTTTGTAAATCCAAGCCTTACGGCCTCTTTTACGCGATAGTCAATGTGCGAAACGGCTCTTACCTCTCCCGAGAGACCGATCTCACCGAACGCGATAAGATCGTCGGGAATAACCTTGTCGGTGATACCGCTGATAAGTGCCATTGCAATCGAAAGGTCGGCACTTGGCTCGTCAAGAACGATGCCTCCCGCAACGTTGAGATAAACGTCATTCTCGTAGAACTTAAGTCCCATACGCTTCTCAAGTACGGCAATAAGCAGACACATTCTATTGTAATCAAAGCCGTCTGCAGTACGCTTGCCGTTGGCATATACAGATTTAGCAACGAGAGACTGAATTTCAGAGATGATAGGTCTAGTTCCCTGCATAACACAGCCTGCACAGGAACCGCTTGTGTTCTTAGGACGTTCAGCCATTACAACCTCGCTGGGGTTGGGAATTTCCACAAGTCCCTTGTCCCCCATCTCGAACACACCAATTTCGTTTGTTGAGCCATATCGGTTCTTAATGGCACGTATAATTCTGTATGAGTTGGTACGCTCGCCCTCAAAGTAAAGTACGGCATCAACCATATGCTCAAGAATCTTGGGACCCGAAATTCCGCCCTCCTTGTTAACGTGACCAACGAGGAATACGGCAGCACCACAGCTTTTGCCGTAATTGATGAATGCCATAGCACCCTCGCGCACCTGCGTAATACTACCGGGAGCAGACGTGAAGCGCATACTGGAAAGAGTCTGCACCGAGTCGATAATGATGACGTCGGGCTTTAATCTCTCGCATTCCTCTAGTATAAGGTCGGTATCGGTTTCTGTAAGCAGGTAGAGAGAGTCTCCTGTAATGCCAAGTCTTTCGGCACGAAGCTTCAGCTGCCCCTTGGATTCCTCACCTGATACGTAGAGCACCTTTCGTGTCTTGCCAAGCTCGGAGCAAATCTGAAGCAGCAAGGTTGACTTGCCTATGCCAGGCTCACCCGACAGAAGAACCGCAGATCTATCAACAAGACCGCCGCCAAGCACTCTGTCAAGCTCTCCCATACCTGTGTTGGTACGCATATACTTAGGAAGCTCAAGCTCGGAGAATTTTTCTGCCTTGTTAACCGTTTCCAAAGTTCTGCCTCGGTTTATATTCTTGTTCTGAGGTTTTTCAACTACTGTTTCTTCGTCAAAAGAGTTCCAGGACTGACACTCGGGACACTTGCCAAGCCATTTTGGACTCGTTGTGCCACACTCTCTGCAAACGAAGATCACCTTTGTTCCCTTCATTTTTAAATTCCTTTTTTAAGATTGATTTTTTTCTATATATTCTATAATACCACAAACAATCGAAAAACTCAATTGTTTTTGATATTCTTTTTCAGAAAGTTTTTTTAGCTCCTCTTCATTTGTCATGAAACCACATTCTATAAGTACAGCAGGGTTGCTTACATTCTCCAGAAGATACATACCGTCGCCTTGCTTTATACTTCTGTTATTGCTTGGCTGTAGGTCGGAAATAACCTTGCTTTGAATACTGTCTGCCAAGGCTCTGCTTTTATCGTCTTTTGAGTGATAAACCTGGAGTCCGGAATACTTACTGCTGGCAAATGAATTCATATGAATACTTATAAATAACGAGTCGGGATAGCGCTCGGCAACCTTGCATCTGTTCTTCAGGTCGGAAATCTTTTTTATCCCCTTTATGTTCTCGTCCTCGTTAAGAAGTAACCTATCATCGGTTCTCGTATATACTACTATGTAACCTTTTTCTTCAAGCAGCCTTCCTATCTCTAGTGCAAGCTGTAAATTCAGGTCCTTTTCATAGATATTTTCGTTTCCGATAGCACCCGGGTCTTCACCGCCGTGGCCCGGATCAAGAATAATAATTTTGTCATACGGCAAAGCATCAGCTTGGGTCTCCAAAAGTGTTCTGCCTAAAATTTTGGTGGTAATTCCGATGGTTAACGACAAAATAATGAGTACACAAAGCGTCATTGCCGTAACGATTTTTATTACCCTATGTCTTGAAAGATTAAAAACAAATATCCTCATAACAACCTCCGATGATTAAGTATATGGCCTAAAAGATTCTTTATTCCCTATTCTATCTGCCAAATTTTGAAATATCCCTTTATTGTTTACAGTTTGTTCATAACTAAACCGAAAAATTTTGTATAATAGAAGTAGTAATTTATGAAAGGAGATAAACCTATGTCCATGCTTAGAATCAAATCCTCTAATGCTGAATTTAAGACATTTCCCCGTTTTCTGCAGGATTATGCCAATTATCTGACAGGTATTGAGGCAAAAAGCGAAAAGACTGTTTGTGAATATCTCCTCGATTTGCGCACCTTCTTCAGATACATAATAATGCTTGAAACTAAGGCAGATATATCTATAGATGAGCTTGAAAATATCAGCATCAGTCATCTCACCATTGATGACGTAAACAGAATCACCACACAAGACGTGGTTGATTTCCTCGCCTTCGCAAGAACCGACCTTGAAAACAACAATACCACAAGAAACAGAAAGCTCAGCTCTATTAAGTCTCTCTATAAGCACCTTTACACCAAAAAGCATCTTGTTGATAAGAATCCCACAGAGGCTATAGATAGCATTAAAAGTAGTAAAACTCTCTCGAAATACTTAAGTGTGGAGGAGGCCGTCGCTCTTCTTGAGGCGGTCAATGCCGACAAGGAATCTAAGACAAGACAGAGAGATTACTCCATAATTTCACTGTTTCTCAATACGGGAATGCGTTTATCCGAGCTTTGCGGACTTAATCTTGAAAGCTTTGACCGTGAGCTTACCTACGTAAAGGTGCTTGGTAAAGGCAGCAAGGAAAGAATCATATATCTTAACAATGCGGCAAGAGATGCGGTTATTTCCTATCTTAAAATACGCCTTGATCCAAGATTCATCCGTACATCCGAGCACGCATTCTTCTTAAGCGGCAGACAGACAAGAATTTCTCCTAAAACTGTACAATGGATGGTTGGAAAATATTTGAATCTTGCAGGACTTGGCTCAAAGGGATTTTCCGTCCACAAGCTTCGTCACACGGCCGCAACGTTGATGTATCAGAGCGGCAAGGTTGACGTACGAGTTCTTAAGGACATACTTGGACACGAGCAGCTTAATACCACCCAGATATACACGCATTTGGTCAACAGAAATATGCAGGAGGCTATGTATAACAATCCCCTGTCGGACGTTGTGATTAAAAAATAAAGATACGGGAACGGCAAATTGCTTTTTTGCCGTTCTTTTTTATTAAAAGTATTGACTTAATAATAATTTGGTGGTATATTATATTTGGTGAAAAATTTTATTTAATAATGTAATATTTAAGGAAGGAGAAATTTGCCTTAATATGGCGAATTGACAATTCACTTTGAATAAATACGCAAAACAAAATTTCAGCAGCCTTCCAACAGCTGCAGAGCTTCGTGATCAGCTCTTTTTGAGCCAGGGATCAGAGGCCAGAGAGCAGATTTCCGCCCTTTTCGATAACGATACCTTCGTTGAGATCGGTGCTTTCACCAAGCGTGCCTTCTCTGAGTTTATCGCTAACGATAAGTCGAACGAGCTTGAGGGTGTTATCTGTGGCTACGGTGCTATCGATGGCAAGCTTGTATTTGCCTTCGTTGAGGACGCATCCAGAATGGGCGGTGCTATTGATGAGCGCCACGCAAAGAAGATTTGTGACCTCTACCAGATGGCACTTAATAACGGTGCTCCCGTAATCGGAGTGTTTAATTCCAACGGTGCGGACATTTTTGAGGGTACTGCAGGACTTGCTGCATACGGTAGAATTATGTCCTCTGTAGCAAAGGCATCCGGTGTTATTCCCCAGATCGCATACGTTGCAGGTAACTGCATCGGTACTTGTGCTGCTATAGCATCTATGTTTGATATCGTTGTTAAGAATAGCGATGCATCTCTCTACGTAAGCTCCCCTGCTCTTACAGGCGAAAAGGACGCACAGGATGCGGTTGTTTCTTACTGTGGAAATGCTCAGCAGTGCAGCTCTTATATTGTTAACCTGATTTCCTTCCTCCCCTCTAATTCTACTGTAGGTGTTATGGCTTCGGAAATCTGCACAGATAATCTTAACAGAAAGCTTGGTAATCTTGATTTTGGCGGTGATGCTATTTCCATTATCTCGGTTATTGCTGATAACAGTATGTTCCTCGAGGTTGCGGAGGGCCACGGTGAGTCTGTGTCTTGTGCATTTGCGACTATCGGTGGTGTAAAGTGCGGTGTTGTTGCAAGCTCCTTCTCAAAGAACGAGGGCAGAATTGATGCCTTCGCAGCTAGAAAGGTTGCAAGATTCGTTAGCTTCTGCGACAGCTTCTCTATTCCCGTTGTTACCGTAGTTGATTCTCTCGGTCTTGCTATCGACAAGAACAACGAGAAGATCTTTGCACCCGAGCTTGCAAAGCTTGGTATGGCTTATGCGGCTTCTACCTGTCCTAAGGTAACCGTTATTCTCGGTCATGCCATCGGTGCTTCCTTCGTGCTTCTTGGCTCCAAGTCGCTTGGTGCAGACCTTGTATATGCAACCGAGGATGCTGAAATTGCTGCCCTTAATGCTGCAAGCGGTGTTGCCTTTGCCTGGGATAAGTACATCACAGAGGAAAATACTCGCGAGGAGCTTATTTCTCAGTGGAAGCTTAACGTTTCTTCTCCTGCAAGTGCTGCTGCTAGCGGAGAGATCGATGACATTATCAGCATCAACGAGATGAGAGCAAGAATCTGCTCTGCTCTTCTTATGCTTTCTGCAAAGGGCAATGCCTCGGCAATTTCTCGCCGTAAGGTTCTTCCCCTCTGATAGGAGGTTTATATGTTCGGTATAGAAAATTATAATGAAAAGATAGTTGATTTTGCAAACTTTGAGTTTTCTCAGCTTTTTGAGGCGCTGATATTTGGCGGTGCTATGCTTCTTATTGGTATGGCAGCAGTATTCTCGGTGCTTCTGATCCTTTGGCTGTTCCTCGTTCTTTTCAAGCTTGTATTTCACGATCTTCCTAATAGACGTAAGGCTAAAAAGGTTGAGCCTGCGCCCGTTAAGGTTACAGAAACCGTAACCAAGGAAGCAAGCAACGATGAGGAGCTTATTGCGGTAATCAGTGCCGCTATTGCAATGGCCGAGGGCGATGACTCGGGACTTAAATTCAGAGTAGTTTCATTTAAGAGAACTTAAACCAAATCAGAAAGGATTATAGAAATGAAAAAATATAATATCACAGTAAACGGTACTACATACGAGGTTGTTGTTGAGGAGGTTAGCGCAGGCGCTACCGCAGCTCCTACATATACACCTCCCAAGGCTTCTGCTCCTGCTCCTGCTGCTCCTAAGAAGGAGGAGGCTGTCAGCGGTAATAAGGTTTGTGCTCCCATGCCCGGTACTATTCTCGACATCAAGGTTAAGCCCGGTCAGTCTGTAAAGAAGGGCGACGTTATCTGCGTGCTTGAGGCTATGAAGATGGAAAACGATATTCCCTCCCCCTGCGACGGTGTAATTGGCTCTGTGCTTGTACAGAAGGGCTCTACTGTTGCAGCAAATGACGTTCTAGCCTCCATTAACTAAATCGGTAGAAAAAGGTACATTTAAATGTTGATTGCTATTAAAAATTTCCTGGACTCCACCGGAATAGCAAAAATGTTTTCTGCCGATGCAGAAACACCCTGGTATCTGTACCTTGCAATGTACGTAATTATCGGAGCGCTGTTCTATCTTGCTATTGCAAAGAAGTTTGAGCCGCTTCTGCTTATGCCCATTGCTTTTGGTATGCTACTGGCTAATCTTCCCGGTGCTGAGCTTATTCATCTGGAATATTTCTTTGATGACTATTATTTAGAAAACGGACTTGTTGCTGCCGAACAGTTGGTTGATGGCCACGTTCCTATGACAAGAATGATCCAAGAGGTCATTAATAACGGTGGACTCATAGATATTCTTTACCTTGGTGTTAAGCTTGGTATTTATCCCTCGCTTATTTTCCTCGGTGTTGGTGCTATGACCGACTTTACTCCTCTTATTGCTAATCCCAAATCCCTCCTTATGGGTGCGGGTGCACAGCTTGGTGTATTTGCAGCATTCTTCCTTGCCCTCTTCCTCGGATTTACCCCCGCGGAGGCAGGTGCGATTGGCATCATAGGCGGTGCTGACGGTCCTACCGCTATTCTTGTTACTAAGGAGCTTGCTCCTCACCTGCTTGGCGCAATTGCTATAGCGGCATACTCCTATATGGCTCTTATTCCTATCATTCAGCCTCCCTTTATGAGACTGCTCACAACCGAGAATGAAAGAAAGATACATATGACAAATCTTCGCCCTGTGTCCAAGGTTGAGAAGATCGTATTCCCTATTATTGTTACTGCGGTCGTATGTCTTATCGTTCCCGATGCGGCGCCTCTTGTGGGCTTCCTTATGCTTGGTAATCTCTTCAACGTTTCCGGCGTTGCTGACAGACTTTCTAAGACCGCACAGAACGAGCTTATTAACATTGTTACTATTTGTCTTGGTGTATCGGTTGGTGCAACCGCAAGCGCTGAGAATTTCTTAAAGCTTGATACCCTGTTTATTATCGGACTCGGTCTTTTGGCCTTCTGTATTTCCACTTGCGGTGGTCTTATCGTAGGTAAAATTATGTGCAAGCTTACGGGCGGAAAGATCAATCCTCTTATTGGATCGGCTGGTGTTTCTGCCGTTCCTATGGCGGCAAGAGTTGCTCAGGACGAGGGTAGAAAGTATGATCCCTCCAACTTCCTGCTTATGCATGCTATGGGCCCCAATGTTGCGGGCGTTATCGGTTCTGCCGTTGCGGCAGGCGTATTCCTCAGCTTCTTTAGATAAGGAGCTTTAGTAGAAAGGAAAAAAATATGTCAAAAGTTTTAATAACAGAAACGGTCCTTAGAGACGCACATCAGTCTCTTGCTGCTACACGTATGACTACAAACGAGATGATTCCCATCCTTGAAGAAATTGACAAGGTTGGCTATTATTCCGTAGAGGCTTGGGGTGGTGCAACATTTGATTCCTGTATGCGTTTCCTCAACGAAGATCCCTGGGAGAGACTCCGTACTATTAAGAAGCACGTAAAGAATACAAAGCTTCAGATGCTCTTCCGCGGACAGAACATTCTTGGATACCGTCACTATGCAGACGACGTTGTTGAGTACTTTGTACAGAAGTCTGTTGCCAACGGTATTGATATTATCAGAATTTTCGATGCTCTTAACGATGCAAGAAACCTTGAGACCGCTATCAAGGCTACTATCAAGGAAAACGGTCACGTTCAGGCTGCTATCTCCTACACCACATCCCCCTTCCATACCAACGACGGCTTTGCCAGATATGCAAAGCAGCTTGAGGAAATGGGCGCAAGCTCTATTTGTATTAAGGATATGTCGGGTCTTCTTAAGCCCTATGATGCATATCAGCTTGTTAAGACAGTTAAGAACAGCGTTTCTATTCCTGTACATCTTCATTGCCACTATACCGCAGGCCTTGGCTCTATGACACTTCTTAAGGCTATTGAGGCTGGCGTTGACGGTGTAGATACCGCAATTTCTCCTCTTGCAATGGGTACATCTCATACTCCCACCGAGTCTCTTGTTGCTACCCTTCAGGGTACTCCCTATGATACAGGACTTGATCTTGCAAAGCTTGATACCGTTGCAAAGCACTTTAACAAGATTCGTGAGGATTATCTTGAAAGAGGTCTTATCGATCCCAAGGTGCTTAAGGTTGACGTAAATGCTCTCAGATATCAGGTTCCCGGCGGTATGCTCTCTAACCTTATCAGCCAGCTAAAGCAGGCAGGAAAGGCAGATAAGCTGGACGAGGTGCTTGAAGAGGTTGCTAACGTAAGAGCTGATGCGGGTTATCCCCCTCTTGTTACTCCCACGTCTCAGATCGTTGGTTCTCAGGCGGTTAACAACGTGCTCTTCAATACTGAAGGCAGATACTCCAGAGTAACCAAGGAATTCAGAGGTCTTGTTCGCGGTGAATACGGCAAGTGCCCTGCTCCTATTTCCGATGATTTCAGAAAGAAAATCATCGGTGATGATGAGGTTATTGATTACAGACCTGCAGACAAAATTGCTCCCGAGATCGATTCTCTCCGCCAGAGAGTTGCTCCTTATAGCGAGCAGGACGAGGATCTTCTTTCTCTCGCACTCTTTGAGCAGGTTGCTATCAAGTACTTCAACTGGAGAAAGGAACGCAAGTACAATATCGATAACAAGTCCGATCCTGTTAACGGTATTCATAGTATATAAAAGAAAACTGCCACATTTTTTGTGGCAGTTTTTTTAATAAATAAAGGGCGAGAATTTCTCGCCCTTTTTCTTTTTTTAGTTGTTGTTTGAGCCTTCGTCTTCGTCGTTATCGCCACCGGCGGTAAAGTTCTTCTCGAAAATCTCCTTAAGGTCATTGTCGGTGAGAGGCTCGCCACTTGCCATTTTCTTTGCAAGCTCCTCGCGACGGAGACGCTCCTCCTCCTCTGCCTTACGGTTGTTTTCGTGAGCAACGTCGTTTTCTTCCTCGCTCTTCTGCTGCTTGCGGAATGCGATGTCCTCAATAGACTCGATAGTAGGATTCTCCATTTCCATAGCTGCTCTGAACTGCTCCTCGTCCATAGACTCGTTCTTAAGAAGGAACTCTGCTACGAAATGAAGCTTATCAATATGCTCGGTAAGGATTGTCTTACACTTATCATAGGAAGAAGAAATGATGCTTCTGATTTCATCATCAATAGCGGCTGCGGTTTCCTCGGAGTAGTTCTTGCCGGAGGAGAAATCTCTGCCAAGGAATACCTCATCGGAGGAATGCTGAGAGCCGTAAAGAACGGTGCCAAGCTTGTCGCTCATACCGTATCTTGTAACCATCTGACGTGCAATAGAGGTTGCCTGCTGAATATCACCCGAAGCACCGGTAGAAATATCATCAAGAACAATTTCCTCGGCCACACGTCCACCGAGAGACCAGACAATGCTATCGATCATCTTGCCCTTGGTGCTGCCAAGTCTATCCTCTGTGGGAACACTTACGGTTACACCGCCTGTATTACCTGCAGGAATAATGGTGATATATTTTATGGGATCGGTATTCTTACAGTAGTAGGAAGCAACTGCGTGACCTGCCTCGTGGTAAGCACAAAGCTTGTTGTCAGCCTCGGTACGCACCTTGGTCTTTTTCTGAGGACCAAGAAGAAGCTTCATATAAGACTCCTCGATATCAACCATACCGATAAGAGCCTTGTTCTTTTTAGCAGCTCTGAGGGCAGCCTCGTTCATAAGGTTGGCAAGCTCTGCACCTGTGAAGCCGATAGTTGTCTGTGCAATCTTCTTAAGGTTAACGGTTTCCTCAAGGGGCTTGTTACGGCAATGAACCTTAAGGATTTCTTCTCTACCCTTCATATCAGGATAGTTTACGGTAACCTGTCTGTCAAATCGACCGGGACGAAGAAGCGCGGGGTCAAGGATGTCAGGACGGTTTGTAGCCGCGATAACGATAACACCGGAGTTTGTGCCGAAGCCATCCATCTCAACAAGGAGCTGGTTAAGGGTCTGCTCTCTCTCATCGTGACCGCCGCCGAGACCTGCACCTCTGTGACGTCCTACTGCGTCAATCTCGTCGATAAATATAATGCTGGCGGGTGTCTTTCTTGCGTTATCGAAGAGGTCTCTAACTCTCGATGCACCAACACCAACGTACATTTCTACAAAATCAGAACCGGAAATGGAGAAGAAAGGAACGCCCGCTTCTCCTGCAACGGCTTTAGCAAGAAGGGTCTTACCTGTACCGGGAGGGCCTACAAGAAGCACACCGCGAGGAATTCGGGCACCGAGCTTTACGAATTTCTGAGGGTCCTTAAGGAATTCCACAACCTCCTCAAGCTCTGCCTTTTCTTCATCAGCACCTGCCACGTCTGCAAATTTTACAGCATTCTTGTCGCCTGTAACAACCTTTGCCTTGGATTTTGCAAAGCCGCCCATCTTACCTGCTCCACCACCGGAGGTCTGACGCATAAGGAAGATTGTAAGACCAAGGAAGAGGACTGCGGTGAGAATATAAGGAAGATATGCAAGATACCAGGGAGTTTCGGCCATGGGCTCCAAGTCGTAGCTAACGAGGTTTATATTTCTCTCTGCGATATAAAGTATTCTTTCTACCTGAAGCATATAGCTGAACTGGTAGGTCTTTTCTACGGTCTTTCTCTCACCCTTTTCATCAAGAATGAATCTGTAGTTACCGTCCTCGCCAAAAAGGAAATTGCCGTTCTGATCCTTTTCTACCTGATATTCCTCAAAAATGATAGTGTCGGTTTCATTAATTCTGAATGTCTTAACCAAATCCATTTCGAAGATCTTAATAAGCTGACTGTAAGTAAGCTTATCTTCCTCTCCGGTCTGATCCATCAGATATGAAGAGCCAACGATAACAACACCTATTATCAAAATAAATATTATTATATTTTTTAAATTTGCCTTCATTAAGTATTTTTCACGCCTTTCTAACTAAAACCACTAGTTATTATTTTATCCTATCTGCCGAATTTTATGTTCTGAATTCCGAGGCGGAATAAAGTCTCATATCATCGTCATTATCGGATTTTATGCCAAGCAGAACGTATATATCCTGCTTGCTTTCATCTGCAACAGAATCATCCCTGACACCAAATCCGGGAACCCACACTACACCCTTATCATCGCAAAGGATGGGAATGAGCTCTCTCTTGGATCTTGGAATCTTGCTATCGCAAAAGAGCTTTTTTATCTTATGTGTCATACCACCGTAATAGACGGTATCACCGTCCCTTCTGGGACGTAAATACAAGCTACCACTTATTATAGCAGAAGAAAGGTTTGCTTGTATTGATATTTTGTAAACATTTAAATAAGTTTTTTCGACTTTTTCTTTGGAAATGATAAAATCTGCATTTAAGGGTGAAAGGTCGGTTATTTCCCCCTCAACGTTAAAGCAATAGTTAACCACGTCACCGATATTGTTGGCAACTCGGCACACACCGCGCTCGCAGATAAACACAGAATTACCGATAAGCGAGTAGCTGAAATTGTCTTTAGACAAAAGCGAGTGGATGTCACTTGCTATTTTAGAGGAAACTCCACCACCATATCTTTCAGCCATAAGGCACAATACTCTGACGAATACAGAATAATGAAGCCCCATTAAATCCCTATTTAACACCTTGTCATTTTCTTCAAGGAATCTTCTTGCATAACCTGTGATAAAATCATCGTCCGAGCGCATATTGTCGCTGAAGCGAGCAATACTTCTTTCGGGCTCGGAGGTAATTCTATTAAGTGCAGGTATAATCTCCTGTCTAATATAATTACGAGTGTATTCGGTCGAGAGGTTTGTGCTATCAACGACGAAAGGGATTGTTTGCTCGGAAAGCGCTGCTTCAATATCCTTCTTGGATACTTTAATAAGCGGTCTGATGATATTATCACGTACGGGAGAAATGCCCGAGGCTCCTTTGGCGCCACTTCCGCGAAGGATGTTGAAGAGAACTGTCTCTACGCTGTCACTCATGTTGTGAGCAACTGCAATTGTGCGAATGTCATTTCTGCCTGAGATTATGTTGTCAAAAGTGGTATATCTGACAAATCGCGCAGTTTCTTCTATTCCTGCTCCATTGCTTTTAGCAAGTCTCGGAACGTCATATCCCTTGATGATAATCTCTATTCCAAGTGCATCGCATAGCTCCTTGCAAAAATCCTGGTCGCGATAAGCCTCTTCACCTCTTATGCAATGGTTGATATGAACCGCTGTGATGTTGAAGTCGAGGCTACGGCGTCTTCTGTATTCAAGCAGGAAGCAAAGAAGCATAACTGAGTCCGCACCGCCTGAAAGACCGACAAGAACACCCTGCTCTATCCTTTCAGCCATAGAGTACTCATTAATAGCCTCTAATGCACTATTATAAATATTATTGCCAATACCGGAGAAAAAGTCACTAATAGCATTGCTATCAATTTTAACCATGTTCATCCTCAAGAGTACGGAATTTAGTAAACTGACCAATCCAGCCCATCTTTACGTTACCAACAGAGCCGTGTCTGTTCTTCGCAATAATAACCTCTGCGGTGTTTGCGGTATCTGCAGCCTCGGCGTTTGCCTCCTGACCGCTGATATCCTTATAGTACTCATCTCTATAAAGGAAGAGTACGATATCTGCGTCCTGCTCGATAGAACCAGAGTCACGAAGGTCGGCAAGTGTGGGACGCTTACCTGCACCGGGACGGGACTCAGTACCACGGTTAAGCTGTGCGCAGCAAATGAAAGGAATACCGAAATCCTTTGCCATAATCTTAAGATTACGGGAGACTTCACCTACCTGCTGTGCTCTGTTATCACTGTTGGATGTGGACTGCATAAGACCGATATAGTCGATAACTACAAGACCAAGGTTGGGAAGTCTTCTGAGCTTGGACTTCATCTCGGTGGTAGTAATAGCAGATGTATCATCGATATAAATATCGCATCCGGAGAGCGAGGAAATAACGTCTGCGATATTATCCCAGTCCTCGTTTGCAAGATGTCCTGTACGAAGGCTGTGAGAATCTACCATAGCCTCGCTGGAGATGATACGTGTAACAAGCTGCTCACCCGACATCTCGAGGGAAAAGATTGCAACGGCCTTTTTAGAATGCTTTGCAACGTTAGTAGCAATGTTAAGTGCAAAGGAGGTCTTACCCATACCGGGACGTGCACCTACGATGATAAGGTCACCCTTACCCATCTGCACAAGCATTCTGTCTACACCCGAGAATCCTGTTTTGGTACCGTTTACGGCACCCTTGGTCTCGGAGAGAATTTCTATATCTCTGTAAACGTTCTGAAGAACGTCTCTGATATGTCTGAATTCCTTGGAATCGTTATTGTGGGAAATGTCGAAAATCTTCTGCTCCGCGCTATCGATGATACGTCTAACGTCGGATTCGCTGTATGCATCCTCGTTGATTTCATCGCAAACGTGAATAAGCTTACGAAGAGTAGATTTATCCTTAACTATCTTTGCGTAATCTATAACGTTGGCTGCAGAAGGCACAGACTCGGCAAGGAGGGTGATATACTGAATACCGCCAGCCTCATCGCGATCGCCAAGCTCAACCAATGCGTTTACAAGAGTAACTACGTCGATAGTCTTGTTCTGTGAATACATCTTAATAAGCGCAGAATATATATGCTTATGCTCTTCAACGTAAAAATCCTCGGCTGTAATAATACCGCCAATCTTGTCGAAGGCATCAGGACTGACAATTATAGATCCCAGCAAGGCCTGCTCCGCTTCGACCGAAACCGGCATTTGCTTCATAAAGCTGCCACTTGTGTCCATTTTTGTCTTTTCCTTTCAAGTAATAGAATTAGTCGTGAACGTAAACAACGAACTTAGCAACGATGTCGCCGAGAATCTTGAGCTGAACGTCGTGCTTTCCGTATGCCTTGATAGCTTCCTTCATAATAATCTTGCGCTTGTCGATATCTGCACCAACGCGTTTTGCAAGCTGCTCTGCAATATCCTTAGCAGTAACAGAACCGTAAAGTCTGCCGTCTGCACCGTGACCCATTACGATCTCGATCTCAACGTTGTTGATCTTATCTGCGAGAGCCTGTGCAGCCTTGCGATCCTCGTTGATCTTAAACTGCTTGGACTCCTCCTTGTTCTTAAGCTCGTTAGTAGCCTTTGCATCTGCAGGAACGGCCTTTTTCTGAGGGAAAAGGAAATTACGTGCGTAGCCGTCGGAAACGTCAACGATCTGATCCTTCTTGCCCTGACCCTTAACGTCACAAAGTAAAATTACCTTCATTTTATGTTCTCCAATCGAATTATAATTTAATTAAACGGGGTTCTGCTCTAAGTACTCGTCAATGCTTGCCTTAAGTGTCTCAAGCACCTCGATGATTGATTCGGATACCACCTGTGCACCTGCAACGTCAAAGTGTCCGCCGCCTCTGAGCTTCTCAAGAATAAGCTGAACGTTAACCTTTCCTGCAGAACGGCCGGAAATGTGAATCTGGTCACCGATACGAACAAGTGTGAATGCCGCTGCTACTCCACGGAGAGTAAGCATCTTATCGGCTGCCTTAGAGGCAATAACTCTGTATGTTTCGTCAGTCTCGCCCTCGCAGCAAGCAATGGCAATCTGATCCTTATACATTTTAATGGATGTATGGAAGCGAGCCTCCTTGGAAAGATCCTCGGGTGCTGCTTTAAAGAGGTTGTACACGTCGGTGGGATTTGCACCTGCACCGCGAAGATACTGTGCAGAGCCGAATGTTCTTGTGCCTGTGTTTCTGGTAAACTGCTTTGTATCAAGAAGAATGCCCGAGAGAAGAATATCAGCCTCCTGCTTAATAAGATTCTGAGAGCTTACTACACTCTCAAGCATCTCGGAAACAAGTTCACAGGTGGAGGAAGCCGAGGGATCAACATAAGAAAGCTTGACCGTGTCGGAGGACTGATCGTTCTTTCTATGATGGTCGATGATAACAACGTGTGCAGCCTTGGATGCGATATCAGAGAACTGAGATCTCGGGGTGCTGTTGTGGTCAACGAGAATTACAAGTGTATCAGGGCCGATAAGATCAAGACCTGCTGCGTTATCAACAAAGGTCTGGGAATACATATCAACCTTTTCCATCATCTTAATGCAGGGACGAAGGTTCTTGTCTGTAAGATCCACGGCAATATTAACCTTGATGCCGCAAAGCATAGCAAGTCTTGCAACACCGACGGATGCACCAAAGGAGTCAAAGTCACCGTACTTGTGACCCATAATAATCACGTTGTCGGATCGGGACATAAGAGCGGTAAGCTGATTAGCAAAGGCTCTGGAACGAACGTTGGAGCGCTTATATACGGTCTTGGTACGTCCGCCGAAATAAATAGTCTCGTTCTCGGACTTGTAAACCGCCTGGTCTCCACCTCTCTGGAGCGCAAGGTCGATAGCGTCTCTTGCATCAAGCTCACGTTCCTGAAGAGATCCGCGTCTTCTGGAAACACCGATAGAAACGGTGATAGAAACTCCGTCACCTACTCTGGAGTCACGAATGGTATCAAGGATAGCAAATCTGTTTGCAATACAGTCATCAAGATATTTGGAATCAAAGAACATGATGTACTTATCGTTATCATAGGATTTAATAACACCGTTCATCGAAGCCGCCCATGCCTTAAGCTTATCCTCGATATTTGCGATAGAGTCGGCAAACTTCTCGTGTACGTACTGAAGAACGTCCTCAACGTTATCGATAGCAATGTAGGCAACAGCAACTCTCTCATCTGTATATTTCTTTTCAAGTGCATTAAACTCGGTAATATCCGAGAGCATAGCAAGATAAAGTCCGTTATGCTCCTTGGAGAGCACAAAGCCCTCAATACCATATACGTTATTTTCTAAGGTAACTCTACAGTCACCGGAGTCGATGTCCTCGATATCAAAGGTAAGGACCTCGGATACCTTCTTACCGATATAGTTAGTATAGTGGTCAAGCACCGATCTTAAAGCATCGTTGTACCAAAGAATTGTGCCATGGAAGTCGAAGATGATGATGGGGGATTTGGAGTTTTTAAAAACAACGCTTCCCTCTTCACCAAGCAGACCGTGAATGCTCTTGGTGGGATAAACCTTGGATTTTGCCATTCTTCTGACTCCGATGATTGCTACCTCGATAAGATAAAGCAAGCAAATAATAATTGCAGCGAAGAGAGGCTGAATAAATGTTGCAAACTCAACTATCAATGCAAGTATGGCAATATGCAGCACCGCCAGAGATGCGTAAAGTATCATATCGTGACGAGATGCATAAGGTATATGACGATTTTGATTTTCCTTTTCGTGTTTCATAAGTAGTTTTCCTTTCTTATGAGAATTTTCTGTTAAACAGAGTTAAGCTTAGCTTCTTTGTTTTTTCTGATTGTATAGATAACTCCAACTACCGCAAGAAGCTGAGCAGCAAATGACGAGAATACAACATGTGCGGCAATAAGCATGAGATTTGAAATAACCGGGCTGAATCTCTTGGTCAAGAGCAAGATAATAGCCTTATATCCGATGTAAACAAATATAACCATAAAAATGTTGTAAAGGTTATATGCCGCAACCGAATAGAAGCTATCAAAGGAGTTTACAAACAAAATTGCAAAGGTGAGTATAGCATAAAAATATGCGTATAGGCTTGATGCTTCAAATCTCCAGGAGGCAATTTGTTCTTTATCGGTGGAGCACTTTCTTACGATAAATCCAAAGAGCTTAAAGCTAAGGCCCACAAGAATAAAGGCCTGAATGAATAGATAGGATATTATCATATAGAATTGCATATCAATGAGCTCAAGGAGAAGCTCTGATTCAACCTGCATTCCCGAAGCGGCATATGCTTCCGACATCATCCCTACAAACGTGTTTCTTATATAATCGGCGATGTCTGTGTAGAATTCTTTTACTGCATCCATCGAGTAGCTTCCCTGCAACATCATGGCAAGAAGAATATAGCTGACAAGTCCGAATGCTCCACAAAAGATAGTAGAAAGCAGTGCTGTATCCGATTTGCTCTGCTTATGCAAATAGCCAAGGTAAATTATAAAGGCAATTGTAACAGCAGATGGGCCAAAGACGGAAAACGTCAGGCCGAAGGTGATGCCGAAAATGTTTGCTACTATAATCAAAGCGGAAGCTAAAATACTGAAGGCCTTATATTTGGTGTTGTCGAAAAGCAAGAGAGCGCCGAGAGTAGCGACACAAAGAGGGAGAGCCAGGTCTCCAACAATGAAGCATATTGCTCCCGCAACGAGTGTTAAAGCAAACAGTATCGGGGGGATACGCTTATTTTTGCTTGTTTCATAAAATTTAGTGTTCATTTTGTTCTCCAAATAATCCTTAAACAAAACTATTCATAGTATTATATCATATTTTTATTATTTTGTAAAGTATTTGCGCAAAAGAATTTAAAAATATAAAATTTATTCATTTTTATTATTTACTATTGAAAAAATCGCAAATATGTAGTAAAATATATCTGTGAAAATTTGCTCAAATGAAAGGAGTGAGGGTAATGACAACAGCAACACCTGTTATTCAGCTTTCCGGTGTAGGTAAAACACGTGCGGCTCAACTTGAAAAGCTTGGCATAAAGACGCTCGGCGATTTAATATATTTCTTCCCTCGCGCCTTCGAAAAACGAGGAAACGTAAGACCTTTGGCTTCTTTTGATCCCGAACGTCACTGCTCATATATACTTACGGTGGCTACCAAGGTTAGCCAGGCACAGATTCGCAAGGGATTGACTATCTCTAAATTCCGTGCCTTCGATGAGACGGGCTCGGTAGAAATCACCTTCTTTAATTCTCCCTTTGTAAAGGATACCTTTACCGTTGGTGCAACCTTCAGATTCTGGGGCAAGATTTCTATCAGTAAGAACAAACTACAGATGAGCAATCCCAAGTACGAGCCCTATGTTGACGGTGTGGCTCTCCCGGATTTTGTACCTATCTATCCTTTGACTGACGGTATATCCTCAAAGCAGATTGATAAATTGGTTAAGACGGCTATAAATGATGTTCTGCCTCAAATTATCGACCCTATTCCTGACAATGTGCGTTTGGAGAACTCCTTGCCGACCTTGGCTTATGCTATTAAAAATGCTCATTTTCCCGAGAATGAAAGCATGCTTATTTCTTCTCAGAGACGTCTCGCCTTTGATGAGATGCTCTATTTTGGACTCGGTATATCGATGTCGGCAAAGCAGAAGGACGTTGGCGACGGAATAAAGCTTTCACCCTGTTCTCTTAAACCGCTTACCGATCTGCTTCCTTATGAGCTTACAGGCGGTCAAAAGAATGCGATTAATGATATTTATCGCGATACAGTTATTGGTAATGACGGTAAGATTTCACCAATGAGCAGAATTATTGTTGGTGACGTTGGCTGCGGAAAGACCGTTTGTGCTACAGTGGCGGCGTATATTACATCTAAATCCAATTACCAGACAGCACTTATGGTGCCCACAGAAATATTAGCAAGACAGCACTTTGACGAGCTTTCGCGTATACTCGGCAGGCTTGATATAAAGGTCGAGCTTCTTCTCGGCTCAACTAGCGCAAAGGAAAAGAAACGTATTTATTCCGGACTTGAAAGTGGTGAAATTAACGTTATTGTCGGTACACATTCTCTTATATCTGACGGTGTTGAATTTAATAATCTTGGCTTGGTTATAACCGACGAGCAACATAGATTTGGAGTGGCTCAAAGAGCAAAACTCAAGGATAAATCGAGACAGTCGCATTTGTTGGTTATGAGTGCCACACCTATACCTCGTACACTCGCGCTTACTATGTATGGCGATTTAGACGTCTCCAGAATCGAGGAAATTCCTAGTGGGAGACAAAAGGTTGATACCTTTGTAGTTGACGAGGGCTATCGTTTAAGACTCAATGATTTCATCAAAAAGCAGGTGGCTCTTGGCGGTCAATGCTATATTGTCTGCCCTGCTATCGAAAAGAATGAAGATGATGAGGATGCCTTTATTGTCGACTATTCCACGGGTGAAGTTATAAGTGAAAATTCACTTAATCTTAAAAATGCCGTCGAGCACGCAGAGGAGCTGAAAAAATCTCTTCCCGATCTTAGAATCGGTGTTCTTCACGGAAGAATGAAGGCAAACGAAAAGGATGAGGTAATGTCGAAATTCTCTAATGGGGAGATAGACGTTCTTGTTTCTACCACCGTTATCGAGGTAGGAGTAAACGTACCTAATGCCTGTCTTATGATTGTAGAAAATGCGGAACGCTTTGGACTTTCCCAGCTTCATCAGCTGAGAGGACGAGTTGGAAGAGGTAGCAGAAAATCCTACTGTATCCTTGTCTCTGATATTAAATCTCCTAAGTCAAGGGAACGACTTGAGGTTATGAGAACCACCTCAAACGGCTTTGATATAGCAGAAAAGGATTTGCTATTAAGAGGCCCGGGAGATATATTTGCTTCGATTTCCAATGATAATTTAAGGCAGAGTGGCGGATTTGAATTCAGGTTCGCAAACCTCTGCGACAACTCAGACCTTCTTCAAAAAGCATTCTCTGTTGCAAAATCGATTACTTCTATCGATCCTGAGCTGAAGCTTGATGAACATAAATTGCTTCGTGAAGAAATAAACAGACGTATCTTGGTCTCCCCCTCTACCATTTCGTAGTTAAATAGAAAGGTAATTTACTATGGCACAGAAACCACTTGCCGACAGAATGCGACCTACCTGCTTCGATCAAATTGCAGGACAAGCTCATCTTGTTGGCCCAAAAGGAATATTGCGCCGTCTTACTGATAGCAATAGAATTCCAAATATGATATTTTACGGCCCTCCCGGCACAGGAAAAACAACCGTTGCCAATATTATTGCAGAACAGTCGGGCATGCAACTTCATAGGCTAAATGCGACCAGTGCATCACTCTCCGACGTAAAGGACGTAATTCTTTCGGTTGATAACATATTCAGCGAGAACGGTACTCTTCTCTATCTCGACGAGATACAGTACTTTAATAAGAAGCAGCAGCAGTCTCTCCTTGAGTTTATGGAGAACGGCAAGATTACTCTTATTGCTTCTACTACCGAGAATCCCTATTATTACGTTTACAATGCTCTGCTTTCCCGTTCATCTGTATTTGAGTTCAAATCTGTAACTCCCGAGGATTGTATTCCCTCACTTTACCGTGCTCTGGAGCTATTAAACGGTGATTTTGGCACGTCTAAAACGGCTGACAATTCTGTTATGCTCTCTATAGCCAGAGCCTGTGCAGGAGACGTCAGAATGAGCATTGGTGTTCTTGAGAATGCCTTTTATATTTCGGATAACGAGATTACTCACGATGCGGTGACCGATCTTCTGCCCTCTGTTGTTGGTCATTATGACAGAAACGGTGACGTGCACTACGATCTTCTCTCCTGCTTGCAGAAGTCTATTCGCGGATCTGATCCTGACGCCGCTATATTCTACCTTGCTAAAATTCTTGCGTCGGGCGATCTTCTTTCTGCCTGCAGAAGAATTCTTGTCATTGCAAGTGAAGACATCGGTTGTGCATATCCTCAGGCTGCTTCCCTGGCTTATGCTTGTACGGAAAGTGCAAGATCTCTTGGATTGCCCGAGGCTGCTATACCTTTAGCAAATATAGTAACTATTCTTGCAACAGCACCGAAATCCAACTCATCTTATATTGCATACCATGCTGCAAGTGACGATCTTGCCAAGGGACTTGGTCAGCAGGTGCCCAAGCATTTGCAGAGCCCCAATTTTGAAGGCTATCTTTACCCTCACGAATACGAAAACAATTACGTTAATCAAACCTATTTGCCAGGGGACCTTGTCGGCAAGCACTATTATAATTACGGCAATAACAAGACCGAGCAGGCCGCCAAGGCATATCACGATTACATTGTAAGCAATTGTAAAAACGGCAAAAAAGCATAAAAATACAAAAAACTTGACATTTTTATAATTATCTGCTATAATACGTGCATAAATATTTATAGGAGAATCAACATGATTTTTCACTTTATTCTTAATCCAAAATCCGGTAGCAGCTTCCAGCAAAAGAAAATGGAACAGGATATTGTTGAAGGCTGTCTTAAGAGACAGCTGAGCTATCACATTTATTACACCACAAAGGCGAGAGATTCTATCGACTACGTCAGAAAGATGATCAAGGAATATCCTGACGAGCGCCAGAGATTCATTTGCGTTGGTGGTGACGGTACAATTAACGAGATCGCCAACAGCGCTCCCGGTAACCCTAACGTCGAGTTTGGTGTTATTCCCAGTGGCTCCGGTAACGACTTTGTTAGAAACTTTACCGACAAGAAGCGCTTCTATGAGATTGACAGTCAGATCGACGGTACTGTTCATTCCTTTGACCTTATTAAGGTTAATGACGATTATTGCGTTAATATGGTTAACATCGGCTTTGACTGTGCGGTAGTAATCGAGGCTGACAGATTCCGTAAGTATAAGTTCCTCTCCCCTAGCCTTTCATACATTCTTGGCGTTGTGGTTGGCTTCTTCCTTCGCCCTCTTGGCACTAAGATGAAGATTACTCTTGATGACGGTACTGTTATTGATGGTACACTTACGCTTACTGCTATCGGCAACGGAAAGTTCTGCGGTGGCGGATTCCTTACCTGCCCCCTTGCTAATCTTAGCGACGGACTTATGGATATTACCATTATCAAGAAGGTTTCTAGGCTTAACTTTATACAGCTTATCGGTTGCTATAAGGAAGGTACGTTCTTGGTTAAAAAGAATGCTCAGAAGGTGTTTAAGTATATTCGTACCAATCACTTTAAGATGGAATTCGAAAACGATCAGCCTATTTGTATTGACGGTGAGATTTTCCACGGTAAGAAGGTTGACTTTAAGGTTGTACCCGCAGGATTCAATTTTGTTGTTCCCAAGGGTTCTCAGCTTCTTTATACCGGCATTGAAAAATAATATTACCGAGATTTACCCATGAACATATTTAATAAAAGGCCACTTTGCTTGATACTCTGTATTGGACTTTGTGGCTTTTTCTTATTTTCACTCGACATACCGATTATTAGAATTGGTTTATGTTGTATTTCCCTTCTGCTATTAATTATCTGCTTATTTTTAAGAAAGCACCGAGCAAAGCAAATACTTATAGCTTTGGTATCATTTGCGCTTATCCTTGCATCTTTGCTCTCATATCTGTATTTTGATTGCTATTTTAACGCATACGACATATATGAGGACGAGGTTAAAATTGAGGGTGTTGTTATCGGTGTTAGTGAAAGCTCCTCATACACTACTCGTTTGCACGTTAACGTTGAGAGGTTAAATGATAAATACGGTAAATCCTATAGTGTTTATGCCTATGTGAAAAAGGCGGAGGCTAAAGGAGTTGTAGAGGGCACAAGAGTTAGCTTTTATGCTCTGCTAGAGGGCTTTTCCGATGAAAGCAGGAGCTACAATATTTCTAAAGGCATCAATGCCTATGCAAGCGACGTTCGGGATTTTAAAATAATTGAATATACAAGCGGAGATTTAACAACTCTGGTAAGTAAGGCAAGAGAATACGTGACAAGATATATTATATCCAGGTCGGACAAGGACTCTGGTGCTATCGTTTCTGCTCTTTTGCTTGGTGAACGCGATTACCTACCCTCGCAGCTGAGGCTGGATTTCAGGAGAATAGGTATATCGCATATACTTGCTCTCAGCGGTATGCATCTTGCAATACTATCTCTCGGTATTGAGAAGCTACTGATGCTATTGAGGATTGGTAAAAAGAAACGTATAATAACTACTGTAATTTTCGTATGTCTATACATGGCATTTACAGGCTTCTCAGTTTCTGTAGTCCGAGCAGGCTTGATGCTTATAATCGGCTCGTTGCTATTTCTTCTGTCGAGAGGCAAGGATTCACTCACCTCTCTTGCGGTAGCCGTAACAATTATTTGTATTATTAATCCTAATGCAATATATGACGTTTCCTTGCACCTTTCAGCTCTTGCAACCTTCGGTATTATTGCACTTGGCGAGAATACAAGGAAATTCAAGCAGGCAGAAGATATTCTAGGGAAGATTTTAAGGTATATCTCTTTTGGAATTCTTGCTTCTGTATTTGCTATTAGTGCCACCTTGGCGGTTTCAACGTATAACTTCGGTGGATTCTCAATTTTAGCACCCATTGCTACTATCATCTTTTCTATTATTGCCGAGATTATAATGTATCTTGGATGCTTACTGCTCCTAGTCGGTTGGATATTGCCTGTAGGTTGGCTTTTGACACCTGTTTGCTTCCTGATGACAAAACTGGCGTTGCTTCTATCCTCTTTAGAGTTTGCATACGTTTCCTCAAATTTCGACTTTGTGAAGGTTATGATTATTGTCTATACAATGATATTCTTCCTTTACCTGATCTTGAAGTTTAAGAAGCCCATTAAAATGATGAACTTGATCGTTGTTTTGTTTATGATAATTACGGTTGTGCCTGCTGTGGCCACCGTTTACGTAAGCAACGATGAAACTGTAGGATACTATTCATCAGCAAAGTGTGATGAGGTCCTTGTTAGATCGGAAAATCAAGTCTGCCTAATAAATTCTGCCCAATATGCTAAAAATCTTGCATATACAACTATAGATTTTCTTGAGGACGCGAACGTTACGTATCTTGATAAATACTATCTTACCCACTATTCCTGGAGTATTGACGACGAGCTAGAGGTGCTTTTGAGCAACGTTTTGGTTGAGAAAATATATCTTCCTACCCCCAGAAATGATGACGAGGAAACTATACTTAAGGTTATCTATAAAACGGTTGAGGATTATCGTGCCGAGGTTGTTTTATTCCAGGAATATGAAACCGTTTCTGTCGGTAAGTACAGTATTAATCTGCTATATTCGTCATCGTATGGAGAAACCTCGATGAATGCCTTTACTGTCGCAAAGGGAGATGAGGTGTATACATATATTTCCTCGGGTCTTTTAGCTAGTGATAAGGCAGAATATCTAAAGAACTGTATTTCTCTCTCGGATCATCTTATACTGGGTGAGCATGGCAAAAAATACTCAAGCAAGACGTATATAGAGGAATTCTTTAATGATCTTGATAGCATTATAATCCAAGGTGAAAACATATATCTTAAGCAAGAAAATATGGAGATGTACCTTAACAACGGTTGTGAAATATACTCGCACCCTGAAGAAATTGTTTACTACAAATAAAAAAGCGGCAGGGCCAAAAGCCCTGCCATAACTATTATATTTAGATTATACGTTGAAGAGGAATTCTACAACGTCGCCGTCCTTCATAACGTATTCCTTACCCTCGGAACGAAGAAGGCCCTTTTCCTTAACCTTGTTTCTGTCACCCTCGCGTACAAGGTCATCAAAAGCAACAACCTCGGCTCTGATAAAGCCACGCTCAAAGTCGGTGTGAATCTTTCCTGCAGCACCGGGAGCCTTTGTGCCCTTCTTAATTGTCCAAGCACGTACCTCCTTTGGACCTGCGGTAAGGAAGGAGATAAGACCGAGAAGGCTATAGGAGGACTTGATAAGCTTGTCAAGACCGCTCTCCTCGATGCCAAGGTCTGCAAGGAACATTTCCTTCTCCTCGCCGTCAAGAGCAGCAAGCTCTGCCTCAATCTGTGCACTTACAGCGATAATCTCACTACCCTCGCTGTCTGCGTGAGCCTTGAGCGCACCAAAGTGCTCGTTATTTACGTAATCACCGTTAACCTCGTCCTCGGAGATGTTAGCGGCATAAATGGTGGGCTTAAGAGTGAGAAGTCTGGACTCCTCGATCCATGCGATCTCTTCGTCATCAAGCTCAACTGTACGTGCACACTTACCTGCCTCAAGTACAGCCTTTACCTTTTCAAGAACAGCAAGCTTCTCGAGAAGCTTCTTGTCAGCTCTGGCAGCCTTGGTTGTTCTATCGATTGCTCTCTCAATAACCTCAAGGTCGGAGAGGATAAGCTCAAGATTGATTGTCTCAACGTCGCGGATGGGATCAACGCTACCCTCTACGTGAACGATATCATTATTCTCAAAGCAACGAACAACGTGAACAACCGCATCAACCTCGCGGATGTTGCCAAGGAATTTGTTGCCAAGGCCCTCACCTCTGGACGCACCCTTAACAAGACCTGCGATATCAACGAACTCGATGATGGCGGGGGTATACTTATCGGGGTTGTACATCTCTGCAAGCTTATCAAGACGCTTGTCGGGGACTGCAACAACACCAACGTTGGGGTCGATTGTACAGAAGGGATAGTTTGCAGATTCAGCACCTGCGTTAGTTAATGCATTAAAAAGCGTACTCTTTCCTACGTTAGGAAGACCTACGATACCAAGCTTCATTTTATTACTCCTTTATCTAAAAAGACAATTTAACTTGTATATTATATCATATAAGGAGTTATATTTCAATAGTTATATGTCAAAATATCGTAATTTTAGTATAAATATCTTTTCTTAGAAAAATATTATAAAAAAATTCATAAAAAGTTCTTGAACATTACAAAATTATAATGTATAATGTAATTATTAAGATTTAAAGTTTTTTAACAAAGTTAATAATTCTACATAAAAGAAAGGAAATTTGATATGGATAACAAAAAACTCCTTGTTGTTGATGATGACCTTAATATATGCGACCTGCTCCGCCTCTATTTTGAGAACGAGGGATATACCGTAAAGACCGCAAACGACGGTGTTGAGGGTGTAAATTATTTCAAGACCTTCGAGCCTGATCTTGTGCTTCTCGATATTATGATGCCCAAGAAGGATGGCTGGCAGGTATGCCGCGAGATTCGTGAAATCTCTGCAAAGCCTGTTATTATGATCACCGCAAAGGGCGAGGTCTTTGATAAGGTTCTTGGCCTTGAGCTTGGCGCTGACGATTTTATTGTAAAGCCCTTTGATATGAAGGAGCTTTCTGCAAGAATTAAGGCGGTGCTTCGTAGATACAATTCTCATTCCAAGGAAAATGACGATGAGGTGGTAAGATTCGAGAATATCGAAATCAGCCTCCAGAAATATGAGCTTAAGCTTAACGATAAGATTATCGACATTCCTCCCAAGGAGCTTGAGCTTCTCTACTTCCTTGCATCTAACTCCAACAGAGTGTTTACCCGTGACCAGCTTCTTGACAAGGTTTGGGGCTTCGATTACCTCGGTGACTCCAGAACTGTTGACGTGCACGTAAAGCGTCTCAGAGAAAAAATTGAGAACGTCTCTGATAAATGGATTCTTAAGACCGTTTGGGGTGTTGGATACAAGTTTGAAACACTTATTTAAAAGATTAAGGGCTTGCATTTGCAAGCCCTTTTTTATTTAGAAATTAAATGTAAGCTGATCGAGGGGTGAGCCTGTTGAAGGAAGTGCAAGCTTTTTGCACTTAAGTGCGTCCTGACCGATATCATCGATTCTATCGGTGACAAGATCCACCTTAACTCCCTTCTTGGGTAATTTCATAATCTGAACACCTGCGGCTGTTCTGGTTGCCTTTTCGGGGATAAGGCTACTCTTGATAAGCATTCCTCTGCCTCCGTCACTACGAATAAATAGGTTGACAGGCTTATCAGCCTCATACACAGCACCCGCAAGAGGTGATTCGGTAGAATATGCACCTGTAATCTTACGGCGCTTGGATTTAGCCTCGTAAGCACCAAGACTGACACGAAGGCCCTTTCCGTTCTCGAATATGTAAACCATATGATGCTTGGGATTAAGCTCGTAAACCATCTTGCAGGCAACAACGTGCTCGTCATCACCCATCTGAAGCTTGGTAGGAACGTAATCACCCATCATGCTGGCCTTTGTAAGCTCAAAGTCTGCAACTCTTGCTCTATAAATCTGTCCCTTATCGGTAAAGAAGAGCACGTCGCCGCGGTTGTCGGTGTCCTCCTCGTAAATAACGAAGTCGCCCTCCTTAACCTTCTGCTCATCGGCAGAACGAGCCGCCTGGACAGACAGCTTCTTGAAGTAGCCGCCCTTTGTAAGAATAAGTCGGCAGTTATAGTTCTCAAAGAAGAGATCCTCTGTGGCTGTTGGTGCGTGGGTCTCATCCTTAACAACGATCTCGGTCTTTCTGGGCTTGCCGTACTTCTTCTTAACCTCTTGAAGCTTAGTGATAATTGTACCCTTAAGCTTGATTTCATCGCGGAGAGTTTCCTTGATGTCGGCAATCTGCTTTTCAAGCTCGGCAATTTCCTCAACGCGGTTGATAATATACTGACGGTTAAGGTTACGAAGCTTGATGTCGGCGATATACTCAGCCTGAATCTTTGTAAGATTAAAGCCCTGTGCGAGGTTAGGAACAACGTCCTCCTCGCGCTCGGTGTTTCTGATGATCCTGATAGCCTTGTCAATATCAAGAAGAATTGCAGCTAGACCCTGAAGCAGCTCAAGCTTATGCTCCTTCTTGCCAAGCTCGAAGGTGAGCTCGCGAGTCACACACTTAACGCGGAACTTGATCCACTCGGTAAGAATCTCGCGGATACCAAGCTGCATGGGAACACCGTTAACAAGAATATTGAAATTACAGTCAAAGTTGTTCTCAAGCTCGGTTACTGCAAAGAGCTTTTTCATTACAAGGTCGGGATTTGCATCCTTCTTAAGGTCGAAGGTAAGCTTAAAGCCGTTAAGGTCGATAGCATCACGTACGTCGGTAACCTCACGAAGCTTGCCTGACTTTATCATATCAGTGGCCTTCTTCATTATAGCCTCAATAGATGAGGAATAAGGAATTTCAAGCACGTCGATGCAGCTATCCTTCTTAACGTACTCATACTTACATCTCATCTTAAAGCTTCCCGATCCGGTCTCATAAATCTTGCGCATCTGCTCGCGGTCATAAATGATCTGCGCGCCACCGGGGAAATCGGGCGCCTTTACGATATCAAGCATACGATCGATTGAGGTGTTGGGATTCTTAAGAAGCGCAATTGTTCCGTCGCAAATCTCGGCAAGATTAAACGAGCAGATAGAGCATGCCATACCAACCGCAATACCGAGATTAGGAGATACCAAAATGTTGGGGAAAGTGGTAGGAAGAAGCGAGGGCTCTTCCATTGTATTATCATAGTTGGGAACAAAATCTACGGCATCTTTGTCAATTCCCGAGAATAATTCGTGGCAGAAATCATCAAGCTTTGCTTCTGTATAACGTGAAGCAGCATAAGCCATATCTCTTGAATAATGCTTACCGAACGATCCCTTGGAATCGATAAAGGGGTGAAGCAATGCCTCGTGTCCCTTGGTAAGACGCACCATTGTTTCATAAATGGAGGCATCACCGTGGGGGTTAAGACGCATAGTTTGTCCAACTATATTTGCACTCTTGGTCTTCTGCTTTGTCAGAAGGCCCATTTCGTACATAGTGTATAAAAGCTTACGGTGAGCGGGCTTAAAGCCGTCAATTTCGGGAAGAGCTCTCGAAACAATTACACTCATGGCGTAAGGCATATAGTTCTTTTCAAGTGTTTCGGTTATAGGTTGTATAGTAGGGGTTGCCTCATTTTCCATGGGGTTTACTATTACTTTTTTCTTAGCCATTTCTTCCCTTCCTTAAATCGATTATTGTGTGTGCCGCAGCACGAATCATTCTATTGTATAATGCAAGTCCAACACCCTCCTTGGTAGGAAGAGGTGCGTAAATTCTATCATAGCTATGCTTGTCTGTGTCACGAAGCACCGAGAACAGAGATTTAGCCTGCTCGTTGATATTTTCTCTTTCACCAAGAACGTAAATATCAGCATTGGGGATAGCATTTCTTAAAGAAGGCTTATCGTCTGTATAACACAGTATAGCCGTCTTTTCAAGGTCCTCGTCAATAATGAACGAGATAACATCATCCAAATCGCCATCAAGAAGTACAACAGGAGACGAGGGTGCATAGTGACGGTACTTCATACCGGGAGACAAAACAACCTGACCTTCCTTAAGCATATCGGTTACCGCATCTGCAATAGATACAGGTGCTATACAAGCAAGCTCGTCTATTGTAATTTTACCGGGACGAAGGAGCGTGAGACTACCGTCGTCCTCAATTTTGACAATTGTCGACTCGAGACCTATTTCACATCCGCCACCGTCAATTATCATTTCTATTCTTCCCTGCATATCATCTATAACGTGGTCTGCATTCGTGGGAGAAGGACTGCCCGAAAGATTAGCAGAGGGGGCTGCAATTGGTCTTCCTGAAAGCTCGATGAGCTTTCTTGCAACCTGATTCGAGGGACATCTTACAGCTACGGTAGATAAGCCGCCGCGAGTTTCCTTAGGAACGCTGTCCTTGGCCCTCATAACAACGGTAAGAGGACCGGGCATAAATCTTTCAGCAAGCCTATAATAAATCTCGTTTGTAAAGGTATAATCCTCTGCTTCCTCGGGTCTTGAAATGTGAATGATCAAAGGATTATCCGAGGGTCTGCCCTTGGCAGAATATATTTTAAGTGCGGCATCGGGGCTGGTCGCATCACCGCCAAGTCCGTAAACGGTTTCGGTAGGAAACGCAACGAGTCCGCCAGAAATGATAATTTCTGCCGCGGTTTTTATATCGTTAATTGATATTTCTACATTATCGGGAGAAACGCGGATAATTTTAGTTTCCATTCTGTTCTCCCTTCAAGCGCTCGGCTGTGTCTGCTGCGATAAGATCATCAACAATACAGTCTATATCTCCGTTAAGGAAAGCTCCAAGCGAATAAATAGTCTTGTTGATTCTATGATCGGTAACACGTGACTGAGGGAAATTATAGGTTCTGATCTTCTCGCTACGGTCACCGCTACCAACCTGACTCTTTCTTGTTGATGCAATAGCCTCCTCCTGTGCACGAAGCTTCATATCATAAAGCTTGGTGTAAAGAAGCTTAAGGGCCTTTTCCTTATTCTGAAGCTGGCTTCTCTCCTGATCGCACTCAATAACAATACCTGTAGGCTTGTGAGTAAGACGCACGGCGGACTCGGTCTTATTAATATGCTGACCGCCCGCACCGCTTGACTTACAGGACTCAAACTTAAGGTCTGCAGGATTAACCTCTACCTCAACGTCCTCGGCCTCGGGTAAAACGGCAACCGTAACGGTAGACGTCTGAATTCTGCCGTTTGACTCGGTAACAGGAATACGCTGTACGCGATGAACACCGCTCTCAAACTTAAATCTGGAGTAAGCACCCTCACCTATTACGTTAAAGCTGATTTCCTTGATACCGCCAAGCTCTGTTTCATTGATGCTTACAACCTCGGTCTTAAAGCGTCTGGCGGTCGCATACATAGAGTACATACGGTAAAGGTCCGCGCCAAAAAGAGCCGCCTCTTCGCCGCCGGCTCCCTGTCTTATTTCTACAATAACGTTTCTCAAATCATTAGGATCCTTGGGCATCAGGAGGATTTTAATCTCCTCCGTCAGCCTTTCAAGGATAACCTTATATTCCTTATATTCTTCTTCTGCAAGGTCGCGAAGCTCGGGGTCAAGACCTGACTCGCGCATCATTTCCTCTGCCTCGCGGAAGATACGATCTGCCTCTTTATACTCTCTGAACTTTTCAATAATAGGCTCAAGAGATTTATACTCCTTGATGAGCTCGGCATATCTTTTATTGTTTCCGACGATCTCAGGGAGAGTCATCATCTGCTCTATCTCCCTGTATCGATCGTCAGCCTTTTGTAATTTACTAAAAATCATTATTACACCTCAAAAAATGTTTTTTTCATATTTTGAGAAATAACAACTATTTTACAAATGCGCAGAATGCCTCGTAGGTAGAATATACGTCAGCCTTGGATACAACCTCATAAGGTGCATGCATAGAGATTACGGGTACACCGATATCAACGGTCTCGATGTTGTGGTTTGCAATGTACATAGCAACGGTTCCGCCGCCACCCATATCAACTCTACCAAGCTCACCTGTCTGCCAGATAACACCGTTCTCTGCGAAAAGCTTACGAACAAAGCCAACAAGCTCTGCGGTAGCATCGCTGGTGCCGGACTTACCTCTGGAGCCTGTGTACTTGCTCATCGCAGTACCGCAGGAGATAAGCGCACTGTTTCTCTTTTCATAAACCTCTGCAAAGTTAGGATCGAAGCAAGCGGTAACGTCTGCGCTAAGGCACTTGCTCTTAGATCTAACAACGATAGGATTCTTACCAAGGGAGGTAGAGATCTCGGCCATAAGGTCTACAAGGAACTCTGACTGCATACCTGTAATGCCAACAGAGCCAACCTCCTCCTTATCTGCGAGAACGATCATAACGGTCTCCTTGGTATCTGCGTTGTCAATAAGTGCGGTTACAGCAGGATATGCACACACTCTGTCATCGTGGCCGTAGGAAGCGATAAGTGCTCTGTCAAAGCCGATGTCACGTGCCTTAAATGCAGGAACGAGAGAAAGCTCTGCGGAGATGAAGTCCTCCTCTGTTACACCGTACTTATCGTGAAGGATAGAAAGTGCGGTAAGCTTAATCTTGTCGGAAACCTCCTTGTCATCATAAGGAAGACCACCGATAAGGATATTAAGGGTCTCGCCGCTGATAGCGGTGCCAAGAGGCTCCTGAGACTGCTTTGCACCAAGATGAGGAAGAAGATCATTGATATAGAAGATAGGATCTCCATCATCCTCACCGATAGAAACCTTAACAGACTCACCGTCCGCCTTGATCATTACGCCATGAAGGGCGAGAGGAATGGATGTCCACTGATACTTCTTTACACCACCGTAGTAGTGGGTCTTGAGGAATGCCATACCGCTGTCCTCGTACATAGGAACCTGCTTGAGATCAAGTCTGGGAGAGTCGATATGTGCAGCAATGATTCTGATACCGTCGGTCTCAAGATCCTTCTCACCAACCTTGAAAAGAATAAGGCTCTTGCCATGCTGGTTAAGATACTTCTTGTCACCCTTTGCAAGCTTATCACCAAGCTTGTACTCGGTAAAGCCGTTTTTCTTAGCCATCTCAATAGCTGTTTCGGTAGCCTCGCGCTCGGTCTTGGAATTATCAAGGAAGGTCTTATAGCCCTCTGCGTAGTCATAGATCGCCTTGATCTTCTCGGGAGTTGCCTCCTCGTAAATGTTTCTCTTTTTGTAGGAAAGCTTATCAAGCATTTCCTGTCCAATAGTTTTTTCGCTCATTGTATTATCACCTTTCGTTTAATTATTCAAAATAAGTCTTGCGACCTCGCAAACCCTGTTTTCCAAGGCGGCAAGATCGGAGTTGTTTTCTATCACATAATCGGCATGGGACGCAAGCCACTCATCGGTAAGCTGAGAATCAATTCTTGAAATAGCGGATTCCCTATCTATTCCGTCTCGAAGCATAATTCTATTTACCCTGACCTCTTTATCGGCCAAAACAGCAACGATTACGTCGCACTCGGTATTGAATCCCGACTCAAAAAGCACCGGGGCATCTACTATAGCAGCCTTTACACCTTGCTTTTGATATTCGGTCAGCCTGGCTCTCGCTTCATCAAGGATGAATTTGTGCGAGATTTCATTAAGTCTCGTGAGTCTTGATTTTGCACCGTCACCGGTAAAAACAATTTTGCTTAATGCTTTACGATTAAGAGAGCCGTCGGTGGATATAATTTCTTCACCGAATTCCAGGGACAATGCCCTAAGGCATGAGCCGTCTTTTGATGTAAGCTGGCGATAAATTGCGTCTGTATCAATTGAGGGTATACCCTGCTTTAAAAACAAGGCCGAAACGGCAGCTTTACCGCTTCCGCTTCCCCCACAAAGTCCAATTACCTTCATATGTGTATATTCCTCCGATAAAATATTATACAATAAAATAATAGTAAATGTCAAGATTTTTGTAGCCTTAGTTTACAAAATATATAAACTTTTAAGGAGAAATCGAATAATGTGTGAATCCAAGAATCCAAGGAACCGCAAATATTTTGCGGCTGCGAATAGCTATAACGGGTTTGTGAGCCTGTTTGACAAGGTTTTTAAATCCGAAGATTTTAACCGAATTTATCTGCTAAAGGGTGGACCTGGCACAGGAAAAAGCAGCTTAATGAAAAAAATAGCCTCTCATCTAAAGGATAAAAGATGCGATGTTGATGAAATATATTGCTCATCCGACCCTAAATCCTTGGACGGTGTTATTGCCAAGAATTGTGATAAAAAAATTGCAATTATTGACGGCACAGCCCCACACGAAAGAGACGCTAATATACCGGGTGCGATTGATGAGATAATCGACCTCGCTTCAGGCTTCGACCTGCCATGGCTAATCGCTAGGAAAAAGGATATTCTCGAATTGAACGAGGAGAAGAAAAATGCCTACAAAACAGCCTACTCTTACCTTAGAATTGCAGGTTCGGCATACAATTTTATTGCAGATGGATATAAAAGCGTTTTTATTATAAATGAAGCAAAAATTAAGGCAGAAGAGATTTTATCGAGCATTCCTTCGTCAAACACAGCTTCACATGAAGAATATTTTATATCCTCCTTTGGAAGATACGGAAGATACAAAATTGATGAAAATGAAACAACTCAAGGTCACACAATTAGGGTCTACGGTGACGAATATTCCTCTGAAATTTTCATTGATATAATCCATCAATATGCACTTTTAAAGAGCTTAAGCTTCGATAGCTTTCTTTCTCCATTTAACCCGTCTTTCTGTGAGGGAATGTACTTCCCTGACTCAAAAACCACACTTATAAAATCCGATTTTGGAGAGATAGATTTGTCCAGATTTTTTAAGAACGATAAGCTCCACACAGAAAGAATAAGACGTGCTAAGGAAATGCGAAAGGAGGCTCTTGAGGAGGCTGAAAGATGGTTTGCTATCGCATCCGACCTTCACTTTAAGCTAGAGGAGATATACGGTGTGGCTATGGATTTCAGTAACAACGATGTAATATTCGATAAAAAAATCAAGGAAATAGAGAATATTCTTCAAATTTAAGATTATTTCCCTACTTTTATTGACTTATCGATATTATTATGATAAAATAATAAAAGGCACGCTCTGTGCGTGCCTTTCAACGTTATTAAAGTGAAGAAACGATTCTAGCGGTATCCCTTGCGATTACAAGCTCCTCGTTAGTGGGTATCATATATACCTGAACCCTGGAGTCATCTGCAGAAAGCTTTACAGGATCGTTAGAATGCTCAAAGGTGTTTCTTTCAAGGTCGAGCTTTACACCAAGATACTCAAGACCGGAAAGTGCATGCTCTCTGATGTAAGGAGTGTGCTCACCAATGCCTGCGGTAAATACGATGGCGTCAAGACCGCCCATAGCAGCCGAGTAGGAGCCAATGTACTTCTTGATCTGGTAAGAAAGCATATCGAAAGCAAGCTTTGCTCTTTCGTTGCCCTCAAGCATAGCCTTTTCAACGTCACGAGAGTCGGATCCAACTCCGCCAATGCCTGCAAAACCGCACTGCTTGTTCATATAATTATCCATCTCTGCAGGAGTATATCCCTTCTTTTCCATAATGAAAGGAACGATCGCAGGGTCGATAGCTCCGCATCTGGTACCCATAATTACACCGTCAAGAGGAGTGAAGCCCATCGAGGTATCAACACATTTTCCATCCTTGATAGCTGTGATGGACGAGCCGTTTCCGATGTGACAGGTAACAATCCTTGTGCCCTCAGCCTTACCACCGAGGATATTAATCATCTCGCCTGATACAAATCTATGAGAGCTGCCGTGCATACCGTAACGACGGATTCCGTATTCCTCGTACATATCGTAGGATACACCGTAGGTGTAAACCTCTTTGGCCATTGTCTGGTGGAATGCTGTATCAAATACAAGCACCTGAGGTACGTTAGGCATAGCATCAAGACATCCCTTGATACCCATAAGGTGAGCAGGATTGTGAAGAGGAGCGTAAACGATGCACTTTTCAAACTCCTTAAGTACCTCATCGGTAAGAAGAACAGAATCGGTGAAATGCTGTCCGCCGTGCACGATACGGTGACCAACTGCATCAATATCGCCGATAGAGCTGATGCAGCCTACCTCAGCATCAATAAGTGTTGCAACAAGAAGGCTCATCGCAACCGAGTGGTCAGGCATAGCATATTCCTTAGCATAATTAGGCTTGCCGGGTACCTTGTGTACTATTCTACCGTCGATTCCGATTCTTTCGCACACGCCCTTTGCAAGAACAGCCTCGCTCTCGGTATCCATAAGCTGATATTTCAGCGAGCTTGAGCCTGCATTGATAACAAGAACTTTCATTTTTTAGAAAAACTCCAATCTTTTTTGTTTAACACATCTATTATACATCATTTGTTTCAAATATTCAACTGTTTTTAAAATTTTTGAAAGGATAAAGCTATGAAGGTTGCTGCAATTATTACCGAATACAATCCTTTTCATAACGGACATAAGTATCAGGTAGATAAAATTCGCGATTTGCTTGGTGAGGATACCGTCGTAATTGCTATTATGAGTGGAAACTTTACTCAGCGTGGCGAAATTGCCGTTGCAGACAAAACAGTAAGAGCAAAATCTGCCGTTGATTGCGGTGTTAACCTTGTGCTCGAGCTTCCTTTCCCCTACTCTATGTCCAGCGCCGAGTTTTTTGCCAAGTCGGGTGTTTATATAGCAAATGCGATTGGTGTAGTAGATTACCTCGCTTTCGGTAGCGAGAGCGGCGATATAAGAGAGCTTTCGGATATTGCATCTATTATGCTCTCCACCGAGTATCAGCTCTGCCTCGACACCTTAAAGGGTGACCCCGAGTATCGTGATGCAGGCTATCCCGAGCTTTGCGAAAAGGCACTCTCGGATATTTATGGCAAGAAGATTTCAAGAGAGTTTTTCTCCCCCAACAATATACTTGGAATTGAGTATATCAAGGCATTAATGTCTCTTGGTAGCAGCATTTCTCCTCTTACAATACGTCGCGAGGGGGCGGGCTATCTTGACGTTATTAACCCTATGGCAGAATTCCAGAGTGCATCTGCTATAAGAGAAGAAATTGCAGACGGAAATATTTCTGCCCTTGATTTTGTACCTGATAACGCAAAAATCGTTTATCAAAAAGCAATTGATGAAGGCAAAATGCCTTCCGACATATCAAAGCTTGACTTGGCTTTGATTTCATTCTTCAGATTAAACTCCACCAAGGCTGACGTGGATATTCACGATGCTGCGGGAGGTTTATATAATCGCCTCTGCGAAATGAGCGCAGAAGCAACAAGCATTTCTAACTTGACGAAACGCACCGAAACAAAGAAGTACACCACAGCAAGAATAAGACGTGCAATATGGAATAGCTATTTCGGCGTTACCTCCTCCGATATACGCACTATGCCATCTTACACACAGGTTCTTGCTATGGATTCTGTGGGGCGAGCTGCGTTAAAAGAAATCAAGAAGATTAGTGACTTCCCTGTTATTACCAAGCCCTCCTCCTACAAGGATATGGATGATGAGGTAATACGTCAAAAGGAGCTGTCAAACAGAGCCGATGCGGTATACGCATTAACTCTTAAAAAGGCAGATTCGGGCAGATTTGCACTAACCTTCACTCCTTATGTAAAGGAATAGTTCTTTTCGCGAAATGTTCACTCGGTCGACCTTTGTCGAATATATTTACAAGCTACATAAATACTGTTAATATAGTATCGAGGTGGACAGAATAGCCGTCATTTCTAAATAATTTGAAAGGAGTATAATCTTATGTTAAACTTTGAAGGCGTAAATATTGATGAGTTTGTTGAATACAAAGGCAAGCCCCTCGTACGCCAGGGCGACGATATTTTCTACGGTGATCTGTCAGAAAAATATTACGTTTATATGATGATAATGTCGGACAAGAAGTCTCCTAAGGGTGACGCAACTATCCCCGGCACTATTATGGTTCAGCTGCTTGACAGCGCTACCAAGAAGCCTGAAAAGCAGAAAATTACCAACGGACTTGCGGAGGCTTTTGAATTTGCAGAAGCATGGCTCCGTTATAATGACAAGGATTAACTTTGAAGGTTAACGTGCGCACCTTGGGTGCGTAAGGAGGTAAAAAATGAATAATAAAAAAACAAGCAATCACGTTAGGCTGATTGCTTTTTTTCTCACCGCAACGACTTTAATATGCACTTTTGGGCTTACTGTTGACGGTTGGCAGGCATCAAATAAGGAAAATCTTGCAGAAGGCGAGTCTGTCAACAACAGTAAAACAGACACTTTATTACCTGATAAAGAGACAAGCTCCCTTCCAAAATTCTATAGTTATTTGACCGGGTTAGAAACGGTCGAGGCTAATGCAAATAGCCGTCCGCTTGCATTTGTTATGGATAATGAAAATTCAACCTACGGTATATCCGGCGCTGATTTGCTAGTTGAAATACCTATAGAAAACGGTAAAACCAGGTATGTTGCTTTTATAAGTAATCAAGAGGACTTATGGAAAGTTGGTTCAATAACACACACTCGAGGATACATAAATAACGTTATAAAAGCCTTCGGTGGTATTGGAATATACAGCGAATGCGATGATATGATCATTTATGATAACTGCGACATAACAAATCAATCGGTTGATTTATCTATCAAAAATGATTATCATTATACCGAACAATCAAGCAAGATTTTTACTAACTCCAACCTGCTTTTATCGGCCATTAATGACTGTGGAATAAATACGGATGTAGACAGTAGCAAAGTAATACCTTTTTGCTTTACCGATAGCAAGGTAGAATTTAATAACAAGGCATGGAATGTAAGTGTCGGAATATCGGATAACTCATATATACAGCTAAAATTTGATGCTTCGGTCGGTACGTACACATATATCAAAAACGGCGCTACAGTAATCGATCAATCAAGTAATAAAAGTCTAGGTTTTACAAACTGCTTTATTTTATTTGCCGATTCTACGATATATGATAGATCCAGCGGACAACATCTTGTTATGGATACGATTGGCAACGGCGAAGGCCTTTGCCTGACAGGTGGCACATACGAAAGGATAAAATGGTCAATAGACCAAAACGGAACAATAAAATTTACTACTTTTGATGATAATGATCTAATCATAAACAGAGGCAATAGTTACATTTCAATTATTCCCTCATCAAGACAATCCGGAATTAATTTTACATCCTAAATCTAATTAAAAGTATAAATCTCCTTTATTTACAGATACTAACAACGTACCTTAAAATTAAAGGAGATTTTTATATATATGAAAGCCACAGGAATTGTCCGCAGGATCGATGATCTTGGACGAGTTGTTATACCCAAGGAGATCCGTCGCACTATGCGTATTAAGGAAGGAGATCCTTTAGAAATTTACACAGACCGCGAGGGTGAGGTTATCTTCAAAAAATACTCACCTATCGGTGAGATGCAGGATTTTGCTACAGATTATGCTGACACGCTTCAAAAGACCTCATCCTCCCCTATTTTCATCTGCGACAGAGACGCCGTAATTGCCGTATCGGGTGCATCAAAGCGAGATTATCTTGAAAGGAAGATTTCGAGGGGGCTCGAAGAAATTGTAGAATCGCGCTCGTTGTATGTAAGAGGAAGCGGTCGAGAGCCTATTTCGATTATAAATGACGGCGGATCACACTACGTTAACTGTGCAATGCCCATATTAAGTGAAGGAGATATTATCGGCTGCGTTGTGTCGGCTTGGCAATATGACACCTCTACAAGCGGTAAAATATCCGACGAGGTTGAATCCAAGCTTATTCAAACCGCAGGAATGTTTATCGGTAAGCAAATGGAGAGTTAAAAAAAGGCTGCCCTTTTAGGCAGCCTTTAATTATTAGTTAGAAAGGTAATCCTTAAGAGTCTTGGATCTGGAGGGGTGTCTAAGCTTACGAAGAGCCTTAGCCTCGATCTGTCTGATACGCTCTCTGGTAATCTCAAACTTCTTACCAACCTCCTCGAGAGTTCTGGGACGGCCGTCCTCGAGGCCGAAACGAAGCTTAATTACCTGCTCCTCTCTGGGAGTAAGGGTGTGAAGAATGTTGCAGAGCTGCTCGCGAAGGAGAGAATAAGAAGCACTGTCGGAGGGTGCAGGAGAATCGCTATCCTCAACGAAGTCACCAAGATGGCTATCCTCTTCCTCACCGATGGGAGTTTCAAGAGAAACGGGATCCTGTGCAATCTTCATAATCTCGCGAACCTTATCGGGAGTCATATCGAGTGCCTCTGCAATCTCTGCGGTGGTAGGCTCTCTGCCAAGCTCCTGAAGAAGCTGACGGGTTGTTCTGGAAACCTTATGTATAGTTTCAACCATGTGAACGGGGATTCTGATGGTTCTTGCCTGGTCAGCAATTGCTCTTGTGATAGCCTGACGAATCCACCACGTTGCATAGGTGGAGAACTTATAGCCCTTGCTATAGTCAAACTTCTCAACCGCCTTAATAAGTCCAAGGTTACCCTCCTGGATTAGGTCAAGGAAGTACATACCCTTACCTACGTGGCGCTTTGCAATACTTACAACAAGACGAAGGTTTGCTTCAATAAGCTCGTCCTTAGCCTGCTTGTTACCAAGAGAAATCTGCTCTGCAAGATACATCTCACGCTCGGGAGTGAGAAGAGGAATTTTACCAATCTCCTTAAGATACATACGAACGGGATCGTCAATAGCAAGACCCTCCTGGGAGAAGTACTTGTCCATATTTTCGGTCGCGTCAAAGTTTCTGGCATCCTGCTCAATTTCCTTAAGCTCGTCGGTTTCCAGCTCGTCAGGGCTAGTGGAATCAATATCGGCCTGGGAAATATCGTAATCGATATCCTCAAGTGCCTTCATAATATCGGAGTTACCAATACCACCGTCGCCCTTGGAATCAATATACTCGTTTACATCAATTTTGTCTCTGCTCATATTTAAACCTCATTTCTTAAGAAAATGTTATTTTTTTCTTTTTAATTCAAGTATTTTATTTAAGCTTTCGAAGGAGTCGTTTTTCTCATTTTTCTTCTTCTCCACAGCACGGCGAAGCTTGTCTATAGCGTCATTAAGAACAACCACTCCGTTGTCGCTAAGCTCCATTCTGGAAAGCTTCATTCTGGTAATTCTGCCTCGCTCGTCAACAGTAAACTGCTCATCGATATCAAGATGAGAATCTCCATTATTGTGATATGCATTCTCGAGATAGGTAAAAATGCGTTTGTTAAGCTCGGTAAAGAAGTCATCATATGTAAGAAGATTTCCTTCAAAGACAGCCTTACGGTGCTCGGGATACATAAGTAAAAGGCCCAGCAGATTCTCCTCGCATTTTGCAGCGGCGGGAGCCTTGATAAAATCAGGATTTACTCTGTCCGAGTAACCAACGGCATCCTGCTTTATCTTATTGGACTCATCCTTGCGCCAAGCCTTCTCGGCCTTAGATAAAAGCGAATTAACGTCAGCCTTGATACTCTTCGCATCAACTCCAAAAATCTTGGAAACGTTTTGAATATAAATATCTCTTTCTGCCGAGGAATAAGTCTCGCAAATTAACTTTTCACTCTCGTGAAGCGCCTTGATCTTATCCTGGGAAAGATTTATATCATACTTGGAAAGTATGATTTCAAGATTATAATCAAACTTAGATTTAGATTCGGACAGAAGATTTCTGAACTTGTCCGCGCCAAATTTCTTGATATATTCGTCGGGGTCCTTTGCACCGGGAACCTTCAAAATTGAGACATCAAGTCCAACGTCGGTAAGCATTTTAACCGCACGCATTGCGGCCTTCTGCCCTGCCTCATCGGCATCGTAGGAGATAATGACCTTCTTTGTATAACGGCTCATCATCCTTGCCTGCTCGGATGTAATTGCAGTACCAAGGGTCGCAACCGCATTTTCAAAGCCTGCAGCATGCATAGCAATAACGTCCATATAACCTTCGCAAAGTATCAGGGACTCCTGACAGTTATGACGGGCAAAGTTAAGGGCGAAAAGATTTCTCGACTTCTTAAATACCGGTGTATCGGAGGAATTCTTATACTTAGGCTTGGAGTCATCCATAACTCTGCCACCAAAGGCAATAACGTTACCCGATACATCGATAATAGGAAACATTATACGATTACGGAAGGCATCGTAATATCTGCCCTTATCATTTTTGCCACAAAGGAAGCCTGCAACAAGCTCGTCATAAGTGTATCCCTTGGCAAGCATATATTTTGAAAATACATCAAAGCTATTAGGAGCAAAGCCGAGTCCGAAATGCTTTATGGTAGCCATGGAAAGTCCTCTAACCTCTGTGAAATATGCCAGAGCATTCTTCGCATCAGGGTCATCGGCAAAGAGGCACTTATTAAAGAATTTTGCTGCATCGACGTTCATTTGGAACATACGATTTCTGTCAAACTTGGGCGCAGAGCTCACCACACCGCGTTCTTCCTTAACAATCGTAATTCCTGCTCGATTTGCCAAAAACTCAACCGCATCAGGATAATCGAGATTTTCTCTCTTACGAATAAAGGTGATTGCATCTCCACCTGCACCGCATCCAAAGCAATAAAAGCTATTGTCAGCGGGATAAACGGTAAATGAGGGAGATTTCTCACTATGGAAGGGACAGAGTCCCTTAAGATTGGAGCCTGCTCTTTTAAGCGATACATAGCTGCCAATCAACGTTTCGATGTCATTACGCATCAAAACCTGTTCAATCGTTTCTTTACTAATCAAAAGAGCGCCTCCTTTTCTAAATTCACCATAATATACGAGTGCTTTTTTAAAAACACTTTTAATTTCGTAAATTAATATCCAAACTCCTCGCTAAGAGTTTCAAATTCTATTCTTCCTGCAGTTGCTTCGGTAAGCTCGGCCTTTAAATCTTCAAGCTTTGACTTGATAATTCGACCGACAAGGGTTACGCCTGTGTCATAAAGAGTATCCTCTACTCTAAATCCCATATCCGAAAGAGGTGCGGTAATCTTACCGTAATCCGAATAGCTGACAGACATTTTTACAGTAGAATATATATCATATCTAATAATCTCGGCATTCTCGAGCGCGCCAAGTGCGGCAGAGGTATACGCTCGCACCAAACCGCCTGTGCCAAGGAGTGTGCCACCGAAATATCTTGTTACCACAATAACCGTATCTGTGCATCCATTCTTACGAATTACGTCAAGCACGGGCATACCTGCCGTTCCTGCAGGCTCGTGGTCATCTGTAAATCGCATTGCAAAGTTCTCTCTAAGCACATACGCATAAACGTGATGACGGGCATCGGGATATTTCTTCTTAACAGCATCAATAAAAGCAATAGCATCAGCCTCTGTCGATACAGGACAAGCCTGACCGATAAACACCGATTTTTTATCCTCATATTCAAAGTAGGATGGCTGTTTGACTGTAATATAGCTTTCCATATTATTATATAGAGGTAATATACTTACCGTACATCCCCCTTCCGCGCTCGTCTAGAATAACGGTAACGCTGATTCCATCGTCAACGTAATCAACACTTTCTACACTATATCCGTTATAAAGTGCACTGACTACAGACTGATTTGAATAAGGGATAAGTAGAGTGTATTTTTTCTTAAATTGGTGAATTGTATCTTCAATAGCAGAAAGAAGGCTATCAATTCCCTGTCCGCTTACACCTGATACCACGACTGTATTCTCGTCATCAGGCACAGGAATACCACCCTCAAGCTTATCACACTTGTTGTAGACAAAGATAATAGGCTTATCCGATGCACCGAGCTCCTCGACAACGTTCTTGGTTACCTCGATATGTTCGGCAACCTCGGGGTCTGTAATATCCGAAACTATAAGAAGAATATCGGCATAAACAACCTCATCAAGTGTGGATTTAAATGCCTTTACAAGATGGTGAGGAAGCTTTCTGATGAATCCAACAGTATCGGTGAGCAGAACGTTTTCTCCAGAAGGAAGCTCAAGCTTACGTGTGGTGGGGTCAAGAGTGGCAAAAAGCTTGTCCTCGGACAAAACTCCTGCACCTGTCAATGCGTTAAGCAAGGTGGATTTTCCCGCGTTTGTGTATCCAACAAGAGCAACCTTGGTAAGACCGCTTCTGTCACGCTGAGCACGCATTACCGCCCTGTTATGCTCCATCTCTGCAAGACGGCGCTCAAGAGCATATACCTTTTCCTTCATATGACGACGATCGCTCTCAAGCTTAGATTCACCGGGACCTCTTGTACCGATACCGCCACCGAGTCTTGAAAGCTCTGTTCCGCGTCCCATAAGTCTGGGTGCACTATATTTAAGCTGAGCAAGCTCAACCTGAAGCTTACCCTCACCGCTGGTAGCATGGAGAGCAAAAATATCAAGTATAAGCATGCTTCTATCAATTACCCTAACATCCTCGCCAATGTCATTCTCAAGATTTCTTATCTGTGCAGGAGTAAGCTCAAAGTCGAAGATAACAAGCTCAATGCAATTGTTCTTGCAAAGCTCGGAAATTTCCTTAACCTTACCGCTACCGATACAGGTTCTAGGGTCAAAGCTGTCTTTTACCTGAATAACACGTGCGAATACCGTGCCTCCTGCGGTATCAAGCAGTCTCTCAAGTTCATCAAGAGAAAGCTCGCACTCGGGGAGATCACTACCGCGCTCGGCTATACCAACAATGATAGCAGAGCTTTTTACAATTTCTGAATCCTTCATAATAAAATCCCTTTAATAAGCAAAAAGAGCGCGGGAAAAATCCGAGCGCTCTTTTATAATACATAGATTACTTGTTGTTCTGTGCAGCTGCAAGACGCTTCTTGAACTTGTCAAGACGACCGCCTGCATCAACAAACTTCTGCTTACCTGTATAGAAAGGATGGCACTTGGAGCAAATTTCCACGTTCAAATCACCCTTAACGGAGTGAGTCTGTACGGTTGCACCACATGCACACTTAATGGTAGCCTCTTTGTATTCGGGATGTAATCCTGCCTTCATTTTAACACCTCTTTTACATTAAAGTCATTTTAATACGGCTTATTATATCATATATTTTTCACTTTTGCAATACTTTTTTGAAAAAAATTATATCTTTTCTTCTATTTTTTTACGTAAACAGGTCATAATTTTCTTCTCGAGGCGAGAAATGTAGCTTTGACTTATCCCAAGAGCATCTGCAACCTCCTTTTGCGTAAGCTCTTCTCTGCCACCAAGCCCGAATCTTAACTCAACTATAATTCTTTCTCTGTCACATAAATCGGATACTGCTTCCCTTACGATTCGTCTCTCCTCCTCTATCTCCATATCCTTTGTTACAATGTCAGAATCACTACCCAAAATGTCCGAGAGAAGCAGCTCGTTGCCGTCCCAGTCCACGCTTAATGGCTCGTCAATAGAAATTTCCTTCTTGTGGGTCGTGGTTTTTCTTATAAACATCAGGATTTCATTTTCAATGCATTTCGAGGCATAGGTTGCAAGCTTGATGTTTTTATCTGAATTAAATGTTGATATCGCCTTAACAAGTCCGACTGTGCCTATGGATATGAGCTCCTCGATATTTGCTCCCGTGTTCTCAAACCGCTTGGCTATGTAGGCCACCAGGCGTAAGTTATGCTCTATAAGGATATTCCGCGCCTCCTCGCTCTCAATATTCCTTATCATCATTTCCTCGTCCTCGGTTGAAAGTGGTGCAGGCAAAGTCTCATTACCATTTATATAATATATATCGTTTTTATAAAAATACCCTTTGATTTTTGAAATTATTCTTTTGATAAAATCAATAAAACTAGTGAATTGCATTATCTAATGCGGCAGATGGCATCAATGCACCAAATCCACCGAAAGTACCCCCTTCCTTATCTACAGCCAAGGTAACCGTTATCTCCTCTCTTTGATTACCGTTTAATACAGATATCTTATCAGCCTTTACTCCAACAAGCACGTGAGTTACACCGCCTCTTGAGACTGGTACCAGACGAATCCTTTTTTTTACACTCCTATCAAGCGCATCGATATCGGAAAGCTCTATAATATTTTCGGGAAGCACTTCCCTTGCCACGTCTTTTTTAATAATAAGCAACGGACTCATATCCATTGGATCAACCGCTAGATTGCCGCTGTCTACAAAGGCAGAAACCTTTGTCGTTTTGTTAAGAAAGGATATTTCAAGCTCCACAGAGCTTTCACTTTCATTTGTAGAAAAGAAGGAAACTATCATTTTAAAAACTCCTATCGATAAAAGAAGAATTATTGATAAAAATAAGGTTTTTCGATTAACAGCGCTTCCACTCGCGTTAGCAAAAATTTGCGAGGCATATTTATCGAGAAAGCTCCAAATAAAGGTTACTCCTCCACCTGTAAGTGAGATGAAAATAAGAAAGGATATTATAAATTTCACCTTCCTTTTTGCCTTCATAGGCTTTGGAGCTACATATCCCATGGCAAATAATCCTATAAACGAAAATGCGATTTTAATAAAGAAATTTTCAGGCAGAAACACCGTAAGAACCGCTATCGTCGCTCCAATAGTTGATGAAGCAATAAGCCTTCGGGTCGTGGTAGGTGTTTTTGAAAACAAGGATGCAAAATATAGCGAAAGCAGGTCAACAACAAAATTGATTAAAAAATATACGTCAATATAAAGTGTTTTCATTTGTTCCTCCCTTCCTCATACATTGTAGCACAAAGGGGTAAAATAACTTGTCAAAATAAGTACCAAGAAAAAATTTTATAAAAAACAGGACCTATGATTAACTCATAGATCCTGTAAACAGTATGTTATTACATTATTTTAAAAGTGCCTCAATCTTGTCTGCGGCTCTTTCCATATAATCTCCCTCGAAGAGCTCGATAACACCTTTGTCGCAAAGTGCTGCAAGACTGGGGTCAATAGGAAGCTCTGCAAGTGCAGATGTATTATAGGTCTTTGCAAGATCCTCGATCTTGCTCTCACCGTAAGGTCTGATAACCTTGCCACAGTCGGGACAAAGAATATAGCTGTAGTTCTCAACGAGACCGATAACGTTAATATCCATCATAGATGCCATATTAACAGCCTTCTCAACTATCATAGAAACAAGCTCCTGAGGGCTACCTACGATAATGATACCGTCAAGAGGAAGGCTCTGGAAAACGGTAAGAGGCACGTCTCCTGTTCCGGGAGGCATATCAACGAACATAAAGTCTACCTCGTTCCATACAACCTCGCTCCAAAACTGCTTAACAACGTTAGCAATTACAGGGCCACGCCATACAACAGGCTTGGTCTCCTCGTCCATAAGAAGGTTAACACTCATAACCTCGATGCCCGTTTTAGTCTTAGGGGGGAACATACCAAGGTCACTGCCCTCAACACATCCGCACTTTAATCCAAAGGCCTTGGGAATAGAGGGACCTGTAATGTCAGCATCAAGAATAGCTGTCTTATATCCCCTTCTCTGCATTGTAACAGCGAGCATAGAGGTAACGAGAGACTTACCAACTCCTCCCTTGCCGCTGACAACACCAATTACACGCTTTACATTGCTGGCCTGATTAGCAGGTGCAAGGAGTGATTCCTTGGAGCACTTTTCAGAGCAATTAGAGCAATCATGTGAACAACCCATTTTAATTCTCCTTATATATATTCAACATTAATTTCATCATCAGAAACCACAAGCGATATGCCTGTAAGGCCGGTGTGATAATTTTCAAGTATAACGTTTGCAAGCTTATCCTCAACCTGGCGCTCGATATATCTTCTCATATTTCTTGCACCGTATTTTTCGGAATAAGATTCCCTTGCAATAAGCTCAAGCACATCATTACCGTAAAGAAGATTGATTCCCTTCTCCTCGAAGTGAACACGAAGCTTTGAAAGCATAATGTCTGCAATCTTAACAAAGTCATCCTTATCAAGATGGCGGAAGGTGATTATCTCATCAATACGGTTGATAAACTCGGGACGCAGGAATGTGGAAAGAGCCTTCTCTGTTCTGTCCTTTGCCTTCTCCTCTCTCTTCTCGCTGAAGCCTGAAATAGAAGAGGATGCTTCACTACCTGCGTTGGTAGTCATAATAATAACGGTATTTTCAAAATTAACCTGTCTGCCCTGCGCATCGGTTATTTTACCGTCATCAAGAACCTGAAGGAGTATATTAAGCACGTCGGGATGAGCCTTCTCGATCTCATCAAACAGAACAACCGAGTAAGGACGGCGACGAATCTTTTCAGTAAGCTGACCTGCCTCGTCATATCCAACGTATCCGGGAGGAGCTCCAACAATACGTGAAACGGCATGCTTCTCCATAAACTCGGACATATCAAGGCGGATAAGTGACTCAGGCTGCTTAAAGAGATCCTGTGCAAGCACCTTTACAAGCTCGGTCTTACCAACACCTGTAGGTCCAGCAAAAATCATGGATACAGGATTCTGTCGGTAGGAAACGCCTGCTCTCTTACGTCTGATAGCGCGAACCACCGCATTTACAGCCTCATCCTGACCGATAACCTTTTGAGATATTCTCTCGTAAAGGCCTGTAAGCTCGGAAAGCTCTCCTGCAGAAAGCTCTGCCGCAGGAATGCCCGTCCATATCTCGATAACGCGAAGAAGATCGTCAGGAGTAAGCTTCAAATTATCAATTACAGGAATAATAATTTTCTGCCTTGTTTCAAGTCTTATTTTTTCGGATTTGAGGTCTGCAAGCTCCTTGTAGTTAGACTCTGTCTGCTCCTCGGGCTTTTCAAGCAGGGTTTCAAGCTGGCTCATTCTGCCATCAATCTCACCGAGACGCTTATCATTGCGACGCTTCTCGTTAAGCTCAGGACAAGTGAGTGCAACCTTAGCGCACGCCTCGTCAATAAGGTCGATAGCCTTGTCAGGCAAGAAACGGTCTGTAATATATCTCTCGGAAAGAGTTACCGCAAGACGAGCCACCTCGTCGGAGATATATACACCATGGAAGCCTTCGTAATACTTCTTGATGCCCTTGATAATATCAACCGTCTCGTCAACCGAGGGCTCCTCAATCTTTACAGGCTGGAATCGACGTTCAAGAGCACTATCCTTTTCGATACATTTTCTGTATTCCTTGAGGGTTGTTGCACCAATAACACGAATTTCGCCTCTTGAAAGTGCCGGCTTAAGAAGGTTTGCCGCGCTCATACTACCGTCGGAGGTCTCGCCTGCACCTGCAATATTATGCACCTCATCGATCATAAGAATAATATTTCCTGCAGCCTTAATTTCCTTAAGCAAGCCAAGAATTCTCGACTCAAACTGACCGCGGAACTGTGTTCCTGCCACAAGGGCGGTAAGGTCGAGCTGCCATACCTCAAAATCAGCAAGAGCCTCGGGCACGTTGCCTTCAACAATACGAAGAGCAAGTGCCTCAACGATTGCAGTCTTACCAACACCGGGCTCACCGATGAGACAAGGATTATTCTTCTGTCTTCTGGAAAGAATCTGGATCATACGATCGATCTCACGGTCACGTCCTACAATTCTGTCAATCTTCCCTTCCTTTGCCTTATCGTTAAGATTATTGCAATAGGTAGAAAGAAGCTTTTTGTTCTGATCCTGCTTTTTTCCATCAGCGGAGTTTTTCTTTCCTGAGTTGTTTTCGGGTTGCTTCATGGGGAGGCCAAAAAGCTCGCCAAGATTGAGCGTGGGAACCTTGCTATTGTCGTCGCCGTTTTCGGATTCAACAAGTGCATTTTCCATCATACCGTTTATCTCGTCGGTCATACCCTCAATGGCATCCTCGTCAATGCCCATCTTCTTAAGCATATCCATTACAGGAGGCGGCTTAATGCCAAGCTCTGCCGCACACTGGAAGCAGAGGCCCTCGTTGATAGAATTGCCACCGTCAAGACGGGTTATATAGACCGATGCAGGTCTTTTTTTACATCTGACACAAACTTGAATTTTCATTTATTTTCCATTCCGTCGCACCTGCGACAAGTTAAAATAGTAATTTATACGGGAGGAATCCTTCCTATAGGATTAATAAGCTTAAGTAGCCTATAGAGAGGACCGCCCGAAAAGCTGTTCATTAATAAAACGTCACTAAAATAATCGTTTGAGTATAAATAATCCATCACCGACACAAGGCAGACCGATAAACCGAATGCTATCATCCCTGACAGTGCCATTCCTACCCCCTTGTTGACTATACCTATAAGGCCAAAATCAAGAATACGTCCAATTAAATAAAAGGTAAAAGACAGTATCACCTTTGTCAACAAAAACAACAGAACAAAGGCAATAACGGTGGATAATCCGTTAACAATAGATTTTGTTATTTGATTATCTCTGATATCAATCAGCCTTTTAAGGATTGGAGCGACGATTCTGCTGCCAACCACACCCGAGTAGGAAAAGGATGCAACAAAGCATAAAAGCCTTCTTGCAGGACCTGCCGTCATAAGAAACAATCCTCTTTTATACCCATACATAAAGCCTAGAAGAACCGTTAAAATAATGGCAAGGTCAACAAGAATATTTATAAGCAAGCGCATATCCTCCGCAACAAGAAATTATGTAAAACGGATGGACAAATTATTTAAGTATTACGCACTCCTCTCCGAAGAGCGAAGCAAGTCTTGTAAGTACCCTTTCGGACGGATCAATCAAGGCATCCTTCAAGGCACAATATTTTTTAGTGCTCTCGTCAAAAAGTATAACTTTAGCATTTCCTCGGTTAAGCGAAGAAATACGTCTTAAGTTATTTATTCTCTTATCATTAAGGTCACTTACCTTGATAAATACGCGAATCTCCTCGACGGGCTTGGCTGATGAATCATAATCGGTGTCCTCAATCAGCACCTCGGCATCCGACAAGAGAATCCTGGGGGCTTCTCCTTCCTCAAGCGAAAGATTACCGCTTATAATTACGGCATTTTCTTCACCAAGAATTTCATAGTACTTATCATAGCTCTTTGCGAAAACTATAACGTCGATATCGCCGTATCTATCCTCGACTGTAAGAAAAGCCATGGTAGAACCATTCTTGGTAACCTTGGTGCGTTTTGCGGTGATAATACCAGCAATCTTCACCTGACTCTTATCCTTGTATTTCCCGTTTCCACCAAGCTCATCCTCGGCAACCGACTCGATAATGTCGGAAATCTTATCGGGAGAAATCTTGGAAATATGTTTTGAATAGCTATCGATAATATGACCCGAGAAATACATTCCAGAGCTTTCTTTTTCAAGAATAAGAAGCTCCTTGGCAGAATATTCAGGTATACTGGGATAATTATACTGAACGGTAGCACTACTACCCGAGCTCTGTGCAAAGAGGTCCATCTGACCTGCGATGTTATTTCTCGCTCTGTCATGCTCCGCATCAATAATCTTTTCGTAGCAGTCCATAAGCGAGCTTCTGGTAATTCCAAAGCTGTCAAAAGCACCGCACTTTATAAGTGACTCCACTGTTCTCTTGTTAAGGTCAAAATCAACCATTCGTGAAACAAATTCGTCAAACGAACGATATTTTGTGGCAGAACGGGATTTTATGATAGCACGAGCAAAGTTTCTACCCACGTTCTTGATTGCAAGCAAACCAAATCTGATGTTGCTGCCATCAGCGGTAAATGTCTCTCCGCTTGTGTTAATATCGGGAGGAAGCACCTTTACACCAAAGCGAGCAGCATCGGCGATATATTCCCTAACCTTACCTGCGTTATCGAGCACACTGGTTAAAAGTGCTGTGAAATATTCTGCCGGATAATGTGCCTTAAGATATGCTGTTCGATAGGAAATAATTGCATATGCGGTTGCGTGGCTCTTGTTAAATGCGTATTTCGCAAAGCCAAGCATTTCCTCTAATATCTCTTCTGCAATTTCTGCCGAGACACCATGCTCTAGGCATCCTGCAACAAAATCCGCTCTCTCCGCCTGCATTGCAGAGGTCTTTTTCTTGGACATAGCACGTCTTACGATATCAGCTCTTGCATAGGAATATCCAGCCAGGCTTCTGCATATCTGCATAACCTGCTCCTGGTATACTATACAACCGTAGGTAACCTCAAGAATACTACGTAGCTCGGGAAGCTTATATGCAATAGGCTCCTGACCGTGCTTTCTCGCTATAAAAGTATCGATTGAATCCATAGGACCGGGACGATACAAAGCCACGCACGCAATAATATCCTCAAGACAGGATGGCGCAAGCTTGGAAAGCACTTGCTTCATTCCTCCCGACTCAAGCTGGAACACTCCATCTGTCTTTGCATCGCAAAGAAGGTCGAAGGTTTCTTTATCGTTGTAGTCTATGTTTGAAATGTCAAAGGTGGGGTTATGCTTTCTGATCTCATTTACGGCATCCTGAATAACCGTCAAATATCTGAGTCCGAGGAAATCAAACTTAACAAGTCCAAGTCTTGCATCGGTATTCATATCAAACTGTGTAACTACACCTGTTCCGCTATATGAAAGAGGAACGTACTCGTAGGTAGGCTTCTCAGTCATAACAACACCCGCCGCGTGAGTAGAGGCATGGCGAGGCATACCCTCAAGCTTCATACTGAGGTCGAGCAGATGTCTGATTTCCTCATCACCCGAATATAGAGCCTTTAACTCATTGGTAGACAATGCGTCCTCAATCTTTGCCGCATCTCTCGGTATAAGCTTTGCGACAGTATCAACCTTGCTGTAAGGCATACCGATGGCTCGTCCAACATCGCGGACAGCGGCTCTGGCTGCTAAAGTACCAAATGTAACGATCTGTGCAACCTTGTCCTCGCCGTACTTTGATTTAACGTAATCTATAACCTCTTCTCGACGGTTATAGCAGAAGTCAATATCAAAATCAGGCATAGAAACTCTCTCGGGATTAAGAAATCTTTCAAAGAGTAAGTCGAAGGCCATAGAGTCCACGTCGGTGATACCGATAAGGAAGGCAACAAGGCTACCTGCACCCGAGCCTCTACCGGGACCAACGGGAATACCGTGGGACTTTGCCCAGGTAACGAAGTCGCTTACTATAAGGAAGTAAGCATTAAAGCCCATTTTATCAATAACAGAAAGCTCGTACTCAATTCTGGTCTCATATTCTTCACGAGTATGCAGGCTAAAATCAATTCTGCCCTCTTTTATCTTCCTATTAAAACCATCAATAGCATCTTTTCTAAGCTTGTCCTTATGTGAAACACCACCCTCGGGTCTGAAATCGGGAAGGTGTAAATTATCAAATTCAAAATCAAAGTTGCATTTCTCTGCTATTTTAACGGTATTTGCTACAGCATCCTTGAACTGAGCAAAAAGCACCTTCATTTCTTCGGCACTCTTAAAATAAAACTCATCGGTCTCGAAACCGAGAGGACGACCGTCGCTCACCTGTGTATTCATCTGTATACACATAAGGGTGGACTGAGTATCCGCGTCACCTCGCTCAAGATAATGAACGTCGTTTGTCGCCACAAGAGGAATACCGTACTTTTCGCTGATAAGCTTCAAGCCATAATTAGCCTTGCGCTCATCGTCTAAGCCGTGGTTTTGAACCTCAAGATAAAAATCATCACCGAAAATGCTCTTAAATTCAAGGGCTGCAGCCTCTGCCTCTGCCATACTACCTGCAAGAATGAGCTGAGGAATTTTACCCGCTATGCAAGCAGAAAGTGCGATAAGGCCCTCGCTGTGGGCACGTATAAGCTCCATATCAACACGAGGCTTGGAATAAAAGCCGTCAATAAAGCTCTTGGAAACCATATAAGAGAGGTTCTTATAGCCTATCTCATTCTTACATAAAAGAATAAGATGATTGCCCGAGGAATCCTGCTTTCCCTCTTTTGAAAGTCTGCCTCTGGGGGCAACGTAAACCTCGCATCCGATAATAGGCTTGATTCCCTTCTCCTTCAACGCGGTATAAAATTCTACCGCACCGTACATAACACCGTGATCGGTTATGGCAACGGCATCCTGTCCAAGCTCCAAAGCCTTGTCAGCAATGGAAGATATTCTGGTAGCGCCATCAAGCAGGCTATATTCTGTATGAAGATGTAAATGTACAAACTCTCCCATAGCTAACCCTTTCTTTAGTATTGTTCTTCGTTTAAATTTAGTAATCTGGCACCAATCTCTTCAATTTTCTTAAGTCGGTGCGAAAGTCCTGATTTTGAAATGGCAGGTACCATCTGAGCCGCAAGTGCCGAAAGCGGAAGATCGGGATATTTGAGCTTGATTCTTGCGGTCTCCTCAAGCTCGTCGGGCAACGAGGAAAGAAGCTGAAGCTCATCAAGTCTAGAAATAATACCAACCTGTCTTTCGGATACGGCTGTCATTCTGTCAAAATTGCTTGTTACACAGTTGAGATATCTCTGTGATTCTCTACGTGCAAGAGATTTAATCTTTGCTTCAATAATATCAAACACAACGTGGTTAAGTCCTGCGTGACCGTAAAAGCTCTCGATCTCATCCTCCTTGCGGAAATAAAGCAGGTCTCCGCTCTTTTTGTGCGAAATCAAGGGAGATAAGGAAAGATCCTCCAGCACCTTCTTGAACTTTTCGGTACGTTCACTAAGGGAAAACTCAAGAGAAAACTGTTTCTTGGGATCAGAGAGTCTACCTGCAGCCAAAAAAACTCCGCGAAGGAATGAAGGCAAGCAGGATGCACACCTTTGTGTTATAATATCACAGACATCAAAATCAACCAAAGCATCGATTTCGTTGATATATTTTGCGGCAGAAGGAGATTCAAAGGAGATATCAATTCTTCTACCACCTGTTTTCTGCCTGAATATGTTACCATCCTTGCTGTAAAACTCATGTATAAGCTTATAAGCAAAGTCGGCATATTCAACCTCGGCAAAGGATATGGTAACGGTCTTTCCGCTTACACGTCCCTTTCCAAAGAGAAGTCCTGAAAGAAGTGCACGTCGACAGCAAGCTGACTTGTATGTATATTCAATTATCTCTTTTTTCTGCTCTGCTGAAAACGACATACGCTTCTCCTAAAAAATTTCTATTTCCTTTTCGAGATTTATTCCAATTTTTTTATACACCTCATCGGCAGCATAATCTACTAGTGAAAGATAGTCTTGTGCTGTTGCACCGCCACAGTTTATAATAAACCCTGCGTGCTTCTCGGATATTTTTGCCTTTCCAATTCTATAACCCTTAAGTCCACAGTCGTCTATAAGCTTGCCTGCAGATAAGCCCTCCACAGGCCGCTTGAATACACTGCCAAGTGAAGGCTCGTTATATGGCTGAGTATATACCCTGATTTGATGAATATCCGTCATACATCTTTTGACCTTTTGGGAATCCGATGCGGAAAGTAATATCGTCGCACCAAGTATAATATAGTTTTCGTCCATAAGACTTGATTGTCGATAATAGAAATCGATTTCCTTGCGACTTAAGTCTATTACTTGACGGGTATGCTTATCATAAGCACTAACGATACTTACCAGTTCTGAGATATCTCTACCAAATGCGCCTGCGTTACCTCGAATAGCACCACCAATACTACCCGGTATGCCAGACAGCTGCTCAAGCCCGGATAATCCTGCATCTGCTGCTAATTTGGCAATCTGCGGAAGTGATATACCCGCATTTACATAAGCCGATTCGCCTGAGAATTCATAAAGGCTCATCAAATCGGTCCTAATAATTACACCATCATATAAATCGCGAGAAATGAGCATGTTTGACATTCTGCCCACGATTTTATAGTTAATTTTCAAATTCTCGAGAAAATCAATGATTTTAATCATTTCTTCTGTAGTCCTAGGATATGCCACAAAAAGTGCTTTACCTCCGATTCTAACAGGAGAAATCCTTGATAAATCAAAATTTTCCTTATATTTCACGTCATTCATTTTGAAGAAATCGATTATCTCTTGCATAATGAATGCTCCAAATTAATTTTTGTAAACAGACCTTTCCTGAAGCATATCTATTGCTGCAGCACGCTGCGACTCGGTTACCTCAATACCGCCGAGGATTCTGGAAAGCTCACGCACTCTGCCCTCATAGTCAAGGAGATTTACACTAGTCTCGGTAACTCCGTTAACGTCAGACTTGCTGATAAGAAAATGCTCGTCACCAAGGGAGGCAATCTGTGCACTATGTGTAACACAGAAAATCTGGGTATTTTTAGAAAGCATCAGCATCTTTATACCGATTTTTCTTGCGGTCTTACCTGATACACCTGCATCAATTTCGTCATAAATTACGGTAGGCATATTATCCTTGTCTGCTATAACGCTCTTTAATGCAAGCATTATTCTCGACATTTCACCGCCAGATGCAATCTTGGAAAGAGGCTGAGGCTCTGCACCTCTGTTGGCACTGATATAGAATTCTACGTTGTCAGATCCGTCTCTGTTAAGAACCTTCTCGCCCGAGGAAAATTCCTCTTTTATGGATGCAAAGAATACTACCTTAGGCATATCAAGGAATTCGAGAGTTTCCTTTATATTGCTTTCAAGCTCCTTTGCAGATTTTACTCTGATATCATGAAGCTCATTTGCTAAAAGAAGTGCCTCGTTATAGGCATTTTTCTCCTTCGAGGAAAGCACCTTAAGCATTTCATCCGAGTTTTCAAGCATCTCATATTCCTTAAATGCCCGATCTCTGAAGGCTAGTATTTCCTCGACAGTATAGCCGTATTTACGTTTAAGCTTTGATATCCTATCAAGTCTTGACTCAATATCATTAAGAGTGCGCGTGGGATCGTCATCAATTTCGCTAAGAACCGAGTAAACCTCCTCGGATATGTCATCAACCTGATAAAGCATATCGCGTAGACGCTCGGAATATTCCCCAAAGCCGGGAACAACGTCAGAAAGCTGAGAAAGTGCGGTGATACTTCTATCAAGAAGATAGGACACGCTTCCCCTTTCACTTCCCTTAAGAGCCTTGAATACGAACTCCGAATTTTTTGTAATACGCTCGCTATTTTTTATCTTAACCTTCTTGTCAACAAGCTCCTCTTCCTCACCTACATGAAGTCCTACAGAGTCAATATCCTTGATCTGATACTCAAGGATTTCCTTCATTCTCTGTCCCTCGCGAGCCTTGTCGATAAGGTTGTTTTTTTCTTTTCTTATATCCTCAAGTACGGAATAAGCGCTTCTGTATTTCTCAAGCAAATCCTCACATCCAGCGTATCTGTCAATAAGCTCCAGGTGATGCTTGGGGTTAACAAGACTATGTGTGTCATCCTGTCCATGGATAGTTGCAAGATAGGACATCACACTCTTCAATAATCCGAGATTAGCAGGTCTGCCATTGATGGTAATCTTGTTCCTTCCATCAACCGACATACTGCGCTGAACAAAGTATGTCCCCTCCTCATCGGGAGCAACACCAAGTTCAAATAATCTTTCCTTAGTATATGCCGAGAGGTTGCCAAAAAGACCGCTTACAAAAGCAGTCTGCTCACCGTGTCTTATAAGCTCACGCTCAGCCTTACCGCCAAGCAGAAGGTTGATACTGTCGAGAATAACCGACTTACCCACACCGGTTTCACCGGTCAGCACCATAAATCCTGATGAAAAATCAAAATCACAGGATTTTACTACCGCGATATTCTCAATATGCAAGGAAAAAAGCATTATATTTCTCCGTTAGTTTAATCCAAAAATATTTCTAAGCTCGTTCTCAAGTGCTCTTGCACCGTCACTGGTCTTTACAACAAGAAGAATGGTGTCATCACCTGCAACAGAGCCAACGATATCATCGTGATGAAGAGAGTCCACGCATACGGCAATAGCATTCGCCATACCTGCGTATGTCTTTACAACAACGATATGACCCGCAGCCTCAACTCTGATAATCGAATCGGTAATAGCAGAATTAATTACAGGGCCCTTCTTCTCTCCACCGTATCCCGAGCCGGGAGCGATATATTTATAATTTCCGTTTGATGCGATTCCTTTAATGAGATTAAGCTGTCTTATATCTCTCGAAATGGTTGTCTGCGTAACAACGTAGCCCTCATCAGCAAGTCTCTTGATAAGAGTATCCTGGGTATCGATATCATATTTCTTGATTAGCTCAAGAATTTTCTGTTGTCTTGCGTTTTTCATAATAAACTCCTAAATGTTTTGTGCAAAAATGCATCAAAATTAAATCACATACAAATATTATTTCTTTTTAAAGTGTGCCAAATACTCGGTGTTGCCGTCTCCGCCTAAAATGGGAGATTCAATTAAGCCGAGATTAATAAAACCAACAGACTCTGCACATTCTATAACATCGGCTACAGCCTGTTTTCTAAGTGTTTCATTTTTAACGATGCCCTTCTTATTAAGACCGCCCTTACCAACCTCAAATTGAGGCTTGATAAGGCATACAAACGTTCCTTTGTCGGACAAAACCGAATATACGGCAGGAATAATAAGTCTTGCGGAAATAAAGGAAACGTCCATAACCGCAATATCTGGTGTATCATTAAAATCATCACGTGACATGTATCTTGCATTATAGTTTTCAACAACCACAACACGAGAATCTTCACGAAGGCTCTGCACCATCTGTCCTGAGCCAGAGTCAACAGCAATAACCTTGTTGGCACCGCGTTTCAAAAGGCAATCGGTGAATCCACCGCTTGAAGCACCAACGTCAATGGCAGTTAAGCTGTTTACAGTAACATTAAAGCTATCGAGGGCCGCCTCAAGCTTCAGTCCGCCTCGACTTACAAATCTTTTACCGCTTTTATCTACCAAAATATTCTCTTCGCCTCTAACGTCAAAGGAAGGCTTGTTGATTACCCTTCCGTCAACGGTAACAGCACCTGCAAGAATAAAATTCTTTGCGTCGGTTCTGCTGTCAACAAGAGAATTTTCGGCTAAATATACGTCAAGCCTCATCGTCAACAGCAAAAGGTACGTCAGTAACTGTACCGTCACTCATTTCTGTTAAAAGCGCAACCTTTCTTTCTGCCTGCTCCAGCTTCTCATTACAAATTCTGACAAGCTTAACCGCTTCCTCGAAGGATGCAATAGACTCATCGAGACTCATATTACCGCTCTCAAGTCTTTTAACCTCATCCTCGAGCTTTTTTAAGGCTTCCTCAAAGTTAAAATCAGTCACAGTTATCCTTCTCCTTTCTTATCTCCATTACATTTAATCTGGCATTACCGTCAAAAACTCTTAACGAAACGGTATCGCCAACCTTAAGCTCATTTACACTTTTCACAGTCTTGCCATTCTTTTCTGCTATGGAATATCCTCGGGAAAGTGTAGAAAGCGGACTCAATGCATCTACGCGAGCCGCATTTTTTGAAAGAACTTCTCTTGCTTTATTAAGCACACCGTTAGCCAAAAATCGAGATTTTTCATCAAGATACATAAGGCTCTGGCGTTTGTTGTCCAAAAGTGTAAATATCCTGCTCTTATCGGTAGAGTGAGCAAGGCTGGCGAGCCTTTCTCTAGCTCTTTCAACCCGCCTCTTCAAGGCAATAGCAAGTCTTTCGTCATAAGAATCTATCCTGAGCATCAAATCTCTTGTATCAGGCACAGCAATTTCTGCAGCGGCAGACGGGGTGGGTGCACGAAGGTCAGCAACGAAATCACAAATAGTAAAGTCTGTCTCGTGACCAACGGCAGAAATAATAGGTGTGGTAGCTGCGAATATTCTCCTAGCTAATCCCTCACCGTTAAATGCCCAAAGATCCTCGATAGATCCACCGCCTCGACCGATAATTATAACGTCGCAAAGACGGCTATTGTCAAGATAATCAAGGGCTTTGATAAGGCTCTGCTCTGCACCTTCTCCCTGAACCAAAGCAGGATAAATAAACAAATCAGCTCCCGGGTATCTTCTTCCTGTAACGTTAATAATATCGCGTACAGCCGCGCCTGTGGGAGATGTAATTACACCAATCCTGCGAGGAATAATAGGAATAGGCTTTTTGTTCTCCTCATCAAACAATCCCTCCTCGGCAAGACGCGCCTTAAGCTGCTCATAAGCGAGGTAAAGAGCACCTATACCGTCAGGCTGCATTGAGGTTACGTAAATCTGGTAGGATCCGTCACGAGGGTAAACAGTCACAGAGCCATGAACAATAACCTTCATGCCCGATTCGGGCTGAAATTTTAAAGTCATAGCACGCGATCTGAACATTACAGCCCTGATCTGCCCTTCCGCATCCTTAAGTGAAAAATACAGATGTCCGCTTCTGTGATTAACAAAATTAGATATTTCACCTCTAATGCTCACAGAGGATAACGTACGATTATTTTCAAATATGCTTTTGATGTAATTGTTCAGCTCGGCAACCGAAAAAATCTCGGTATTATCCCGTTCTCTGAGAGAATTTATATCAATCACAAATTGTTCTCCGTTTTATAAGCTCTCAAGGTAAGCGAAGCAATACCAACCGCATTATCGGCCGACATAGCCGGCTCGGCAAAGCATACGTCGTACTTACTTGAAAGCATATTTTTTATTATAGAATTACACATAACTCCGCCGGCGCATACGATCTTGCCTTCTCCGTATTTATCCTGGTATGCCTCAATCATGGTAGAAATTGCTCTTCCAAGATAATCAAAAACGAAGGCAGCGGTCAAGGCCTTATCCTCGGTCTCGGAATAAAGCTTAATAGCCATATTTTCAAGGCCTGAAAGATTAACAGCAGCACCAACAGATGAAATCTTCTTCTTTGGTATCTTCTTCGTATTTTTCAAGGCTTCTGCCTCAAGCGCAGGTCCTGCAGGAAAATGCATACCAAGATATACTCCTATACGGTCGATTACCTGCCCTGCGTTGAGATCAAGGGTGCCACCGATAAGCTCGGCCTTAAATCCAAGAGCATCTGGAGTAACACGTACAAGCTCGGTCGTTCCTCCAGAAATATGAAAAGCTCCGAATTCCCCATCAAGAAGCTCGGTGTAACCCGAGGAATAAATTGCAGCCATAATATGCCCGCACTGATGAGAAAAGCGATACATTGGCACTCCAAGTGCGGTAGCAATGCTTGTAGCAGCAGCAACACCACAGAGGAAGCAAGGCATATAAGAGCCCTCTTGGTTTCTGGGCTTATCGCTTACACCCACAGCAACAATCTCTCGCCCCTCAAGATGAGTCTTGGCAAGATCCATAAGCTCGGGAATATTTACAGTATGTGCAAAAACTGCATCAGACTGACGAAGTCCTCTTTCACCATGCTTAACACGTAGAAGCTTTTTGATATTAGCTATAAGCTCCCCGTCTATCGAAAGCACCGATACAGACGTAGTATAATTACTGCAGTCTATACCGAGCACAACCTTTTGTTTATCCATCACTCCGCAATTGCCTTGGAGAAGGAATTAAGTACACCGTTCACAAAGGAATAGGACTTTTCATCGTCATACTTCTTAGCAAGCTCAATCGCCTCATTAATTGTTACACGAGTAGGAATGTCTGTGAGGAAAAGCATCTCATAGCAGCCAAGACGAAGAATTGCCATGGAAACGGGAGAAATTCTCTCCTTCTTCCACCCCTTAAGGTGAGGCTCCATCTTCTCATCAATAAGTGCGGCCTGCTCACAAGAGCCGAAGAAAACGTTTCTTACATAATCATCGGTTTCAAGCTCACGAACCATAGTTGCCTTTTCAAAAATCTCTTCAGCGCACTCATCCTTCTTGCAAATGCTTTCGAAGATGAGAATAAACGCGTTTTCTCTCGCTAATTTTCTTTGCATAATATAAAACCTCTTAAAATTTATAAAATATAATTTATTATACTATATAAAAATTAAAAAGTCAACCAATTTAACCTTAAATTATTCATTTTCTGCATTTTTATGCATCAATAACAAAAATCATATAAATTCGGCCAATGTTTTTCAATTTTTATGTTGCAAAAAGATTTTTTTTATGATATGATATAGGTGTTAGAAAATGTTGTTTTTTTTGCAAAAATCAACAAACGATTTTGTTGATTGTTAGAGGTCTAAACAAGACATGATTTCTTTGGTTTTGACTGTTTTTGCAAACATTTATTGACATATCCGATTAAGAAAGGTGCTTTTTTATGTTTTATTATCTTAAAGGACAGCTTGAATATAGAAACCAAAACACCTGTGTTATCGACTGTGGCGGCGTTGGATACAAGCTTACTGTAAGCTATCTTACGTCCGAGGCATGTATAACTAAGCTTGGTAAAGAGGTTAAGCTTTACACTCACCTTGCCGTACGTGAGGATGATGTTGAGCTCTTTGGATTTGGCTCATACGAAGAGAAGGAATGCTTCAACAAGCTTACTACAGTAAGTGGAATAGGCCCTAAGGCCGCAATGAGCATACTCTCTACCATGTCCCCAGATAAGCTCGCAGTTGCCATATGCACAAACGACGCAAAGGCTATTGCTAAATCCCCCGGAATCGGAGCAAAATCCGCGGCAAGAATTATACTTGAGCTTAAGGATAAAATGTCCAAGGAAATGCTTGACGATGCTATCATAAACGCGGGCACTAGCGATTCTGCCGCATCTTATATGTCAAATTCAGCATTTTCCGAAGCCTCCGAGGCACTTGCTGTTCTTGGGTATGATAAAGCAACAATCACCGCATCCCTCAAGAAGGTTGATCCTGCCATAACAGATGTTGGTGAAATAATCAAGCACGCTCTTAAGAGCCTGACACGATAATCAGAAAGGAACTGTTTATTTATGATGGAAGAAGTAAACGAATTTGATTTTGAAAATCGAATTCTATCAAATGAATATGATTCCACCGCAGACGGTGACGTTGAAAACTATCTCCGTCCGAAAACATTAACCGAATATATCGGACAGGAAAAAGCGAAGTCTAATCTTAAGGTTTATATCGAAAGTGCAAAGCTTCGTCAGGAGCCGCTTGACCACGTGCTTCTCTATGGCCCTCCCGGTCTCGGTAAAACTACCCTTTCTGCTATTATTGCAAATGAAATGGGTGTAAACATCCGTACTACATCAGGTCCTGCAATTGAAAAGGCAGGAGATCTTGCGGCAATACTTACCAACCTTGCCCCCGGTGACGTTCTTTTTATTGACGAGATTCACCGTCTCTCCAGAGTTGCAGAGGAAATCCTCTACCCCGCTATGGAGGATTATGCATTGGATATTATAATTGGTAAGGGCCCTAGTGCCCGTACTATCCATATGCCAATTCCCAAGTTTACTCTTATTGGTGCTACCACTCGTGCAGGTCAGCTTACTACTCCCCTGCGTGATAGATTCGGTGTTCTTTTGAAGCTTGAGCTTTACTCAGCTGAGGAGCTTGCAACAATCGTAAAACGTTCGGCATCTATTCTTGAAATCCCCATCACCGATGACGGAGCATACGGAATTGCATCCCGTTCCAGAGGCACACCAAGAATCGCAAACAGACTGCTTAAGAGAGTCCGCGATTTTGCCTTGGTTAAGGGTAACGGTGTAATTACATCCGATATTGCAAACTATGCACTTGAGGCTCTCGAAATTGATGAGCTTGGACTTGACAACATCGACAGACGTCTTCTCGAAGCTATCATTAAATATTATGGAGGAGGTCCTGTGGGACTTGATACCCTCGCTGCAACAATCGGCGAGGAAACCGTTACCATCGAGGACGTTTATGAGCCCTATCTTATGCAGATCGGCTTCTTGGCAAGAACTCCCCGAGGCAGATGCGTTACCAAGCTTGCATACGATCATCTTGGTATTCCCTTCGTATCAACAAGCAATGGATCAGCACAGCTTCTCGGACAGAAAATATTTGATTTAGACAACTAAAAAAATCAGCGCAAGTGAATCTCTACGGTTCACTTGCGCTTTGCTTATATATAATAATTGTAAAGAATTAGTTGCAAAGAGCCTTGAGCTGATCTGCAATATCGCACTCTTCCCACTTTACACCAAGCTCTTCTCTACCCATATGGCCATATGCAGCAAGCTGCTTGTAGATGGGCTTGCGAAGCTCAAACTTCTTGATAATTGCAGCAGGACGAAGGTCAACAAGCTGGTTTACAGCATTAACAATCTTCTCCTCATCAACGGTTGCGGTACCAAAGGTATCGATCATAACGGATACGGGCTTTGCAATACCGATAGCATATGCAATCTGCACCTCGCACTTTTTTGCAAGACCAGCCTTAACGATATTCTTTGCAACGTATCTAGCGGCATAGGATGCACTGCGGTCAACCTTTGTGGGGTCTTTACCGGAGAATGCACCGCCACCGTGACGAGAATATCCACCGTATGTATCTACAATGATCTTTCTACCGGTAAGACCTGTGTCACCCTGAGGACCACCGATTACAAATCTGCCCGTGGGGTTAACGTAGATATTAACCTTACCGTCAAGAAGCTCGGAAGGAATAATAGGAAGAATAACCTTGTCAATAATATCCTTACGGATGGTAGCAGAATCAATCTCTGCAGAGTGCTGAGAGGAAACTACGATAGTATCAATTCTGGTAGGAACACCGTCAACGTATTCAACAGTAACCTGAGTCTTTCCGTCGGGACGGAGATAGTTGAGAGTACCGTTCTTTCTTACCTCGGTAAGACGCTTCGCAAGCTTGTGAGCAAGAGAAATGGGGAGAGGCATTAGCTCGGGAGTCTCGTCACACGCGTAACCAAACATAAGACCCTGGTCACCTGCACCTGTATCAAGCTCATCGTTAAGCTCACCCTCCTTAGCCTCAAGGCACTTGTCAACGCCAAGAGCGATGTCAGCACTCTGCTCGTGAATAGAGCTGAGCACCGCGCAGGTAGTAGCATCAAAGCCATACTTTGCTCTGTCATAGCCAATCTCAGCAACGGTCTTACGTACGATATCCTGGATATCAACGCGAGCCTGTGTGGTAATTTCGCCCATTACGGTAATAATACCGGTAGTAGCAAAGGTCTCACAAGCAACACGGGACATAGGGTCCTGTGCAAGCATCTCGTCAAGAATAGCATCGGAAATTTTGTCACAAATTTTGTCGGGATGTCCTTCAGTTACGGACTCGGAAGTAAAGAGAATCTTTTTCATTTTTTCACCTTTCAGAAAATCAAAAGCTCGGAAGATGGCATTCCTCCCGAGCTTTAGAGCATAACTCATCTATCGGGATTTAGCACCTTGAAAAAACAGGTTGCCGGGTTTCATAGGGCCAGTCCCTCCGCCACTCTTGATAAGCATTATTTTATTTTCTTGCCTATTATAGCACATAAAATCCAAAAAATCAACCCCTATTTTGCACTTTTTTTGAAAGAAATATTTACTAAGTATTCTAATTATTAAAAATTATTAAATAAATTAATTAATATTTACTTTTGTAATTATTTGTGATAAAATGATAGCGTGAAATAATATTTCGACATTTTGTGTCGTTTAGCATAGGTTTTGGAGGAAATCAACTTGTCATTTATGTATTACGGCTCGGCAATAATTGCTTGCCTTGCTGTCTTTAGTTTTTTGTTTTTCTGTAAGGATAAAAGCATTTTTGGTTCTAAATTGACCAACAAGCAGTTTGTAGCATTAATATACGGTGCACTTTTCTTTGTTCGTTTCCTTGGTGGAGTGCCTAAGATTCAGTCAACTATTGGTCTGAACCAGTTCTCCCCCTTCGGAGTTCACGGTATTCCCGAAACATTCTTGTCGATAGTTCTTTTGTGGCTTATTTTTGCTGTACAGCTCGCAGAGGTTACCTTCCCCTTCTTTGAAAAGCACGTTCCTTGTGTGGGTCCTGTGGTAAAGTTCGGTGGCACAGCGGTTTACGCTTTATCTCTTATTTTCATTCCTACCCTGAACCGCGCTCTTAATGGTGATGGATTTGAGGAATTCCACTACAGACTTCTTGCGTTTGCACTTGAAATTGGTGTAGGTCTTGCTCTTTCCCTGTTTAGCCTCTTCGACCTTAAGCAGATAAAACTTTCCGTTAAACAGCATCTTATGTCAGTGGCTATTTTCCTCGGCATGCTTGTTGTTGCAATGCCTAGCTGGGCGCCTCAAGCTATCTTTGGTCATCCCTATGATTTTGTTGTTAAAGACTTTACTTTAGCTCACAGACTTTTCATTTACGTTATTCCCCTTTTTGGTCTTGCTCTTCACTTCCTCTTTAAAGGATGTGAGTACGATCAGAAAAGATACGCACTTATCTATATCAGTATGGCAACCATGATAAACTTCTCCTATAGATATGATTTCTCTACCTTTGGAAAAATTTATCAGTGGCCTCTCCACCTTTGCAATCTTGCTTTGTTCATTCTTCCTATTATTCTCATATTCAAGTTGGACAAGCTCTATTACTTCACTATTTTTATCAACGTATTCGGTGCGTTGATTGCAATGATACTCCCTAACTTAAGCGATAGCACACATTGGTTGTCCAGCATTTCGGTTGAATTCTGGAATACTCATTACATTGCTATGCTTCTCCCCCTGTTAATGATGAGCCTTGGAATATTCGAAAGACCTAAATTCAAGCAGTTTGTTTATTCGCTCGTCGGGTTCTTTGGATACTATTTGATAGTCCTTATCGCCAATGCTATTTGCACAGGCATAGGTCACGCCACCGACTTCTTCTTCATTAATACAGATTTTGTTGCTTCAAAACTTGGTGAATGGGCAGAAGATCTTCGTGACATTGTAATCAAAATTCCCTTCAAAGAATACACATTCATATTCTACCCCGTATATCAGCTTTTGTATTTTATTGCTTACGTATTGCTTTCGCTTGCAATGTGGTTTGTATACGAGCAGGTATTTGAAATTACAGATATTAACGATATTATTACTGAAAGGAACCGCAAGATTAAAGCCGACAGACTCGCTCTTGAGGCACAGCTTGCAGGTAGAAGCATGCAGGAACCCTTAAATCCTCAAAACGAAGGCAAGCTTATCCTTCGCGATTTCTCAAAGAGATATTCAACCAGCGACGTTTACGCTGTATATAAAGCAAACCTCGAGATCGATGGCGGACAGATTTTCGGCTTCCTTGGTCCCAACGGTGCAGGTAAATCCACAATCATCAAGACCATAGTTGGTATTCAGACCATTACCTCGGGTGAAATCGAGGTCTCCGGCTTTGACGTTAACAAGCAGTCTGTTGAAGCAAAGATGCAGATCGGCTTTGTTCCCGACCACTATGCTCTTTACGAAAACCTCTCGGGCAGAGAGTATATCAACTATATCGCAGACCTTTACAACGTTTCTAAGGAAGACAGAGATGCCAGAATCTCCGAATACGTAGAAAGATTCCGTCTTGAAGCAGCCATTGATAACCCTATGAAAACATACTCTCACGGTATGAAGCAGAAGATTACCATTATGTCTGCCCTTGTCCATAATCCAAAGATTTGGATTCTTGACGAACCTCTTACAGGTCTTGACCCCGAGTCTATCTTCCAGGTTAAGGAGTGTATGAAGGAGCACGCGGCTCGCGGTAACCTCGTATTCTTCTCCAGCCATATCATCGACGTTGTTGAAAATATTTGTGACAGAATTGCTATTATCCGCAAGGGTCAGATTCTCTGCACTAAAACTGTAGCAGAAATCAAAGAAAGTGGCATTCCTCTTGAAAAGTTCTATATGAGCATGATAGACGGAAACACCCAGCCTCCCGTTACTGTTAAGGAGGCAGAAGCCATGGAATCTGTTCAAGCAGGAGAGATGGCATGACAAAAACCGCAAATAAAGGATATTTCAAGGAAACCTTCAGCGAAAACTTCAGAGCCTTAAAAACTCTTGTTAAGATGCAGCTCAGGGAAAAACTTGATTTCAGCTTTACAAAATCGCCAAGGCAGATTATCTTTAAGATAATTTGGCTCTTAGTTGAATTTGCTGTAATTACTACTGCAATTTCAATTCTGTTCTATTTCATAAAGCTTTTGGGCCTATTTTCACTGGTCCACGACATTCCTGTATCGGTAATTTCACTGATATTTGGAATTATGCTTCTTATTTCACTGGTAACCGATACTATCGGACTAATGAAATCTCTTTATTTCTCAAAGGATAACACAGTCCTCTTAACCTTCCCTGCAACCCCCTCGTTGATTTTCTTCTCCAAGCTTGTGGCATACTATGTTTACGAGCTTCGCAGAAGCTTTATGTTCACTATCCCTATGTTTATCGCCTACGGTATTGTAAAGGGCTATTCCGCTATTTACTACCCTTGGTTGATACTTATGTTTATCCTCATTTCGACTATTCCCGTTCTTATCGCAGCATTGCTTTCTATCCCTGCTATGTTTGCTAAAATATTCCTCGACAGAGTAAAGATTCTTCAGTATATCTTATATTCTGCCGCTGCAATTGCGGGAATTCTCCTTCTTTGGTATTTAATCGGTCTTATCCCCGAGAATATCAATTTCCTCGAATCCTGGGGAGACACATACTGGGATATTCAGGCATTCCTCAAGCAGTTTACTACTAACTTTGCTCCTATCTACATCTTTACCGAACTGATTGTTGGAAAAACCATCGGACTTACAAGCGTTATTTTCCATTCGGCAACCCTTATTTCGTTGCTTTCTATTATTGGAATAGGCATTGTTCTTCTTGTCCTTTGCTTTGTTTGCTCAAAACCTCTGTTCTGCCGTATGGCCTCAACTCCCTTTGAGTTTAAAAAGAATAATGCAATAAGGGAAAAGAAAAACATCAAGCTCTCTCCCTTCTTGTCTGCACTGAAGAAGGAAGTTACTGTCGATCTCCGATCCAACGCCTTCATCAAGCTTGGCGGCTTACTTGTTGTAATTATGCCTATGGCAATATATTTGCTTAACAAGCTTTATTCTGCAATGGATACCAAGTTCCTTGGTACACAGATGACCGTATGTTTCAACGTTCTTATTATCATGCTCATTATGCTGATGACGAATATTGACATAGCCTCGGTTTACAGCCGCGACGGGTCCAGCTCTTATCTTAATAAGGTTCAGCCCGCGCCCTACGTTACTCTGCTTATCTCGAAGTTGGTATTCCCTGCCGCTATATCTCTGGTTGGTGCAATACTTTCGGTTAACATCTTTGCTATCGAATCATCGATGAATCCTTTGGATGCTATAATGATCGCTATAACTATTTATTCGTTATACATCGCGCACTTGTTTATAAGCGCCGAGAGCGATATTATGAATCCTCAGTACAGCCAGTATGCTACCTTTAACGAGCAGACAAATAATCCTAACGAATCATCGTCAGGAATCTCCGCCTTGGTTATTTCGGTTGTTGTGTTTGTTGTTGCGCTTTTCCTTTCTTCCCGTGGTGATACCACCACATGGATTAAGCTTGGTATTATCTCGATGGCAATTGCAGCATTCAAGGTATACACTTATCTGTCCAAAATCAAAGCATTCTACAAGGAGAAATAAGAATGAAAAAAACATTAGTTATAATTATCCTTGCAGTTTACGTTGCTTCGATTGCGGTGGTAAACTTCTTTGGTCTTAAGGATCAGGTTTTTGATGGTGTTACTTATGTAAACGGAATTCAGGTTACATCAATAACTGTACAAAATGAGAATCCCGTTACTATAGAATCATCCTCTACGCTTCACGGAATTCCTCTGTATATTTTCGATTTTATCCCTGCTCCCGACGGATCAAGCTATACAACAGATGATTTAAGTATTATTTCCAACCCCAATGCTGTCCAAATCAATTATGAGGTACTTCCTCACAATGCGGATAATACAAGTGTAAAGTTTGTTTACGACAAGGATTCTATGGCAGGCTCGGTTGTATTTGACGAGCTGTCAAAAACCTTTATATTCCTTCGTCCCAATGTAATTTACACTATAACTATTGAATCCACAGACGGTTCGTTAGTTAAAAACCAGATATCAATTATGGGTAGACTTATCCAGAAATAATATATCTTAAAACAATAAAATATATTTTAGGAGGCACTAAAATGAAAACAGTTCACACCCTTTCTAAGCTCTTTGCAGCTGTTGTTGTGTTTGCACTCGTTCTGTCCTTCGCTTCCTGCGACATTTTCGGCGGAAGCTTGAAGCTCGAGTCATTTACCGTTGACCGCAGCACCATCAAAACCAACTACATTGTTGGCGAAGAGATCGATTTCACCGGAATCAAGGCTACAGCTAAGTATTCCGACGCATCTCTTAACAAGGTTTACACCTACGATGAGCTTACTATCGATTACGAGGACGGTATTACTGATACCGTTGGTAAAAAGAAGGTAACCGTATCCTTCCTTGATCCCAACCTTAATGTTGAGCAGAAGGCAGAGGTTGAGATTACTGTTACAGAAGACGGTGCTGATATTACCACACCTCAGATTGTTGTTCAGTTCGAGAATCCCACTAACCTTACCGCTTTTAATTCCGCTAATGAGTCTGCTGGCTCTCTTTCTTACGGTCAGCCTGGCTTCGAGGGTCAGTTTGCAGTTGGCGACAAGACCTATGTTATTGGTAACCAAAACGCGTTCAAGCTTTCTCCTCTCTTTGCAATTCTTGATGAAAACGGTGTTCCCGCAGAGCGCTCTAGCTTCTATACCGACGTTATGATCTCCATCGAAAAGGATGGCGAATATGTTGAGCTTACCTCTGTTGAGGGCGAAAACAATTTCCTTTCCTTCTATGACGGTGAGACTCTCATCGTAACTGTTGATGCCTTCAAGGGTGAGTATTCCTTCAGCGCAGCTGCTGAAAACTGCAAGGTTAAGATCAGCGTTCTTCCCTCTGCTGATTACTACCTCAATGCAAGCGATTTCAATGCTGTTGTATTCGAGGCAGAGATTATCAAGGCTTATAACATTTACGAGGCTTGGCAGCTTGCTGTTATTGATAACAATAATCCCGCATGGGACGGCTTTAAGTACTCCCACGGCATTACCAATGTTACGGTTACAGGTATTGTTCTCCATGCTGATATCAAGCTTACTGCTGATGATGTTCCCGAGTCCTTCTTCTACACCTCCGAAAAGGAAACCGTTTACACCAACTCTGAGACCGGCGAAACAAAGACTATTCCCGCAGGAACCAAGTTCTTCATTGACGGTAGCATTGTTTACACTCGCGTAGGCTCTGAGGACCTTAGAATCGAGGGTAACTTCTTTGCAATCGATACCAGAGAATTCCCCCTTGTTGCTTCCCCTGCTGTTTTTGGTGCAGATGCTAACAAGGATTACGGCGCCGACTTCTCTAACGCGGCTCTTATCAGAGTAGCTACTATTTCGATCTACTACGACTATTCCACAAACACATATTATCCTTGTGGTGAGGACGTTGCTGTTGTTGACATCAACAACCTTCAGTTCATCGGTAACGCGGCAAGAGACAACTACGTTGATGCAACTGAAAAGCTTGCTTCTGCAGGCGGTCTCATCTTCTTGAAGTCCAGCCACTACACACAGACAACCGTTGATAACGTTATCGGCAACTCCGGATTCATCACCTATTTCGTAGACTACGATGCAACTCTTGATGCAACCAACGTAAAGTGCTTCGACTCCTACCAGAATGCGATCTTTGCATGGGGTAAGTGCGAGGTTAACTTCACCGACTCCTACATTTACGGCTGCGGTGGTCCCGTTATCATCGCTCAGAGCAAGCTTGATATCGCTGGCCAGCACCCCGTTGTTAACCTTAACAACACCGTTACCGAGACTCACGTAGCAGGTAACGAGATCTGGTTCAAGGCAGTAGGCGCAGACACCCTTGTTGGTGGTATCAAGGCTCTCAGCCAGGGCTTACAGTATGGCCTTGGTGTTGGTAGCTTTGTTGATGCCAACGGCAAGATGAATATCATCGGTGCAGTTATGGCAACCGGTAACGATGCAACAAGCGTTATCACCGGTATCGCTGCTCAGGGCTCTCTTACAATCGATGACACCACCTTCAGCAGATTCCAGACTGCAGATAACCTTAACTGGGCATCCATCAAGGCTATAACTGAAGGTGCTATGAGTGATCCCGATAATCAGAAGCCTGATGTTGATCTTTTTAAATCGATCCCCCCCTTCTTCACTGTTACAGGTGCAGATGGTAATGTTTACAGCATTTTCTATAATGGTTCTACCTTTATGGACCTTAATATGAAGGTAATTGGTACTGATGCAAGCCACGCGGCTATCCTCGCTGCATTTAATCAGGCTGAAACCATTACTCTTACCCAGGGCGGTCTTTCTGTAACCTTCGAGTTCTATCATTAATTTAGTTTAATAACAACAAAATGGGACTGTCGCTTTTGCGACAGTCCCTTAATTTATACCTATATATTATAATACTAGATGATCTGGCAAGCCGCTTATGTAAGTGGGTGAAACCTCACCTACAATAAGGGGCGCAAGATACTTAACGCACTCCTCGGTTACACCGTTGCCTTCATTATTAATGTATTCCTTAGGTACAGATCTAACTCCGTTTGCAATGCCAAAGATGTCTGCAGAGTCATAATAAACAGAATAATCCTCCCCTTCATTTCTATTGATGGTCATCATTACTCCTGTTTTTCCATTTGTGGCCGCAATAACAGCAGCCTTGCCAACACCAACAGACTCCTCGATGTCTGTCTTGGAAGCAAGATGAGAGGCACAGCGCTGAGGAAGGTTAAGTTCAATAGATCTTACCTTGCAGCCAAGATGCTCCTTCACAAGTCCCTCAAGCACTCTGCCTGCACCGGAAAGTGCAACGTGGCCGAAGGCATCGATCTTTCGTCCACCAAGTCCCTCACCTACGTATCTACCGTCGGCAAATCTAATGCCCTCGGATACAGCAACAAGCACCGCTGGATGATCCTTCTGAATTCTCTCGATATCGGAGAGAAATTTCTCGGGGTCAAACTCAGCCTCAGGGAGATAAATAAGATCTGCGCCCTTGCCGTCTGTAAGTCCTGCAAGAGATGCGGAAGCAGTAAGCCAACCTGCATCGCGACCCATAATCTCAACGATAGTAACCGCCTTCATCCGATATACAGACACGTCACGGAGGATCTCTTTTATCGTAACCGCCACAAATTTTGCGGCAGAACCGAATCCGGGTGTGTGGTCGGTAGCCATAAGATCGTTGTCAATAGTCTTAGGCACACCAACAACCTTTAACTCATAGTCATGATCCATAGCATAACGAGAAAGCTTCGAAACGGTATCCATAGAGTCATTACCGCCGATATAGAAGAAGTATCTGATGTCATACTTTTTGAAAAGCTGGATAAGTCTATTATATGTCTCGGGATCATCCTCGGGTGACTTCATCTTTTTACGGCATGAGCCGAGTGCTGCAGATGGGGTAAGCTCAAGTGTAGAAAGCTTATTTTCATCAGCAAACACCTCGCTTAAGTTTACAAGCTTTTCTTCAAGGAAGCCTTCAATACCGTTTCTCATACCATAAATGGTAGGAATAGTATCTTTGGCAGCGAGAGCGCCTCTGATAACACCTGCAAGCGTTGCATTTATTGCCGCAGTAGGACCGCCGGACTGACCGACAACAGCATTACCTTTTAATATAGCCATTTTCTTCATCCTTTTAATTGTTTTTACAATTATTATACCCTTTTATTGATTATTTGTCAAGTCAGTTTACCTGTATTTAAATAACTTAAGGCTCCGCCTACATACCTATCCCTTTTAAATCCGTAATCACAAAAATAGACGTGCTCACAAACATCAATGCAAAGACCCGGAGTATAAGTAACAAAAGCCCCGTCATATTCTATAGAATGGGAGATTTTTATTCTTCCATTTCTATCGTTATATATATAAATAAAGCCATAATCCTTGTCGTAAGACATCTGCAATATATCGTACATCAGCTTTTCTCTTGAAATTTCCTTATTAGTCCAGGTTGGTCTGTCGGTGAAGGAATCAAAAAACAGCTCGTGTGATCGTATATTCCACAATAGTCTAGTTGCCTCTTCGCGTATTTGACTGGATATGCGAAGTTTTGAGATTTCTAACATATCCCGTCCGACAATTTCGGGAACACTTTTTTCCAACACAGAATACTTAAGCCTTAGGGTTCTTAGGTGCTCCAGATGTTTTTTGATATTCTCTGCTGATAAAAACATATTCATAGCTTCAAAATTCATACCGTTTCTCCAAAAATAAAAATCCTCGGTCAATTATACGTACCGAGGATTTCATTTATTATTACTTTAAAAGCTCATTTTCGGAGAATGTGTACTCGCTATTACAGAAGCGGCAGATAGCTGTAAGCTCACGTGCCTTGCCCTCTTCCTCCTGCTCATCAAGCATCTTGGCGATTTCCTTTGCACCAAGGCTCTTAATCTTTTCAAACATACGCTTGCGAGAGCAATCGCACTTGTAAGAAACGTCGATGGTATCGAAGATGTCGAAAGGAATATCACGCATTGCGATCTCAATAATCTGCTCATTGGTTAATCCCGCAGCAAAGTGACGGGAGATATTAACGAGATCAGCAGCATTTCTCTCGATAAGATCAACAGTCTCATCATCCGGGAAAGGCATAAGCTGGATAAGAACACCGCCTGCGGCAAGGCAGGAGTAATCAGTATCAACAAGTACACCAAGAGAAAGAACAGTAGGAATCTGCTCACTCTTGGCAAAGTAGGTTGCAATATCCTCAGCAATCTCACCGCTTACAAGCTCGATAGTACCGATCTGGGGATCGATAGCACCGACAGATCTAACAAAGGAGATTGTACCGTTACCGATAGCTGCACCAACGTCAAGCTTACCGTTTGGCTTCTTTGGGGGATCAACAAGAGGATTTTCGATATATCCCTTCACGTTACCGAAGTAATCAGCTACTGTAAGAAGTCTGCCTGCCTCACCGTCACCCTGAATGCTGATAGTTACGCTATCACCGTTCTCGGGGAGCATGGTGCCTATCATAGAAGTAGCGGTTACAAGTCTACCGAGAGCTGCAGACGCGGTGGGAGTTGTCTTGTGATAAGAAATCGCATCATTAACAATTTTGCGAGAATTAATAACTAAAATTCGGGCAGAACCGTCTCTGGTCATTGCGCGAAGGATTGTTGATGTAGGTATGTTCTTGTTTTCCATAATAATCACTTTCTGCATTTTGCAACAATATATATTCTTTCGGACTCATCGCTTCCGGGTGTAAAATCAAAATCCCCGTAAGCTCCGATAAACTCTAAATTACATTTTTCAAGAGCCGATCGCATTTCATCAAGAGTGTACATTCTTTCGCTCTGAGTTTCATCATATCTCTCATATCTACCGTCGGCACATTCTTTAAATAATGTAATATAGAAATCACAAATTTTGCTATCGGGATCATAATAATTTTCCCAAACGCACATTCCGCCTTCTTCCTCCATAGCATAGGTGTTGTCGGCATAAATGTTCTCAAATTTGTATTTAGCATTAATATCAAATACGAAGATACCGTCGGGAATAAGATAATTATGTACCAACTTAAAGCAGCTGATAAGATCATCCTCATCCTCGAGGTGATTGATACCGTCAAGGCAGCACACGGCTGCATCAACCGTACCGTAAAGCTCAAACTCACGCATATCCTGGCAAAGCCAAAGCACGTCAGCCCGCTTTTCCTCTGCCTCACTACGTGCGATGTCAAGCATTTCGGGAGAATAATCTATGCCTGTCATATCATAGCCACGTTTAGCAAGCTCAAGGGTCATTTTTCCTGTGCCACAACCAAGATCAAGAACAAGATCCGGACGGCTATTGCATTCTTTGTTAAATATTTTTTCAATAAAATCTGCCCATTTAACGTAATCTATGTCTGCATTAATAGCATCATAGTAGGGGGCGAGAAGATCGTAAATCATAAATTCTCCCTTACAGAATGACATTCGAAGGCTGAAAAACCGCTTGATCTTAAAATCTCGACGGCCTTTTTTGCATCATCGGAATTCCTGAAAATTCCAAAGACGGAAGGACCGCTTCCGCTCATTAAGGTTGATTCTGCCCCGTTTTTAGTCATTATTTCTTTGATTATATCAACTTCATTGATGCCGGTAACACTTTCAAAAATGTTATAAAGTTGACCGCTATACTGAACAGGATGATAATCACTACCGTCAAAGTTGCTGTATTTCTCATCAAGTGTCCTATAAGCTTTAGGAGTAGAAACCTTTTCCTTACCTATTGAAATAACAAAATGGTTTATAGGATACTCCTTTATAGCTTCGAGATGCTCGCCTCGTCCCGTACACAAAGCACGTCCACCAATAAGGCAGAAAGGAACGTCGCTACCAATTTCTGCAGACAATCGCAGCAGATCGTTTCCACTAGATAAATTAAACACCTTGTCAAGAGCTCGAAGAGTAGCGGCGGCATCGGATGATCCGCCACCGAGACCTGCACCAATAGGAATTTGCTTAGTCAGATGAATATCGACCTCTGCGCAGATACCGTAGTAAGAAAGATACTTCTCTGCCGCCTTATAAATAAGGTTGTCTTCATCAAGAGGCAGACCGGGGTCATCAGACGTGATTCGAATCAAGGTAGTATCGCTACAACTGGCATTAAACAAAATAGTATCGCAAAGGCTAACAGACTGCATAACGCTTACAATATTATGAAAGCCGTCTTGCCTACGCTCTGTCACGTCAAGAAAGAGGTTTATTTTGGCATATGCCTTCTCATTAACCTGCATATCGGTACTCCTTTTGCATTTATCTTAAATATTATACTATATTTTTTCAAAAAAATCAACTATATAAAAAATATTTATTTTAACTATTGACAAACAAAAAAACTTGTGCTATAATACTCTGGTAGTTTGGACAACTGTGTCCAACCCCTTGCTGTCTATAGACAGCCAAAAGACCAAAAGGAGGTATAATTCAGATGGAAAAGAAGATTTGTTCTTACGAGACTCTCTTCGTAGTAAGCGGCAACCTTGCTGAGGATGTAATCACTGCTACTGTTGAGAAGTTCGTTAACCTCATTAACGATAACGGCTCTGACGTTACTGTTAACGAGTGGGGCAAGCGCAGACTCGCATATCCTATCAACTACGTAACCGAAGGATACTATGTGCTTGTTTCTTATAAGAGCGAACCCAGCTTCCCTCTTGAGCTTGAGCGTGTGCTTGGCATTACCGAAGGTGTTCTTCGTTACATGACCACCACCAAGATCGAGAAGGCAGCTAAGGCTGAGGAAGTTGTTGAAGCTCCCGCAGCTACCGCTGAGGTTGAAGTAACCGAGGCTTAATGCACGCATTAAAGTGGTAATACCACATACTATTTATTGAAAGGATGGCATATAACTATGGCAGATTTAAATAAGGTCATTCTTATGGGCCACATGACGGCAGATCCCGAGCTTAAGCAGACTACTAGCGGACTTTCTGTATGTAGCTTCTCTATCGGTGTTAACCGCCGTTATTCCAAGGCTGATCAGGGTCAGCAGTCGGTTGATTTCATCAACATAGTTGCATGGCGTCAGCAGGCTGAGTTTGTTTCCCGTTACTTCAAGAAGGGCTCCAGCATCATCGTATGCGGTAGCATTCAGACAAGAAACTGGACTGACAACAACGGCCAGAAGAGATACGTTACCGAGGTTGTTGCAGACGAGGTTAGCTTCGGCGCGCCCGCAGCAGCACAGGCAGGTGAGAGAGCTCAGCAGGGCTACACTCCCGCTGCATACGGTACTCCCTCTTTCAACAGCACCAGCAGTGCTGAGTTCGAAGAAATTCCCGGCGACGAGAGCCTTCCCTTCTAATTTGGGTAACTCGTCCATCTGCCACTAGGCTCACTGTGGTAGGTGCAATATAGAAATCGTGAGTCGGAAAGGTGATAAAACTCATGGAAAACAATAATCGTCCTGCATTCCGTCAGAACCACAGAAGAAAGAAGGTTTGCATCTTCTGCCAGGATAAGGTTACCGAGATCGATTACAAGGATATCGCTAAGCTTAGAAAGTTCACTTCTGAGAGAGCTAAGATTCTCCCCAGACGTGTTAGCGGCAACTGCGCTCTCCACCAGAGACAGCTCACCGTAGCTATCAAGAGAGCACGCCAGATGGCACTTCTTCCCTACATTTCTAACTAATTTCTTGTTTTACAAGAGAGAAAAGCACCCTGCAGATTTGCAGGGTGCTTTTTTATAATAAATAAATCGGAAGGGCGCGAGTCCCTTCCGATTTATTGTGTTATTTAACTACTTTGCTGTATCGATTTCACCGTCGAAGCCGTTGCCTCCCTGCGAAGGAATGGTACTCTTGTAGGTGATTTCTACAACAGTCTGTACTGCATAGTGGTCGGAATAATAATTTCCGTCGCCCCATCTGTCGGTGCGAACCTCGTAGGACTTAACGTCAACATTATCGCCCTTGGATACAAAGCAGAAGTCGATGATATGATCAGGTGTTTCACCGTCAACATAGCTACCCCAACCTGTAAAGGTTACATGATCACGAGCAGAGCTATAATCTGCGCTTACGCGGCAGTCCTGAAGCTCCTCAGCAACAGCAACGTATCCGATATTACCGGGTGTAGCATTGAAGTCACCACAAAGGAATGTGAAGGGATCACCCTCGTTTACAGATCTTTCCATAATAAGCTCGTATGCCTTTACGTTAGCCTCGTCAAGGAGAGGACCGTGGGTGTTTATAGACTTAACGATCTCGCCTGTCTCTATGTGTCTGAGAACAAGAACTACCGCAATACGATAATAGGATTCACCCCAACCGTAAGACTGCTCCTCAGGAGTCTCCGAAAGCCAGTACTTTTCAGAGGAAACAAACTCAAACTTAGTGGAATCATAAATGAATGAAAGACCCTCGGGATTTGAGCCACCCTGTCTGGGGAAATTAAGAGCAGTGTAATTGCCGGCAAGATTTGCCTGAATATACTCGAACTGTGTCTTTGTAACTTCCTGCATACCAATGATATCAGCCTCGGAATTGTTGAGGAAGCTTACAAGTGCATCCTTACGCTTATCCCAGTGAGTATTACCTGTATCATTGTTAGTAAAAGTACGAATGTTGAAGGACATAAGATTAAGCTGATATGTCTGATAAGCATAACCCGAATTATTGGTATTATGTCCATCGCACTTGTTTGCACACTCACTATGTGTACAAGCAAGATCGGTACATTTCTGACAATCGTTACAAATGCTCTCACAGTCATGAGGACCGTGTCCCTGACACTTGCTAGCGCAAGCAGATTCAGTACAAGCGGCATCGGTGCATTTACCACATTCGGAGCAAACGCTCTCACAGGTGTGTGCAGGAGGTGTTACCTGATGACCCTCACACTTGTTTGCACAAGCAGATTCAGTACAAGCTGCATCGGTGCACTTACCACACTCGGAGCAAACGCTCTCACAGATGTGTGCAGGAGGTGTAACCTGATGTCCCTCGCACTTTTCTGCGCAAGCAGTTTCGGTGCAAGAAACGTCGGTACACTTGCCGCACTCGGAGCAGACGCTCTCACAAGTGTGACTAAAATCAAAACCACCATTAAGGTAGATCATACCCGCAAATGCGACGAGTATTAAAATTATAACAATCGCTGATAAAACTTTAGTTATTCTATTCATTTTAGTACTCCTTTCGCATTACTGATAATAAATTGTGTGAACAGTACCGCTCTCATCGGTGTAGGTAGCCTTGATGAAGCTACCGAGATCACCGTAGGTTGCGGTTTCAGATGTAGAAACGTAATTTGCACCTGCCACTACAGGGTTCATACTATTGATAGCATCGTAAGAATAGTAACCCGCTGTTCCTGTAGAAGGATTGGAGCATGCAAGAGTAACCGCCTTTTCAACTCCATCAATAGTTACGGTTTCTGTTCTGAAGAAGTACATTGTCTTAGTGTTGCTTGACATAGCGGTAAAGTTATTAACTGAGCCGTTAAAGGTTACACCGTCCTCAATATAAACGCTATAGGTTCCGTTCTTCCATTCACCTATGATACTTCCGTAATTTACGTTTGTATTGAATGTCATTCCGCTCTTAATCACTACATTGGTAGTGGCATTCTGGTTACCAACATCAAAAGCACACTTTCCGGTTGCAGTATTGAGAAGATTTACTTCGCCCTTAGCAAAAACAATTCTAACATCAGATTTGTTAATAACAACAACGTTATTTCCGCTGTGTTTAAGATTCATTACTCCGGATCTATTATCCTTTTCACTACCAACCTGAATGGAGTTACAGTTGATAACGCCGTTTGCAGTTAAAGTACCCAAAACGAGAAGGCGAGGTCTGAAGCCATATTCATAGTCAGAGTTTGCTGCTGCAGCTCCGGCAATTGTAGTTGTCTTTCCATCGGCTTTAAGAACCAATTCACCACCAACAGTAACATAACCATTAGACTTAATGTAAAGGTAGGTTGCCTCAAAGTAACCGTCAACATTAAGAGTTGTATCTCCGTTATTATAGAAGGATTGCTTAGTAACAACCGAACCAGTAGATGTTACATTAAATGTACAACCGTTGGAATTAATAGTGCTGTTTGAGGTCAATGTTCCTGCAATAGTAATTATCGATGCTTTTGCATTAATGTAAATAGTGTTGTCACTAACATTCTTTACATCAAGAGTACTTCCCTTGTTTACTGTCAGGTCAGCACCGTCCCAAATACCAAGACCGTTTGTATCTGCTGTGGTAACTTCAAACTTAACGTGAGCGGGCTTATCGTCTGTACCGATTATAAGATTTGTATTAGTACCAAATCTTGCAGCACCAATAATCTCAACAGAACCGGTGATAGTAAGATCTCTACCCGCAGAACGGATACCAATACCTGTAATACCGGTTTCGGTCTGGCCTTCAGCTACAGAGTATGTATAACCGGTTACTTCATCGTAAGTTACGGTTACAATATCGGTGTTGAGCTTCTGGTAGTCATACTTTGTTACAACGATTTCACCCTCGCCTCTATCAACAACAAGCATGCTGTCAACCTGAACGGGGACAGAATACTCGATCTCGTCACTGACAAGAGTGAATATGGTATCAAGTGTGAGAGTTGTAGCAAAAGCAGGTCTTGTTGTTGCGGTAGTATACTTAACAGTATCAAGCTTAGGAAGTATGGGAGAAGAAATCTCCTTTGTAAGCTCAACGTCAAGATAGTACTTACCGCAATCAGGACATGCATAGTGAGCAACAACGCCCTCGCTCTCGAAGCTTGCATCAACAAGCTCTACATATGTTGCATTCTTGTGAGCAATAGCATCGATAACCGTTTGCTCTGTGAACACCTCATTACATCTGTAACAATGCTTCCCCTCAGTAAGACCTGTGGATGTACAGGTAGGAGCAACAGCCGCATCTGTAACCTCGTTATGACCGGGAGAAGGGATAACGGTCTGCGCTACAGTGATCTCGCCGCAGATAGAACAATGCTTGCCCTCGGTAAGACCGTCCTCAGTACAGGTCGCGTCCTTGCCGGCATCAACAACCTCATTATGACTGGTGCAAAGCTTAGCACCACAACCGTTACGGTCGCAAACGAAGTCGGAGTTTGCATCAAGGTGACCAAGTGCAAGCTCGATATTCTGAGGTACGGTTACAGTACCGCAAGCGCTACAATGCTTACCCTCAGTAAGTCCGTTTTCACTACATGTGGGAGCAACAGCGGCATCAACAACCACTGTATGTTCCTTTGTAGGAATAACAGCAGGAGCAGCGATTTCATTTGTGCAAGCCTCATCAGAGAAGAGCTTGCCACACTCACATACATAGTATGCCTCATGACCCTCTACCTTACAGGTAGAATCAACCTTATCAACTGTGGTTTCAGTAGCATGAGTATGACTGCCAATAGCCTTATAATAAATCTCGGTTCCATTATATACAGCCTTGTTGAAGTTGCCCTGGTTGCCAAGGGCAAGAGGTGCATCTGCTGTGGTAAGATACTCGCCACTTGTAACAGAAATATCAGCAATACTCTTGGTTCCATCACCATTATCGGTGAGCAAGGAGGTTGCCATATTTCTCTTTGCAGATCCTGTTGTATAACTAGCAACACGAACAAGCTTGGTTTCGCCGTCAACCTTAAGCTCTACGTCAGTATAATTAATAAAGTAATTGCTTGTTGCATAACCTACACAAACCAACGCATTACCGCTAAGAGGACCGGTGAACTTCGCATCGGTATGAATAGCATAACGGTAATCTGCTGCAACAGACCAAGTACCTACAAGATATACGTAGCCGCCCGTGGTGGTAACATCAATACCGGAACCAAAATCAACATAAGCGCTCTTGTTAGTTCTCACGTCCATCGCTGTAAGACCAACGGTGGTGTTATCAGTAAGAGATACCTTACCGTTTGCAAATACGTATCTAAGAGCTAACGTACGGTTTTCATAGCTGATAGTGTTATTTAAAACAATACCGCTAACACCGGATCCTGCTCTATCACCTGCAGCATTCTGAGTGATAATAAGATTACCCTTAAAGCCCTCTCTCTCACTACCGACCTGAATAGAGTTGGAAAGAACCTGACCGCCGTCAATATTTACTGTTCCCTTTCTAACGAAGAGTGCAGGAACAAATCCATACTCATAATTCTCGTTAAGAACAACACCCTTCTCAAGTCTGATAATACCCTGAGTATTAAGAGTACCGTCAACTACGATAGATGTAGCCTGTGAATATCCAATGATAGAATAAGAACCACCCTTTGTTATGGACAGTGTGCTGTTTTCCGCAACATAAAGACCTGCGCCGTCATTAAATCTCATAGCACGGGTTGCACCTGCGGCATTGTTAACGGTTACAGTTGCCTTTTCGGTTTCAGTACCGATATTAAGCTGATTAGCAATAACCAAATCATCAGTATCGCGTGTGATAGTAATATCACCAATTACGGTAAGCGCATTACCGTAAGCTGCAAGATAGGTAAGATTCTGTGCGGTCTTTGCTCTGAAGGTATAGCCTGTATCCTTGTTATAGGTCACCTCAATGCCCTCGGAGTTAAGAGCCTCGTAATCATAAATGCTATAATACTTGTCGTTTACTCTGATACAGTCATCAACAGTCACGTCAACAGAGTAAGTGAAAGCACCCTTAGTTAAGGTAAATCTTGCCTTAGCATTGGGATTAGCAGATGCGGTAGCAACTGTATTCATAGTGTAATCCTGATAATTAAGAGCAGGAAGAATCATAGCCTCATACTTGGAGCCTGTAAAATCATATCCCTTGCTATCAATACCAACGTAACCGGGAGTTTCGAAGGTAGGATCGAGAGAGATGATATCTCCAACGTAAGCAACCGCCGCATATCCGTATGTATAAGCAGCATTAACAAGCTTTGCAAGTGCGGAATCATCTCCACCCTTTGCGGCAACGTAGGACTTGATACTATAAGAATAGGTCTGCTCTGCTCCACCAATATTAAGCTTCGCCGTAAAAACGTTGTTCATCTCATCAGCACCAAAGCTGCTGTAACGGATGATATACTGATTTTTACTTGCATCGTAAATCTCGGGAATAACATTCACACCATTAATGGTAGCAGTAACTCCGTCAAGCGATGCTGCCTCAAATACATAGTAAATACCAAGTCTGAAGTCAAAACGAACACCTGCGCCTACCCAAGCATCACCGTTAACAGCCTTGTCAGTGGTTGTTACGGATATAGGAGCGCCGGCAAGAGCCTTAAGCTCGTCGCTGAGATCTGCATTCACAAGCGTGTCAGCCTTATGACCCGTGTAAGTCTGTGCTGCTGCACCGTAATTAAGCAGATTTACCGCAAGCTCACGCATTGCGCTGTACTCTAATTCGGTATCACAACCGCTGCTCTCATAATCAAGAGCGAGAAGTGCCTTCAAATAAGACTTTACACTGAATGTAACAGGAGCACCGATCTGACTACCGTCTTTAGCATACAATACGGCGGTAAGCTCATCACCAAAATTCTGAGGAGCAATGTCAACGTATGAGAATACTCCTCCGTAATTAGTGGTAATCTTGCTGACCTTTCCATTATGACTGATCTTCAGGAAAGCTCCATCATCATTGGTTGCAGTGGTGCGAATTTTAACGACAATGCTGTCATCAAGCGATAAACTTACTGAAACAATTCCGTTGCTTGACGCATCATTATCCGCAGCAAAGGTTACAACCGATGTGATGCCTATAAGAAGCATTATTGCTATCGCAACAATGAGCAATCTTATAGTACAATTTGGTTTTTTTGCCATGATAAAATCCTCCGTTTAGAATTTTAAATAATAATTTTAAATAAAACGTGCAAAAAATTATTATATATATAATATAATAACACATATTTTTAAAAAAGTAAATTGACTAATATTCTAAATATGTTTAATTGTTTTTGTAAATATTGCACATAGGTTTTGCTTAATCCTTCAAAAAAATATATATAGCAAACAAAAAAATGCACTCCGAAGAGTGCATTTTAATTTGATTATTCAAGATCCTCAAAATATCCGTTATACTTAATATCCACCTTGCTTGTGGGGAACAGGAATTTATAGAGCTCTGTGCAATAGTCATCAGTCATAGATGCGATATAGTCAACAACGATCTGATTAGGCTCGTTTTCTATATAAGGCATACTGTGTGCATAGTGATTTGCGGTCACGAAATCAACGTGATGCTTATAAATGGGCGAGGACTTCTTCCCTGCCTTAAGATCACCGAGAAGCTGATAATACATCTTCTGCATCATAGGTCTAACGCTCTCGTCAAGCACCTTGGATACGTGATCCTTCTTATAAATCTGCTCGTAATTATCGCGTTTTGCAAGGCTCATACTCTTGTAATGCTCTGCATCGAGCTTGATGTAAGGCTTGCCATAGCTATTTTCGATAATATTAACCATAAGGTTATTCATAATATCCGAGTTGATAGTACCTATTCCAACGTCACCGATGTCATCGGAGGAGTCGATAAGACCTGCGCGCTCTGCGTCCTGACGATCCTTGCCAAGATAAGCAATAATATCAGATACACGAACGACACAGCCCTCAATTGTAGAAGGAATGATCTTAATGATATTAGACTGATCCACGTAACACCCCTCTACCATCTCGTCAAAGGCCTTAAATCCGTCAAGCGAAGCAGGACGGTACTCATCCATCTCAAACTCACCGTTATGACCGATGATACCGTCGAGAGTGTCGAGTGTAAGGTTGTGATCAAAAATACCGTCAAGAACTCTTACTGAATGAACGTTGTGATTAAAGTAACGGCCGGTCTCTGCACGGTAAACCTCACTCAAAAATCTCTCACCGGCATGGCCGAAGGGAGTGTGACCGATATCGTGACCGAGCGAAATAGCCTCAATAAGATCAAGGTTAAGTCCAAGCACAGAGCCAAGTGTACGCGCGGTACGTGAAACAAGCTGAACGTGTAATGCTCTTCTTGTGATATCGTCATTCTTGTAGAAAGAAAACACCTGGGTCTTATCGGTATATCTATTATAGTATGGACTGTGAAGAATCTTATCGACGTCACGAAGATATGCAGGACGCCAAGCAGACTCCTTATCCGAGGACATATCTCTTCTTAACGCATCCTTACCTTTTGCGGCAAAATTGGGGCCTGTGCCGTGTTCTCTATCATATTTTATTCTTTCGGACATTTCTTTGCTTAAATGTTCATAGTTTCGTTTGCTCATAGAAAATACCCCTTTCTTTTTACTATATTCTATCATATTTTGTGCATTTAGTCAAGTATTATTTTCATTCTACGTGACAAAGTCACAAAAGAAAAAGTCTGCTTAAAAAAGCAGACTTAATAATCAATTATTTCAAATCTCCAACGTTAATATCGGGCAGATTAATATGACCGCCATCGCACTTATCCTTACAAGCATCATCTGTGCAATCCTTATCGGTACACTTGCCACAGGTTGAGCAGTAGCTTTCACACTTGTGTACAGGATCATTTGCAGGATTGTTATTAAAGCAGGATGAAGTCATCAAAATCATCGTAGTAATTAACAAAGCGGTAAAAATTCTAATAGTATTTTTCATACTTCCCTCACAATATCGATTTTCTTTATTATACAACTTTTCTCCCACTATGTCAACATAAAACAAAAAAGTCCGCTGGGTTAAGGCGGACTTTTTATAATTATGCCATTGCGTTGAACTTCTTGGTGAACTCGGACTTCTTGTGAGCCGCGTTGTTCTTGTGAAGGATGCCGTGAGCAACTGCCTGGTCTACCTTCTTAACAGCAAGTCTGTAAAGCTCGGAAGCAGCGTTCTTGTCGCCTGCCTCAACAGCAGCGTTGAACTTCTTGATAACGGTCTTGAGAGCGCTCTTAACCATCTGGTTCTGGAGTGCCTTGGTACGGTTAACGAGGATACGCTTCTTAGCGGACTTAATATTAGCCATTTTAATTCTCCTTTTAATTTTACGCGATTTATGCTCTGCTAAAACTGAGGCTGAGAGGGTCCTACAGGGCTCACTTTACATACAATCACATTTTTCCTGTGATATTATATCATAGTAGAATAAAAAAATCAAGGGTTTTTGAAAAAGTTTTTTAAAAAATATTATTAATAAGGGCCGAGCGTTTGCCACCCGGCCCAGGTCTTTATAAATTAAAGATTAATCCTTTTTCTTGAAGAAAAGTACGGTAACTCCTGCAAGTGCAATAACGTCAAATGCGATCAGTGCGGGAATCCACCAAGCGAATACCTCTTCCTTAAACTCGATAGTACCGTTGGTCTGATAAATATCGTCGATATTCATCTCTCTGTACTCCTTTGCAGTAAGCTCGGTATCAACGAGTGCATAGAGAATGTTCTTACAAGCGATACGTGCTGCCTTAAGATCGGTCTCGTTGTTAACGTCGATCTTATCGCTACCGCCGATAGTATTACCGGGGTTAAGCCAGATGTCGTTACCTGCACGAATACCCTGCTTTACAGACATACTACCTCTTCCGGAAGAAGAAGTCCAGTCGGTAAGAACCATACCTCTGAAGCCCCACTCACCGCGAAGGATCTCGGTAAGGAGTGCATAGTTAGCACCGCACCAAACAGAGCCAATGTCATTGAACGCGGACATAATACCGTTTGCACCGCCCTCTTTTACAGCGATCTCGTAGGGTCTGAGAACGTTCTCACGAAGGTTCTGCTCTGTGAGCCATGTATCTGTTCCACGAGGATTGTTACCGGTATCACTACATACAAAGTGCTTAATGTAACAGGTAAGACCGTTGGTCTTTGCACCGTAAATAACCTTTGCAGCAAGCTTACCCGAAAGAACTGCATCCTCGGAATAATACTCGAAGTTACGGCCAAGATATGCATTTCTGTGAATGTTTACACCGGGAGCATACCAACCGTCGATAGATGTAGCATCTGCCTCGGCACCCATAGAACGGCCGAGCATGAACATAAGATCCTTGTTCCAGGAGCAGCCCATAAGAGCCTCACTGGGATATGCGGTCCAGGTCTCGGTATCTACACTTTCACCGCCCCAAGAGCCTGTAAGGCTATTGGTATTGAAGCCCGCAGGACCGTCATAGTCCTTCTGGAGAGGCTTACCAACCGACTCAATAGCAAGTCTGCGGAAACCGCCAAGCTCGATAAGGTTCTTCATTTCCTGAGCTGTCATCTGATCAAGAAGGAGATCCCAAGTGCTGCTATCATAGTTGATAAGATCGCTCATAAGCTCATAGTTCCATACGAGCTGTGCACCGCCGCTTCCCTCAAGCTGGCTCTGGCTAGCCTTGCTACCACCCTCAAGGGTTGCAAGATAAAGGTTATTCTTGCTGCCTGTATTTACAGGAGGAAGGCTTTCGAAGGGAGCATCGTTGTAGGCCTGGTTAGCCTCATTGATAATAGAGCCGGAGGGTCTGGGAGCTGTAGTCTTGGGGAATGTACCAACAAAGTCCGCACGAGTCATATACTGTGCACCGCCGATAGCAAGTGCATCAATAGCAAGACCAAGGTATGCGGTGTCACCTGTAAGACGGTTCTTAATCTCTGCACCGGTAACAGGGTCCTTATCAATGATAATATCCTTAGAAACAACGAAGGTAAGCTCATTGATTTCGGAGTTCTTCATATCGTGGCTATTAGTCATAAGCTTAATCTTGTACTCACCGTCATCGAGCTCGTATGTTGCACTACCGTTGCCATTCTTATCATAGCAGTCGTAGGATGCGAGATCATAGGGAGTAAAGGAAAGAGTAATTGTAGTAGCCTCGTTGCTATTAAGCTCGTTAGGAGTTTTTGCAAAATCAAGAAGGTTAACGTGTGCCTTCTCTACCTCGCCCTTAGTATAAGGAGGAGTGAAATAAAGCTGTACGGTGTCCTTACCGAAGTAATCACCAACGTTGGTAACCTTAACGTCTAAATAGAACGTTGTGCCGGGATCAACGTTATCAAGAGAAACCTTATCGGTAAAATCAATCTCGTTCTTAATTTCACCTGTCTCATCAAGAGTGTAAAGAGAGCTGATTTCCCAAGAGAAATCGGTGTAAGAGAGACCGTGGCCGAAGGGATACTGTACAACGCCGTCATAACCCTTACCGTAGGTATTATCGATATCTGCCCAATAACCCTCTACGTCTGCGGTTTCATACCACTTGTAGCCGTAGTAAATGTCCTCAACGTACTGGTTAGAGCCTGCCGCGATATTCTTATAGGTAGGATCATACTTGTCATAGTAGGTCATGGTGTCTGCAAGCTTACCGGAGGGAGAGATCTCACCGGTAAGGATTCTGGGAATTGCAGTTGCAGCAGACTGACCTGTGATACCAACGTAAATTGCAGCATCAATTCTCTCATCCTCGAGGAAACCGGTGTGCATAGTGTTGGTGGTGTTAAGAAGGACGATAACTGTTTCAAAGCTATCTGCAATAAGATCAAGAGTCGCCTGCTCTTCCTCGGTAATATTAAGATATCCCTGAGGAAGGTCACCGTTTGCGCTACCGCCAAGGTTCTCACCGCCGCAACGGCTGATAACGAAGATTGCTACATCCGAGAAGAACTGTGCATCCTCGATAAGAGGCTCGAGATCGGATACCGAAGGCTCGGCAAGATTGAAAACGTTGTTCTTGGAAAGGCTGGAATTGAATCTGAGTCTTCTGGAATTAGCCTCACCAAAGTCCATGTAGAAGTCGATTATATCCTGGTTGTACTCGATGTACTCATCAGAATCGTCAAATGCATCAAGCAGAGTAACCTGCTTCTTTGCAGAGATAGTGGAGGAACCACTACCAACACCCTTAAGAAGGAAGCCCTCATCGGTTGCGCCCCAACCAAAGATGTTTACGTATTCATAATCCTCAAGAGGAAGAACGTTATTCTGGTTTTTAAGAAGAACCATACTCTCGTTGCCTATGGTCTGACAGAGTGCATCACTTTCCTGCAAGGTAAGCTTTGCATTCGAGAAATCCTCTCCTGTACCGCAGAGGAAGTTGGTAATAACGGTAGCATAATTGTACGCGAAATAGTTACCAACGCATAATGCAATGAGCAATACTAAAGCTATAACTTTACTCATAAAAATCTCCTTTATTTATGCCAATGAAAGATGTTACTGAATGGTAAGTCCAAGACAACCCCAGAATTTAGCACCATCGCTCGATGCACCGGGCTCGGACATAAGGCTATAGGTTTTGCCGTTATGAGTTACCGAGGAATTACCAAGGCTGCCTGTAAGTATAAGGTCGGGGTTAGCGTTGTCGCCAGAGCCTGTACCTGCTCTTCCAAGATGGAAGGTATAGCAAGCCTTTGCATGACTATTTTCCCATCCTATATCGGTAACGTCAAAGATAAATCTGAAGCTACCGTCATCGGATACGGTAATTACATAGGGAGGAGTGTGAGCGGTCCATCCACCGTTCCAAGAAGAACCGTTACTTGCAGCATAAGGATTTTCCATTACGTCATACGCCCAAGTATTAAGCTCTGCCTCGATACCTTCCTTAGTTCCAGTATAGCTACCGACAACGGCAATCTTTACTCTACCGTCTTCGATATAAATCTCAGCGGAATTTGTGGAGTAAGACATCTCTGTATCATTCTTACCGTAAATGGTAATACCACCCCATTTACCCTTACCTACAAAGTAGGTCTTGGTGCTGTCGGGATTAGGACATTTGATACCACCGTCGGTAATAAGACCTACGCCGGTGTACTTGGAATCAAGGTTGGTGTTCATACACCATTCGTTAAGAAGATTGTTCTCTTTAGGTGTGAAGATGCGATTTTCATCTTCCATATTATCGATAATCCAGAAGTGAACATATGCGTTGTGACCGATAGGAATATCAAAGAGATTGAAGGAAACAGAATAGTTACCGTTCTTATCGATCAAGCAATACTGAGGATCAAGGAATACGTTACCTGAGGAGCTATCGTACTCAATGTCAAGCTTTACATAGTTGCCAGCATAGGAAGTAACAACGTTACCTGCGATAGTAAGAATAACCTCACCCTTATCATTAACAGTGTAGCTAAGCTTATAGCCGTTGTCAAAATACTCGCTGGTCTCAAGCTTTAAGAGACCGTCATAGGTCTGGAATACGTAGCTGTATCCTCTGTGAAGAAGATTGGAGCTAAGGTCGATCTCGATGTCGGCATTATCCACAACGTTAAACTCCTGAACTTCGGAATAACCGTCAATATCGGATCTGATCTGAATATCCATCCAAGAGCCTATGTATTCCTTAATGTTGGTTTCTCTAAGGTCGAAGAGAAGCTCGAAGCTATCTCCGCGCTCTGCATCGCCGCCAACAGTAGGACCGGCGAGCTCGATACCCTTATTGGTTTCTGCAAGATAGAGATATACACTGGTAGCACCAACGTACTTACCTGTAATAACAAGATAAGGAACCTCCTCACCGTCAACGGTTCTGAGCTCGAACTTTACGCTATCAAGAGTTACGAGCTTAGCATCAAACTTTGCTACAGCATCAACGCTCTTGCTTGTTCCCGCACTAAACTTGCCAGACCAGGAATTGAAGGTAAAATCGTCACCGTCACCCTTGGTAATTTCGCTACCGGAGGGCAAAGCAATATCCTTGCTGAGAGGCTTGGTGTAAAGGAATGTAATAACACCGTTAGCATCGCGCTGAACGTTTGTAATATCTGTATTGGACTTAAGAGCCTCGAAATAAGCATCCGAAATAACGCCGCCGTGAGGGTCAATAGTTCCCTTGCAAGCAACGGGACTCTTGAGTGTAACTGTATAAAGGTTTTCTCTATCTGCGCTTACTTTAACAGAATAATAGGTATCACCGAGAGAGAAGCTGTCTGCAGACTCATTCTGATATACAATAGAATACTTATTGGTCTTTTCGCTTCTACCGGTAGCATATACTATCTCTGCCTCAACAGCCTTGCGGTCAATCTCCTGACCTGCAAAGAATTCAAGGTCAGGCATAACAACAGATGCCACCTTTTCTCTAAGAGTGATCTCAACCTCGGTATCCTGTGTTACGGTTACAACGTATTTACCGTTTTCATTGGGAGTTACCTTACGGTTGTTGATCTTTACTCTGTAAACGTAATAACCGTTTGTTCCTTCAAGGGTGAAGGATATTTCCTCACCGATGGAAACCTTATCAGGCACACGGTCATATCCATCTACGGTAATAGATACGTTTTCTGACGTTTCCTTTTCAAAAACAGCATTCCACTGAATGTCATATTTAGATGTAAACAAATCACATCCGGATAAAACAGTCAGGCAAAGAACTGCTGCTAAACAAAGGATCGCAAATCTGAGCATTGTTTTTTTCATAGCAAATCACCTTTCAAAAAGATTACTGTATATATTGTACTATATAAAGAAAATATTGTCAATAGATTTGTGCAATTTTATACAAATCGAAGTATTTATATTTTAAATTTTTGGGTTGACATTATAGTTCTTTTGTGATAGAATAACATAGGAATGCGGGTATGGCGGAATTGGCAGACGCGCCAGACTTAGGATCTGGTGTTAATTCGTGCAGGTTCGACTCCTGTTACCCGCACCAAGCGCCTTTTTAGGCGCTTTTTCTTTTGTCAAAAATTGCTATTCCACATAAAATGTAGATAGGGATATAATTCCCTATGAAAAACAGGAGTTTGAAATGGCTAATTTTTACAACCAAGCAAATCTTTCTTTCGGCGGACGAGTTACAAGCTCGAATATTACCGAAGGCGAAGTCGTAACAAGGGTCAGTTTAACCAAAACAGCCGTAACAACAGATTACGGTGCGGGAGATAATATAGCCTATGCTATAAATATTGTCAACGTAGATGACACCGCAAAGCCCGATATTACCGTAACCGACAATTTAGGTGCGTTTACTACCCTTGGCGGTACTACTTTGGTGCCCTTAAATTACGTTGACGGTAGCATACTTTATTACCAGAACGGTGTGCTACAGCCTGCTCCCACCGTTGTAGCAGGTCCTTCCCTTGTCATAAGCGGTATTACCATTCCCGCAAACGGCAACGTTACAATACTTTACGAGGCGCGTACAAATGAATATGCACCTCTGGGCCTTGACGATTCGATCATAAACACAGTGGATGCAAGCGGTGAGGGTGTATGCGATGAGCTGTCAGCTACATCCGAGGTACCGACCAGAGACGAGGCATTGCTTACCATCGCAAAGGCGGTTTGTCCCGAAACTCTAACCTGCGGTGATCAGGTTACCTACACATTTATCATCCAGAACCACGGCAATCTACCCGTTAGGGCAACCGATGATGCAATTATTACCGACGTGTTCAACCCGATATTAAATAACGTCACCGCAAGCCTTAACGGTACGGCTCTTACACTTGGAACAGACTATAATTATGATGAAGCTACGGGTGAATTCACTACTCTCGCAGGTGCGGTTACAGTACCTGCTGCAAGCTTTGTAAGAGACCCCGATACAGGCATCATTACCACCACTCCAGGTGTGTCCGTATTAACTATCACAGGCACAATTTAATTTCTGCCTAAAAATAATAGCCACAATTTGCATTTTGCAAACTGTGGCTAAACTTATTTATATCTTTCTTTTCTGAGGCTGAACGCCCTCGGTAAGTGTGAACCAGAACTCACATCCGTCCTCAAAGGCCTCAACTCCAATGGTTTCTCCGTGGGCATCGATAATTGTCTTGGAGATGTAAAGTCCAAGACCCACGCCCGACTTATCAAGACCGCGGCTCTTATCTGTTTTGTAGAAACGGTCAAAGACCATACCTACATCATCCTGACTAATACTCTGTCCTTGATCATATACAGAAACTCTGAGCTTTGTATCTGTAATCCTCGAGATAGATATCTTAAATTTTCCGTTATTATTAGCAAACTTTATTGCATTATGACAAAGGTTGTAAAGAACCTGATAAATTGCATCCTTATCTGCTCTTGCATACATACCGTCAAATTCAGCATCAAACTCTACGTCGAGTCGCTTGTCCTCAATCTTCTGCTCAAAGGAAATGAGAATAATTCTGGCCATCTCGGCTATATCAAAGTCGGAATAATCAAACTTTCTCTCACCCGACTCAAGTCTTGAGATGTCAAGAAGCTGGGACACGAGACGAGAAAGTCTATGAATTTCAGCAGAAATAATACCAAGATAATACTCGTGCTTCTCGGGAGGGATAGCACCCGAGTTAATTCCGTCAATAAATCCTGAAATAGTTGTCATGGGAGTTCTTAGATCGTGGGAAATGTTAGCAAGGAAGGAATTTCTCATTTTGTCAAGGTTCCCAAGCGATTCTGCCATATTGTTAAAGGCCTTAGAAAGCTCCGCAACCTCGTGATTTTTATCCGAAACCTCAACTCTGATGGAGAAATCACCCTTACCAAACTCCTGAACCGCATCGGTCATCTTCTTAAGAGGCTGAATAATACGCATAGTTATGAAGTAAGCGCCTACAACCGCTGCAATCATTACGGCAAGAGAGCTGTTCATTACGACTCTTTGAGTAATGCTAACAAATCGGTGCTCTCTTGTGGTCGAGGCCATAGTCATAACTCGCAATACTATTTCCCCATCCTTCATAACTGTTTTAGCATAAAGAGTATATTTTTCCTCGGTCTTATCAATGCTTCCGTTATAAACGTATTCGATATTTCCATCAGGAGTTGCAGTCATTTCGAACTGATCAAAATTAATTTTAGGCAATCCCTTTTCGTTATTAACGTTGATCTCTACGCTTTTATGCTCTGTATTTTCATCGGTAGCAGTATATAAAACAGGAATTCCGTTCTTATCGGCAATCATTACCTCGTAGTCGGAGTTAAGATTGATCATAGGCTCAATCACCTCGGCTATAAGCTGAAGCTCCTGATCCACGCTTGAAACACCGTTTTCCATTATCAAATCAACTATAATGCTATTTTCTTTTTTAAGTCTTTCCTCTGTATCGTGAAAGGCGTAAGTACGCATAAGTCCGGTAATTGTTGTGGACAGTATGGCAAAGCTAACAAATATTATCAAAATAAATGCAGCAAGATATTTTGAAAAGGACGTTTTAAACACTAAATGTACTCCCTTGCTCGTTGTTTACTTTATTTTAACATATTTTATCACAGAATGTCAAATTATTTTACACAATTAGATTGACTAAATATTAATTTTGTGTTAAAATGTACGGTGATATAAACAAAACTAGGAGAAAAACTATGACAGTAACAAGATTTGCGCCCAGCCCTACAGGTTATATGCACATCGGTAACCTTAGAACTGCGCTTTATTCCTATCTTATCGGTAAGCACGACGGCGGTAAGTTTATCCTTCGTATAGAGGATACCGACCAGCAGCGTTTTGTTGAGGGTGCTACCGACGTTATCAAATCCACACTTAATATGACCGGTCTTCTTTGGGATGAGGGTCCCGACGTTGGCGGTGAGCATGGCCCCTACGTTCAGTCCGAGCGTAAGGAGATCTATATGGAGTATGCAAAGAAGCTTGTTGAAATGGGACATGCTTACTACTGCTTCTGCACCAAGGAGCGTCTTGAGGCTCTTCACGAGGCTGATGCTACCGGCGGTTACGACCGTCATTGCCGTAATCTCTCCAAGGAAGAGGTTGAGGCAAACCTTAAGGCAGGTATTCCCTTTGTTATCCGTCAGAAGATGCCTACCGAGGGTGTTACCAGCTATCACGACGAGGTATTCGGTGATATTTCTATGAACAACGAGGAGCTTCAGGACCAGATCCTTATGAAGGCTGACGGCTACCCCACATATAACTTCTGCCACGTTATTGATGACCACCTTATGGGTGTTACCCACGTAGTGAGAGGCTCTGAATACCTTACCTCTACCCCCAAGTACGTTCTTCTTTACGATGCATTTGGCTGGGAAAGACCCACCTACGTTCATCTTCCTCTCCTTATGGGTAAGGATGCAGAGGGCAATATTTCCAAGCTCTCCAAGCGTCACGGTGCTGTTTCCTTCCAGGATCTTGTGGCAGACGGCTATCTTCCCGAGGCTATTATCAACTACATTTCCCTTCTCGGCTGGTGTCCCAAGGGCGGTGAGCAGGAGTTCTTTACTCTTGACGAGCTTAAGGAAGTATTCACTATTGACGGTGTATCCAAGTCCCCCTCTGTATTCGACTTTGAGAAGCTTCTTTGGTTCAACGGTGAGTATGTTCACAAGCTTGAGGATGAAAAGTTCAATGAGCTTATAGAGAAATTCATTAAGGTAGAGATCCCCTCTAACATCAACAAGTCGAAGATGCTTGGTCTTCTTAAGACCAGAATTGCAAAGCTCTCCGAGATCAACGAGAGAATGGAATTCTTCATCGCTCTTCCCGAGTATGAGAAGGAGCTCTTCCTTAACAAGAAAAACAAGATTGCCGATTTTGATATCGTTAAGACCGTTCTTACAGAGGCAAAAGCACTTCTCTCCGATGTAGAAAGCTTTGATAACGATACACTCTTTGCTTCTCTTATGCCTATCGCAGAGAAGCTTCAGATCAAGACCGGTACTCTTATGTGGTGCGTACGTATCGCGGTTTCCGGTATGACCGCTACTCCCGGTGGTGCCACCGAAATTATGGAGGTTATCGGCAAAGAAGAGGCTCTTAAGAGAATTGACCTTGCACTTGCAAAGCTTGCTTAAAAATTAAATTTATAGCATTTAAAAAGGAGCAGAATTAATCTGCTCCTTTATTTTTTATTAATCAAGCTCCTTAAGACCTGTATAAAGTTCGTAGTATCTGCCCTTCTGTGCAAGAAGATCGTCGTGGTCGCCACGCTCAATAATCTCGCCCTTTTCAAGCACCATGATGGCGTTGGAATTACGAACGGTAGAAAGTCTGTGAGCAATTACGAAGGTTGTTCTATCCTTCATAAGTCTATCCATACCTCTTTCGATGTGTCTTTCAGTACGGGTATCAACAGAGGATGTTGCCTCGTCAAGAACAAGTATAGGTGCCTTAGAAAGTGCTGCTCTGGCAATGTTAAGAAGCTGGCGCTGGCCCTGAGAAAGATTGGCTCCGTCTCCCTCAAGCACGGTATCGTAACCGTTTTCCAGACGCATAATAAAGCTGTGCGCACTTGCGGTCTTTGCGGCGGCAATAACCTCCTCATCGGTTGCATCAAGCCTACCGTAACGGATATTCTCCATTACAGTACCTGTAAACAGGTGGGTATCCTGAAGAACCATAGCAATATTCTGACGAAGGAAATCGCGCTTAAAGGACTTAAGAGGCTTACCGTCAATGGTAATAGTTCCCTCCTCAATATCATAGAAGCGGTTGAGAAGATTAGTAATAGTAGTTTTACCTGCACCGGTCGAACCAACGAATGCGATCTTCTGACCGGGCTTTGCGTAGAGGCTGATATTCTTAAGAACAACCTTATCGGGAACGTAACCGAAGGTAACGTTCTCAAGTACAACGTGACCGACAATGGGATCCTCAATAGCATCATCCTGATCGGGTGCCTCGGTAACCTCATCCATTACAGCAAACACACGCTCTGCACCTGCAAGAGCTGCAAACAAGGTGGAAACCTGCTGAGAAAGCTGGCTAATGGGCATGGAGAACTGCTTTGAGTAGTTGGCAAAAACGGTAAGTGCACCGGGAGTAAAGCCTGTAGTTACTATAAGCACACCACCAACGCCAAGTGTTACAGCGTAGGAAATAAGGCTGATGTTGTGCATAATAGGACCTGTTACACCGCCCCAGAACTGTGCCTTTTCCTGCTTGTCACGAAGGTCCTCGTTAAGAAGATTCATCTCCTCAATGCACTCATCCTCGTGGTTGAACACCTTGATTACCTTCTGGCCACTGATAGTTTCCTCGATATAACCGTTTACTGCACCGATAGCTGCCTGCTGTGAACCAAAGTACTTGGACGAGTTCTTTGCGATAGTACCTGCAGAGAACATAAGCAGAGGCATAAACAATACGGTAATGAGTGTAAGCCAGATGTTAGTAGTCAGCATAAAGATGAACGTACCAACAAGAGAAATAGTACCGCTTACAATAGAGGTAAGCGAGTTGTTTAGCATAACGTCGATATTATCAACGTCGTTGGTAAAGCGGCTCATAATCTCACCTGTGGGGTGAGAGTCAAAGTATCTTACGGGAAGCTTCTGCAATGCCTCAAAGAGATCGTTTCTTATAGTCTTAATAGAATTCTGAGAAACCGAAAGCATAAGGCGTGACTGCAAATAGCTGCCAAAGGCGGATATGCTATATACCGTACCAAGGATAAGAAGTGCACCGAATACGTACACGGTAACAGCACCCACGCTTGTATCCATCAAAGATGAAATAAGGGGTAAGGAAACAAACTTTTCGATGATCTTATCAGCCGCGATCTCAAGGGGGCTGGGATCAAGGATTGCCTCGGGATTAACCTCACGAGTGATGCGGTTAATAATGGGAGCAATAAGATATCCTGCACAAAGGGAGGATATTGTAGTAAGAAACATACAGAGGAAAACCGAAATAAGTCTCAGCTTATATTTTCCAACGTAGGAAAGCAGGCGTTTTACCGTATTTCCTACATTCTTAGGCTTTCCCTTTCCACCAGGACCGTGGCCACGACCGGGACCGCCACCTCTTAAAGACATTCCGTGGGAGACGCTGTTATACTGTTTTTGAAGATCTTCAAGCTTTCTTGACATATTACGCCTCCTTTCTATCCATCTGAGAGTAATAGATTTCGCTGTATTCCTCGTTGCTCTCAAGCAGCTGATCGTGAGTACCAATACCTGTAATCTTACCGTCATCCATAACGATTATGGTATCGGCATCCTTAACGGAGGAAATACGCTGTGCAATAATAATTTTCGTGCAGCCCTGCAGATCGGTTGCAAATGCATCTCTGATCTGCTTCTCGGTTGCGGTATCAACCGCACTTGTAGAGTCATCAAGAATAAGAATCTTGGGTTTCTTAAGAAGGGCGCGTGCAATACAAAGTCTTTGCTTCTGACCACCAGAAAGGTTCATACCTCCCTTATCAAGAAGAGTATCATATCCCTCTTTAAATGTAGAAACAAACTTGTGTGCAGCAGAATGCTCGGAGGCTCTGATCATCTCCTCGTCTGTTGCATCAGCATCACCCCAACGAAGATTGTACTCAATGCTACCCGAGAACAAAAGATTCTTCTGGAGCACCATACCGATGCCGTCACGAAGAGCAGTAAGCGAGTATTCCTTAACGTTTACACCGTCAACAAGCACTTCTCCGCTGTCAACGTCATAAAGTCTGGGAATCATAGAAACAAGAGTTGTCTTTCCACAACCGGTTGAACCGATTATACCAACGGTAGAGCCTGCAGGAATAGTCAAATTAATGTTATCGAGCACGGCCTCCTCGCTATGCTTATAGTAACGGAAGGAAACGTTCTTAAATTCGATCTCACCTGCGGTAACTACGTTTTCTGCCAAAGAATATGTGTCTATAATATCAATTTCTTCGTCAAGCACCTCGCAAATTCTCTTACCAGATGCAAGTGCACGGGAGGAGAACATGAAGAGCATAGATACCATCATAAGAGAAGAAAGAATCTGTGTTGTATAGGTAACGAATGCAGAAAGGTCACCAACAAGCATACCGCCACCAAGAACGATATGATGTCCCGACCAAATAACAGCGATTACGGTGATGTACATAAAGATGTTCATAACAGGGCCTGCCCAGATAAGTATCTTTACAGCATTCATACCGCTATTTTTAAGGTCTGCGTTGTCTTCGGAGAATTTGTTAATCTCATAATCCTCACGAACGAAGGACTTAACTACTCTAACGTTGGTAACGTTCTCGCGAACGGTGGAATTAAGCTTATCCACCTTTTTCTGCAGTTTCTCAAATCTGGGGAAACCAATCATAATAAGCACGCCGATAACAAGAAGCATTATAGGCATAGTCACCGCGAGAACAACAGAAAGGCTGGGCTTAATGGAAATAGCCATAATAATGCCTCCAATAAGCATACCGGGTGAACGGAGTGCCATACGAAGAAGCATATTTACAAAGTTCTGTATCTGGGTTACGTCGTTTGTCATTCTTGTTACAAGAGAGCTTGCAGAGAATTTATCAATATTAGCGAAGGAATACTGCTGCACCTTTGCATAAAGATCGCGACGAAGGTCGGCCGCAAAGTTAACCGATGCCTTTGCACCGAAATACGCACCTGCAACACCGCCTGCCATCATAATAAGAACGATAGCAATAAGAATACACATAAATCCTATGCTCTGCGGAATAGTCAGAGTGTTCTCGTTTGCGCGGTTAATAAGCTCCTTTAATATAATAGGCATAAACATTTCGCCTATTACCTCTAAAATCATGCCTGTCGGTCCAAGAATAAAGGATGACAAGTAGGGCTTTACATATTTAAACCATCTTTTCATCAATTTTCCTTCCTTTCATGTTGCTTTGCTATGTTACTTTGAAGCTTCTCCATACACGCAATGTATATTTCAAGCTCCGAGTCGGTAAAGCCGTCAAACATCGCCGTGTCATTTTTTGAAAACATCGATCTTGTTCTCTTTACCACTTCTCTGCCTTTTTCTGTAATGCTAAGCTCGTTGTATCTGTTATCCTGTCCAAGAGTTCTTTCCACGTATCCGTCTTTTTCAATCTTCTTCAATGCGACGGTTACAGCGGCAGGTGTAACGTTAAGATGCTCGGCAAGATCCTTTTGTGACGGAAGCTTGTCGTGTCTTGCCAGATGCATAAGTATCCTATGCTGCGTTCTATGAATACCAAGCTTGCCGACCTTTGCGTCAATCAATGCCTTGTGCATATGATTGGTTTTAATCATTATCTCAATTGCTCTTGTAAGCTTTGATTCTGACATATTATATACCCTTTCTACAATTTATTAAACGTTTAATAATTAACCACTTAACTATTATACCTCAAGTATCGGAAAAGTCAATATCTTTTTTATAACTTTTTCTTGAATTTTATTATAAAAAGTGCTAAAATATATATGAAAGCGAGGTTAATATATGTTTAACACATCTCTTTGCTATATTGAACATGATGATTCCTATCTAATGATTCACCGTATCAAGAAAAAGAACGATATGAACAAGTATAAGTGGATAGGCGTAGGCGGAAAATTTGAGCCCGGAGAATCCCCCTTTGACTGTGCAAGACGTGAGATCAAGGAAGAGACAGGTCTTGAGGTTAAAAATCTTAATTACAGAGGTATCGTCACCTTTGTATCCGACGAGTTTGGCACAGAATATATGCATCTTTTTACTGCAACCGAGTTTGAGGGTGAAATAGATTACAACTGTGACGAGGGCAAGCTTGAGTGGGTGAAGAAATGCGATATTAATACCCTGCCCATTTGGGAGGGAGATAAAATCTTTTTCGACCTTCTTGACAGAAACACCGAGTTTTTTTCCTTAAAGCTTTGCTATCAGGGTGACAGGCTTGTGTCACATAGCGTTGAATATAAAAAATGAGAAGCCCAACAGCTTCTCATTTTTTTAATAGCTTTTTTCTTTCCTTATAATCGGGAAGAACCTCTTCTATGATTTTATAAAACCTTGGTGAATGGTTCATCTCTTTAAGGTGTGCAAGCTCGTGAACAACAACGTAATCAATAGCGCTGTCAGGATAAAGCATTAACAAGTAGGAGAAGGATAGATTTCCCTTTGACGAGCAGGACCCAAAACGTGTCTTTGCACTCGTGATAGTTATTCTGCCGTATTTTAACCCCATAATTCTCGAATAATACTCAACCTTGATAGGCAACGTTTCTTTGGCTGCACGTCTTAATGCCTTGATTCTATCCTCTGTCAATTCACCTAGGGTCTCATTTCTCTGCTTCTGTTTATTGATATGCTTCATAATCCAATCAGAGTGCTCTAAAACCACGCTGTCAATACGACTTTTTAAAGTGCCGTAGGGCGCTCTGACAATTAGCTTTTCATCCTTTATGCTAAGCGATATAGTTCGTCTGTTTGAATAAATAACCTTGTATTCCATATTACCCTCCAAGGTTATTGTAGCATAAATGATAGTAAAAGTAAATATCAATCGCTATGAATATAGCAATTTGAGTTAAATTGTTTTCTCCCCTTGCTTCTTCCAACAAATACACCATCGGGTATGGTGTAATAAAAATAAGGAAGCGAATAGTCTATCGGTCTCTCGGTATATCTGTCAATGTCTCGGTATACAAACTCCGCATCATTTACAATTATTTCTTTTGGAAATGCTCTGTCATTAACCGCAATGAGTGATACAAGCGTCAAGTCCTCATTTGAACACATCGACGAGGCGATTCCCTTTGTTAACGTGTCATAATAGCAAAGAACGTGTCTGTCGCAATTACCGAGGGGTTGATTATCCTCTGTAAAATATCCGTACTCTAACCTTTCTCCTCTTGGATCATAGATGCATTTTGATGAATACCCCTTTCCCGAGTCCTTGCAATAGGGTAAATATAGTAATCCATCGGTGGAAAATTCAAGATTTTTCTCTTTTATTATGCTATCATCATGAATTAGGCACATAATTTCATCCCATATTTTCAAATGACTTTTAGACAAAGCGCCTATTGCCTTATCGGATTTATCGTATCCACACCATATTCCTGCTGTAAAATATGGAGTATACCCCACAAAAAGCTTGTCCTTGCTTCCGCCTGACGTTCCAGTTTTGCCTGCGGTATTTACTTTATCCTTTAGAGTAATGCTTTTTGCTGTGCCCTCGTTCACTACCGTCATCAGCAATTGATTCATTATTTTTGCGGTTGTGCTTTTAAATATTGTTTTTTCTTCTTTTTTCTTCTCTATCAAAAGCTTTTCGTTATAATCCACAACCTTATAGTAGCTTGTTGACTGACGCATTTTTCCGTCACCTGTAAACACGCTAAAGCATTCTGTAAGTTTAAGCAAGGAAACTCCTCTACTCAATTGTCCAAGGGCCATTGGCGACGTTGCTATATCTGTAATATTCCCTTCCTTCTCAATTAAGGTATCAATACCAAACGCATCGCGTAAAAGGCGAAAAACCTTTTCTGACCCCAGCATATTGCAAAGTCTTACCGCAATCGTATTCTTGGACCTGCATAGCGCATCCTTTACGGTTGTAAGTCCGTCGTATACCTCGGGTGAGTTTTTTGGATATTCTCTGTATTCTCCGTTCTCGGATGTGAAACTAACAGGCACGTCGTCAAGCACACTTGCCCAGTTTATTCTTCCCTGGTCAATAAGCGGTGCATAAAGAGCAACAGGCTTTAAGACCGATCCCGGAATATGCGGAATAAGCGCGTGGTTCAAAAGTCTGTTTCCCTTCTTCACTCCCGTACTACCCACAATTGCCACCAGATTGCCGCTTTCGGAGTCGGTAATCGTCATTGCATAGTTAAGCCCATCCTTAATTTCTTTAGGAAAATTATCTTCATCCTCAAAGTAGTTTTCAAGAATGGCCTGTGCTCGAATATTCATCGTGGTATATACCTTATATCCTCCGCCGAGAAGCATTAGTCTGGCTGCCGAATAGGATATATCATATTGGGCCTCCAAATCAAAGCATACCTCATCAATAACCCTTTCTACAAACCAGGAGTCTATCCTGTCCGACCTTTCTTCCCTCGGTATAACCTTAAGAGGTGTATTTATCAAATCCTCATAGTCATTACTATTTATAATCTCTTCATTACTCATTACCGATAATACAACGTTTCTTTTTCTCTGGCAAGCATCGGGATTTATATAAGGACTATAGGCCGTAGGAGCATTTGTTATTCCAATAAGCGTAGCTGCCTGCTCGGGTGTAAGCTCGCTTGGCTCACAGCCGTAATAGGCCTTTGCCGCAGCACCAATACCGTATATATTATCACTCATAGGTATAACGTTAAGATATACCTCGAGTATCTCCTCCTTGCTGTAGCTTCTCTCAATATGAATAGCCCTTATTATTTCCTCAAGCTTTCTTTTTAAGCTAAACTCATTATCTCCGCTTATGTTTTTAACAACCTGCTGTGTAATTGTAGATGCACCAAAGGCCCTTTTGCTTTTTGTAATATAATTTATGGCAGCAAGAATTGTTCTTTTAATATTTACACCCTTATGCTTATAAAACTCCTTATCCTCTACGGCAACAAATCCATCTTTTACATAAGAACTTATCTCATCAAGAGAATAATAGCTTTTAGTTAGTGAGCCGCTTGTTTCAACCAGTATCCATTCTTCACCGTCCGTGGCATAAAATCCTGTTGATTCAAAGCCTTGCGAACCCTCGAAAAGTCGCTCGTCTCTCTCGAAATTTATTCCGCTATATACATAAAATATAAGCCCTGCGAACGCGAGCAAAACTACTATACTTATAATAAATATCCATTTTGCGATAAATACAATCTGTATCGATTTGTGCATATCAATCCCCTTTTAATAAAAAAAAGCCCTTTGTGACCTACCGTAATTTTGTCACAAAGGGCAATTTATATTTTGTTGTTTTAATGGAAATAAAGGAAATTAATATTTCACCTGATTTAAGTAAAGACCGTCGGCAGGAGCCGTCATTCCTGCTCTGGATCTATCCTTTGATGCGATAATTTCGGGCATATCATCGGGATTAAATCTACCAAATGCAACCTCGGTAAGAGTACCTACAATAATACGCACCATATTATAAAGGAAGCCGTCAGCCGAAATGCGAATCTCAACAAGATCGCCCTTTTTCTCTATCGTAAGTGCGGTTACTGTACGAACGGTATCCACTATATCCGAGCCCTCAGCCATAAAGGTAGCAAAATCCCGCTTACCTATAATATGCCTTGCGGCTTCATTCATACGATTTATTCCCTCGTCGGTTATGGGTCTTGCAACAAACCATGCGCGACCGAACTCAAAGGGATCGTAAATTCTGGAGTTTATAATTCTGTAAAGATATTCCTTTTCCTTTACGTCATAACGTGGATGAAACTCATCAGCACACTCTTCTGCGTAAAACAGGGACAAATCATTAGGCAGAAAGCGAGAGACCGCAATAGGAAGCTTATCGGCAGGGATTGTACCGCCGGGACATTCTACCTTTACGCAAAACTCGTTAGCGTGTACACCTGCATCTGTTCTGCTGCATCCGGTTACCTTACAGGGCAAGCCGAATGCCTGATTCAAGGCTGCGTTAAGCTCGCCCTGCACGGTTCTAAGCTCGGGCTGAACCTGAAAGCCGTGAAAATCAGTACCAAGATACTTTATCTTTGCTAAATACATCATAGAGCCACCTTATACCTTATAGAAAAGAATACCATAAAGAATGCCGAATGACTCGAATTTATAAGGCACGATAGAAAGAGAAATAAGCAAAGCGAGAATAAGAGCAAAGAGAATCATAAACACAACATCAATTCCCTTGTATTCAAGCTTAACAAGCTTGGTGCGGTTGTTGTCACCGCGGTAGCAACGGCACTCCATCGCAGTTGCAAGCTCCTCTGCTCTCTTAAACGAGGATACAAAGAGAGGAACGAGAATAGGAATAAGTGCCTTGCCTCGCTGAACGAGAGAGCCTGAGGTAAAGTCTGCACCACGAGATTTCTGTGCATTCATAATCTTCTCTGTTTCCTCAACGAGTGTGGGAATGAAGCGAAGTGCTATGGACATCATCATAGCAAAGGTATGAACAGGCACCTTGATAACCTTTAAGGGTGAAAGAAGCGACTCAAGACCGTCAGTTAGAGAAATCGGCGAGGTGGTATAGGTAAGCAAAATGCTTGTGCCCACAATAAGCAAAATAACCCTGAATGCCATCATCAAGGCTCTTGCGATACCCTCGGTATAGATTTCTATTACCCAGAAGGAAAAGAGGGGTGCACCTTCTCCCTTGGTTAAAAAGATATTAATCAAAGCGGTGAAAATAACGATAAAGATAATAGGCTTTACACCCTTAATAATAACCTTAAGCGAAATTTTGCTTAAAAGTATCATTATAACAGTAAAAACAGTAAGAAATAGGAAGGAAACGGGATTATTAGCAACAAACACCGAAACAATGAAGAGAGTTGCAAGAATAATCTTGGTTCGAGGGTCAAGCCTGTGAATTACAGACCTACCTGGGAAAAATTGACCGAGAGTAATATCTGAAATCATCTTCTTCCCTCCTTTACATATCGGAGAATAGCATCTCTGACACCTGCGGTTGTATAAAGCTCTCCTTCGAGCATAATACCGCGCTTACGAAGCTCGGATGCAACTCTCGAAATGAGAGGAACGTCGAGTCCGACAGACAAGAGCGAATCGGCCTCCGAGAATATCTCATTTACAGTTCCCGTACGATAAACCTTGGCAGAATTCATAACAACCACATTATCGCAATACAAAGCCATATCCTCCATAGAGTGGCTAACAAGGATAACAGAAGCGTTCATTCTGTCGGCATAGTCTCTAAGACTGCCAAGAATTTCACGTCTGCCGCGAGGGTCAAGACCCGCCGCAGGCTCATCAAGAACAAGCACGTCGGGACGCATTGCAATAATACCTGCAATAGCAACACGACGCTTTTGACCGCCAGAAAGCTCGAAGGGAGATTTATCAAGAAGGTCGGCACTCACGCCTGCAAATCTTGCAGCCTCCTCTACTCTCTCGTTGATCTCAGCATCCGAAAGACCGAGGTTTCTTGGACCAAAGCCGATATCTGCCCTTACAGTTTCATCAAAAAGCTGATATTCAGGATACTGCATTACAAGACCAACACGATATCTGATTTTAGAAATTGCCTTAGGGTCTTCCCATATATCCTTACCATCAAGAAATACCTTTCCTGAGGTGGGCTTATAAAGGCCGTTAAGCAAATTTACGAGCGTGGACTTTCCCGAGCCTGTATGACCGATAAGTCCTGTTATTTTACCCTTTTCAAAGGTTACACTGACATCATCAAGTGCACGCTTCTCAAAGGGAGTTCCCTTTCCGTAAACAAAGGAAACATTTTCAAGTCTTAATATTTCATTCATTTTAAATATTTCCTGTCTTACGAAAGAAATTTATAGAGTGTTTCAACGCACTCTTCCTCAGTCAAGGAATCACCGGATATCTTGAGGCCCGCCTTTTTCAGCTCAAGCACAAGCTCGTTGCCCTGAGGTGCCTCGAGGCCCATAGCTCTCAGCTTTTCCACGTTCTTAAACACCTCATGAGGAGTGCCGTCAAAAGCAATTTTACCGTCATTAATAACGATAACTCTATCTGCCCTTACAGCCTCTTCCATATAGTGAGTAATATTGAGGACTGTAATGCCCTCCTCCTTGTTGAGTCGCTCCATTATATCAACAACCTCGCGTCTGCCGTGAGGATCAAGCATAGCGGTAGACTCGTCGAAAATTATAACGTCGGGACGCATTGCAATAATACCTGCGATAGCAACCCTCTGCTTCTGTCCTCCGGACAGCTTGTGTGGTGCGTGTCTTGAATACTCGGTCATACCAACAAGCTCAAGCGAGCTATCAACCCTCTTACGGATTTCCTCTCTAGGCAAACCAAGATTTTCAGGACCGAAGGCAACGTCCTCCTCAACCACAGTAGCAACAAGCTGGTTGTCGGGATTCTGGAATACCATACCCACCTTGCGACGGATGGCAAAAAGATCATCGTCAGAAAAATTATCTACTGTAATATCCTGACCGTCAATATAAATTTTGCCTGTAGTGGGAACTAAAATCATATTGAGAAGCTTGGCAAGGGTGGATTTACCCGAGCCGTTGTGTCCGAGAATGGCAACATAGCTACCTCTCTCAATGCCTATGCTTACATTCTGAAGCGCAGGTATCTCACGCACCTCACCGTACTCTCCATCCGAATACGTAAAGCCAAGCATTTCTGTTCTAATAATATAATCCTTCATTATTAACCCAATCTTACTTTTTGAATGTTACGCGAACGCTGGATCCACAAGGAAGTGCAAGTCCGCTATCTCCAACGGGAAGTCCAAGCTCGTCTGCCTCGGAATATCCACCTCTTTTAGACAAAAGACGTACCGAGGTGATATATTTCATTGTAGATGCGGAGAGGCCTGTGGTATAAGAATTAAGCAGGAAGAAGAGAGGCTCGTCCGAGAGAAGGTTGGCGGCAAGAGCAACGAACTCATCGATGTTCTCCTCTATCTTCCATACCTCACCCGTAGGACCTCTGCCGTAAGAGGGAGGATCCATAATTATGCCGTCATACTTGTTTCCGCGGCGAATCTCGCGCTCAATAAACTTCTTGCAATCGTCAACAATATAGCGAATAGGTGCATCAGCAAGACCTGAAAGTCTGGCATTCTCCTTTGCCGCAGCAACCATACCCTTGGAAGCATCAACGTGCACCACCTGTGCACCCGCCTTTGCTGCAGCAACGGTTGCACCGCCTGTATATGCAAAGAGATTAAGCACCTTGATGGGTCTGCCTGCATTTTTAATAAGATCACCAAACCAATCCCAGTTAGCTGCCTGCTCAGGGAAAAGACCTGTGTGCTTGAATCCCATAGGCTTAATGCGGAAGGAGAGATCTCCGTAGGAGATTACCCAGCTCTCAGGGAGCTTATTGTCACTCCAGGCACCGCCACCCGATCTGGAGCGCTTATAGCTTGCATCGGCTGTGCGCCAGAGGGGATTCTTCTTCTCTGTTTTCCAAATAACCTGGGGGTCAGGGCGGACAAGTGTGTACTTACCCCACTTTTCAAGCTTCTCTCCCGAAGATGTATCTATTACCGTATAGTCCTTCCAATTATCTGCTAACCACATACTGTTACCTCTGATTATAATACTTTCCTATTTTTGACCCTAAGCACTGAGAGTGGCAGATGGCAATCGCCACCGCGTCTGCCGTATCATCAGGCTTGGGGGGACTTTTTAACTTTAATATCGAAGTTACCATTGCAATAACCTGGCGCTTCTCTGCCTTGCCGTATCCAACAACGGCCTGCTTTACCTGTAAGGGGGTGTACTCGCTGATTTTTAGTCCCTTTTCGTAAGCAGTACAGAGTATCACTCCGCGAGCCTCAGCCACAGCAATACCTGTGGTGATGTTGGTGTTGAAAAAAAGCTCCTCTATTGCCATCTCGGTAGGTGAATATTTATCAATAACCGTTTCAAGGTCCTTTTTAATTATCGAAAGACGGGACTCAAAATTGGTGTGTGCCGGTGTAGTAATCGCACCGAAGGCTACAGGATAAAGGTTGCCTCTATCGCTGTCGATAACAGCCCAACCAACCGTAGCAAATCCGGGGTCAATGCCAAGTATTCTCATAAAGGTAACCTCCTTTCCGTCATAAGACCATAATTACCCATCGTAATTAATTATTGTACCACAAAAATATTGATATGTCAATTATTAATAATAAATAAACCGTAAATAATATAAAAATATTTTTATTTCGCTGGGTACACACTTTTTGATGTAATAAGCAAAAGCTAAACAAATAACAAAAGAACTCCCCTGATTTTGTCGGAGAGTTCTTTATAGTATCAGCATTTTTGATTATTAGCAATCGTCAAGATTTCGATATTGATCAAAATCTTCGTAATAATACTCTTGATAGATTTTATCAACATAATTTTTATAGGAAACGTCGTATTCCTCAATTCCCTTTAAGAAGGCGGTATTTAAATTATAACCAGCGCGAATTGTGTCAAGCATGTCCGTCATTTCCACACCGTGAGTATTCTCACCACAATTAAACATTACTTTGACAGCGCACTTTCTCATTTGATAGTACGAGTCAAAATAGGATAATCCGTCGTTGTTGGCAGGATGTTTGCCCTCTGAACAATCACCATAGTACCAGCAAAGCTTTCCATCCTCTTTAGCAGTGGCAATATAAAGCATGTGAAGGCTATCCTTCTTTTCCACCCTGGCAAGATATACGCCCACTGAAGGATTAACCACGCCGGTGAGTACGTATTTATTAAGCTCGTTATAAGCATAAAGACGTTCCTGCCGAGTAAGATAAACTCCCTCGTATTCAATAGGATACTTGTCCGAAGAATTTATAAGAACTTTAACCGGAATAGCATCCAAATCATTATATCTCAATATGTCGTAACCGAAGTCATTTAATTTTTCAATCCATTCTTTGTACTCTTTCATTGGAAAGCCGCAATGGGGGCAGCTTTCAGCGTATTGGGAAACGGGTGACTAGCACTCGGGACAATTATATAATGACATAATCCACCTCCTGATTTATGTAAATTATACATCTGCAAGAGCCTTTTGTCAACGGTTAATTAACATATTATTTTTAATAAATCTATAGACTTTTTATTTTAAATATGTTATAATATACTGATTAAATATGTACAAATACCAGAAAGGTACAAAAAATGTCAGATAAGATAGATATATTTGAAGAATTGACGCTGCCGCTTATCCCCTTGCGTGGACTTGTGGGCTTCCCTGCGGTACAGCTTAATATTGAGATAGTTCGTCCTATGTCGCTTAAGGCTTTTACAGCCGCTGCTACTCTCCACGATGCTAAAATTTTGCTTGTGGCACAGAAGGACATTTCCTGCGAAAATCCTAAGGGTGATGACCTTTACAAAATGGGTGTTGTTGCAGAGATCAAGCACGTTGTTAAAAATCCCCACGGTAACATTTCCGTTATCTTCGAGGGTATCTCCCGCGCAAAGGTCGGTCCTGTCAGTGAGGAAAACGGATATCTTGTTGCCCCCGTTCTCGCAAAGAACGAGAGACAGAGCTTCCGCGTAAGCGGTCAGCTTGAGGCACTTATGAACGAGGCAAACAGTATGCTTCGTCAAATCGCCGAGCTTCATCCCAATTTTGATGAGGATATGAGAATTGCTGCAGAGGCAATTAAATCTCCCGGATATTTTGCAGACTTTGTAGCATCCTCTGTGCTTATGGACTACAAGAACAAGCAGACCGTTCTTGAGGCTGTAACCTCTCGCGCAAGACTTGAAAAGCTGCTTATCGCACTCGGTGAGGAAATGATGATCCTTCAGTGCGAGAGAGAGATACAGAAGACTGTCAGAGAAAAGATTGACAAGCATCAGAAGGACTATTTCCTTCGTGAGCAGATTAAGGCTCTGCAGTCCGAGCTTGGTGAGTTTGAGGACGATGACGAGCTTAAGGAATATGACGAAAAGATTGCCGCAGCAAAGATGCCCGAGGAGATCAAGGAGAAGCTCTACAAGGAGCTTACAAAGCTCTCCAAAACTCCCTTCGGTGCTGCTGAGGGTACTGTAATCCGTACATATCTCGACACCTGCCTTGACTACCCCTTTGGTATCAAGAATGATGAAAAGATTTCTGTTGAGGCAGCAAAGAAGATACTCGATGCTGACCACGACGGACTTAACAAGGTTAAGGACCGTATTCTTGAATTCGTCGCCGTTAGACAGTTCTCCCCCGACGTAAAGAACCAGATCATCTGTCTCGTAGGCCCTCCCGGTGTTGGTAAAACATCTATTGCCGCATCTATTGCACGTGCTCTTGGCAGAAAATACTCTCGCGTTTCTCTCGGTGGTATGCATGACGAGGCCGAGATCAGAGGACACAGAAAGACCTACGTTGGTGCAATGCCCGGACGTATTGTTTCTGCAATTATCAATGCAAAGAGCGAGAACCCTGTTATCGTTCTCGACGAGATAGATAAGCTTTCCTCCAACTTCCGCGGTGATCCCACCTCTGCACTTCTTGAGGTGCTTGACCCCGAGCAAAACAAGGCCTTCCGCGACAACTTTATGGAAATTCCTATCGACCTCTCGGATGCGGTATTTATTGCCACGGCAAACAGCTATGACGGTATCCCTTCTCCCCTGCTTGACCGAATGGAGGTTATCGAGCTTTCCACCTACAACGATTCCGAGAAGCTTGATATTGCAAAGAATCATCTCATTCCCAAGCAGCTTAAGCGCAACGGTGTTCCTGCAAAGCTCTTTAAGATAACAGACGACGGCATTCTTGCCCTCATCAGGTGCTACACAAAGGAGGCTGGTGTCAGAAATCTTGAAAGAGAGATCGCATCGCTTATCCGTAAGAGTGCAAAGAAAATTGCCGAGGGTAAATCCAAGACTGTAAGAATTACAGAAAAGAATATATCCGAGTATCTCGGCAAGCGTAAGGTTATTCCCGAGCGTCTTGAGGACAAGGACCCTGTTGGTATTGTTAACGGTCTTGCATACACTCAGGTTGGTGGTGATCTGCTTAAGGTTGAGGTTGCAATCATGGAGGGTACAGGCAAGATTGAGCTTACAGGCTCTCTCGGTGACGTAATGAAGGAATCCGCCAAGATTGCCCACTCCTACGTTCGTACAATTGCAGACAAGTACGGAATTGATAAGGAATTCTATAAAAACAAGGACATCCACGTTCACTTCCCCGAGGGTGCTATTCCCAAGGACGGCCCCTCTGCAGGTGTAACAATGGTTACCGCTATCGTAAGTGCTCTCAGCGGTATTGCTGTAAAACGCGACGTCGCTATGACAGGCGAGATTACTCTCCGCGGCAAGGTGCTTGCTATTGGAGGACTCAAGGAAAAAACTCTTGCGGCATACAGATCGGGTATTCAGACAGTTATTATCCCCGAGGATAATATGAAGGATCTTGACGATATTGATGCCGAGGCAAGAGAGCATCTTAGTTTCATTCCCTGCAAGACTGCCGACGAGGTTATCAGCGCTGCCCTTTGTCACTAATAATTTAAGGAATTAATAATTATGAAAATTAACGTCAATAATTGTGATATAGCACTCACAGCCGGTGCACAAAAGCAGTTTCCTCGCGATCCCAGACCCCAGATTGCTCTTTCGGGTCGCTCTAACGTAGGAAAAAGCTCGCTTATCAATACTCTGCTCGGCAGAAAATCTCTGGCCAGAGTATCTTCAGCTCCCGGTAAGACTATCACCATCAACTTTTATAACGTTGATAAGAAGCTTTATCTCGTTGACCTTCCCGGTTACGGATATGCTAAGCGCTCTATGGACTCCAAGCGCTCCTGGAGCACTCTTACCGAGGATTACTTTATCAAAAATCCCTCATCTGATGCGCTTAAACTTGTTATTCAGCTTATGGATATACGTACAGGCCCTACAGATGACGACATTATGATGATCAATATGATGATTGACCGCGGCATCCCCTTTATTCTTGTTGCAACAAAGACCGACAAGCTCTCTAAAACAGCTTTAAAGAATAGAATCGACGAGCTTCACGCAGAATTCTTCCAGGGTACGGGAATCGAGATTATTCCCTTCTCCTCGGTTACACGTGATGGCAAGGATGAGGTTTGGAAAAGGATAACAGACGCAATTTCATAACCAAGGCAAGGATTATTTTATGAAAACTGTGATATACTATCTTTTGTCTGCTATTGCTGCCCTTATAGCCCTTACGGTGCACGAGTACTGTCATGGCTATGCGGCATACAAGCTTGGTGACGATACAGCCAAAAGCTTCGGCAGACTTACGCTTAATCCACTTAAGCATCTTGACCCCTACGGTGCAATCTGCATGGTACTTTTTCATATAGGTTGGGCAAAGCCTGTACCTATCAATGCACGCAATTTCAAAAACCCCAAGAGAGATTTTGCTATCACCGCAGCAGCAGGTCCTGCATCCAATTTGATACTCGGATTTGTTTCTGCCCTGATATATCTTGTCGTTTTTGCTTGCGTAAAGGATATGACCTTTCCATCCGCGAACTTTACCTATCACCTTATCAACAATCTTCTTAACTTTATCTACGTATTTCACTCTATAAACGTAGGTCTCGGGCTCTTCAATCTTCTGCCTATTCCGCCCTTTGACGGATCAAGGCTTTTAAACGTTTTTCTTCCTGAAAAGACCTACTTTAAAATAATGGAATACGAGAGATATATTTACTACGGCGTACTCGCTTGGTTATTCCTTGGTCATTACGTAACAGATCTGTTGAGAAGCATTCCGATTATAGCATCAAATTCCGTATTGTACTTTGTAAGCGGTATTTTTTCTCTGTCGGGTGTTCTCAGCAACGTTATCGGTGGAGTATCCAATCTGATGTTCAGCTTTTGGGAGCTATTCCCTTTTCTTTGATTTAGACCTTTTCGCGAAAGGACAATTTTATGATTGAACAAGTTACCTATCGCCTTGACCAATTTGAAGGTCCTCTTGACCTTCTGCTGACTCTTATCAGCAAAAACAAGGTGAGTATTACAGATATTCCCATCTCTCTTATCTGCGACCAGTATATCGAGTATATCGAGCAGGCACAGAAGATGGACCCTGATATCGCAAGTGAATTTATCGTTATGGCAAGTGAGCTTATGCTTATCAAGAGCCGTATGCTTCTTCCCCACGAGGAAGGTACTGAAAATGACCCCAGACGTGAGATTGCCGATGCGCTTATGCTTTATCAGCAGGCAAAGCTTGTGGCAAAGGAGCTTAGCCCCCGATATGATGAATATTCAGGCCGTTACGTTAAGGGGACTGACGATGTTCCTCCCGAGAAGGGATTGCCTCTTAACCTAAATGCAGATATGCTTGTCAAGGCACTTGAATCGGTGCTTAAGCGCATTAAGGTAGCCGAGGCTCAGAGAAAGCCCAGCGAGCTTGTTAATCCTCTTATAAAACATAAGGTAATCTCGGTTGAGGAAAAGATTGATCAGATGTGCGTTATGCTCGAGGAGCAGGAGGAGGCATCTCTCTTCTTCTTGCTTAAGGATTCCGAATCCCGCGCTGAGCTTGTAGCAAGATTTATGGGTATTCTTGAGCTTATAAAGCTCCGTCGCGTGCTCATTACCACTATCACCGTTACCGATGACGTGATTGAGTATAATGAAAAGGGTCTTAAAATGATGTTCAAGCTTAACCCCGACTATATTCCTCCCGACAGCTACGAGAGTGAATTTGATGCTGCAGCAGAAGAAACCGACAACGAAAAGGAAGACGAATAATGAGCGAAATTATAAAGGAAAACGAAACTACCGTAGAAGAGGTTAAGCCCTTGGATATGCCTACCGAGGAGCGCTCTGTAGTATTTGAGGAGGCGCTTGAGGCTATTCTCTTTGCCGCAGGACACCCTATTTCCTATGCTACTCTCGCACGAGTATTTGAGCTTACTCCCGCAAAGGTAAAGGAAAACGTTATTGCATACTCAACGGTATACAACAACTCCGATATTCCCCGAGGTGTTATCCTTCTTACATATGCTGACTCTTGCCAGCTTTGTACAAAAAAATATTATCTTAACGAAATCCGCGAGGCTCTCGGCATCAAAAAGAGTGGCTCTCTTTCCAGCTCTTCTATGGAGGCACTTGCTATCGTTGCATACAATCAGCCTGTTACAAGAGTATTCGTAGACACCCTTCGTCGAGTTGACTCCTCTTACGCGATGAACAACCTGCTTGATAGGGGTCTTATCGAGTGTAAGGGCCGTCTGGATGCTCCCGGCCGTCCTATGCTTTACGGCACAACATCCGACTTCCTTCGTGCCTTTGGACTTTCAACTATCGATGCTCTTCCACAGACCGCAGATGAAATCAAGGCTATGTTCGCAAGACTTGACGGCATTGAGGAGGAGGCAGATGCAGAGGATGCACAGATTTCCTTGACCGAGGAGGAGCTTGAGATTCCCACCACCGAGTCCGAATCTACCGAGGAGACCACCGCAGAAATCACGGAGGATTCCTACGAGGACGGCAGCTCTGCTGAGGATGACGTTAATTTAGAGATATAAGGAGATACATGGCAGGGATTTTTGTTTTGACGTTACTTTCATTCCTCTTGTTTTATCTTTTGACCAGAATTTGCTGGGTAAGAATAATCAAGAGCGAAGGCTTCAAAATAGAAATACACCTGCCTATCCTCTCACTTCATCTCATAAATAAAAGCGGTGATAAGGAAAACCCAAAAAATAAAGAAAAAATTAGTTTCTTCGGGTATTTTCGCATTATCACCGATATTATTGAAAAACTATATGATTGCGACCTGGTTATTGACCGTATCACTCTGCCTGTAAAGTCCGAGGGATTCAGCTCGACGGCTCTACTATTACCGATAGGACAAAGGGCACTTGTATGCTCTCTTGTTGCCTATATTGGTGGAAAAATAAAATCTCTCTCGGTACATGATAATGCAATCACCTTATCCCCTGACATACAAAATATCCATTTTAATCTTACTGTCAAAATTCGACTTTTTAAATTGATTTATACTTTTCTTTTTCTTAGATACAGGCTAAAGCAAGAAAACACGAGAGTAAAGGATAAAGGATATGCCAGAGAATAAGATGAGTGACATTATTAAGGCCTCTATGGAGGGGATAAAGCGATTTACCGATATGGAGACGGTTATCGGTGATGCGATAGTCACACCAAGCGGAGTTACCGTTATACCTGTTTCCAAAGTTACTATGGGAATTGCTACAGGAGGGGTTGACTACTCCTCTGCCAAAAGCAATCCGTCGCAGAACTTTGGCGGCGGCGGAGGTACAGGGCTTTCTATTACCCCCATTGCCTTTTTAACCGTAGGCAGAGATGCCGAGGTAAATATTATACACATTAACAGCTCGGGGACCGAGATAGACCGACTTGTCAGCCTTGTGGAGCGCTCACCCGAAATTATAGAAAAAATACGCGGTGCACTGTCATAATTTGCTTTGAATAAACAGCCCTTGTTTATCAAAAGATAGATAAAAACGAGGAGCAAAAATGAAAAGCAACATTAATCTATACATTATATTACTCATTATAGTGGCATTGATATTTTCCTTTCTGACCATCTATGCCTTCGGTCATGAGACGAGCACCGATATATCTTTAAGCGCACATTCTGCCGTGCTTTATCAACCGGAAAATGATATATTCCTATACTCCAAGTCGGCTGATACTAAAATGCCAATGGCAAGCACGACCAAAATTATGACCGCACTTGTTGCTCTTGATGGCACATCGTTGCAGGATACTGTTATTATTGATGAAAGAGCTGTTGGTGTCGAGGGGTCTTCTGCTTATTTAAAGGCAGGCGAGGTGCTTACAATAGAGGAGCTGCTCTATGCCCTGCTCCTACAAAGTGCAAATGATGCGGCAGTTGCTATCGCTTGTCATGTTGCAGGAGACGTAGATGCGTTTGCTCTCCTAATGAATGACAAAGCAAAAGACCTTGGACTTTCCTGCACTAATTTCACCAACCCACACGGTCTTGATGACAAGGAGCACTATACAACCGCAAGAGAGCTTGCAATTATTACCGCCGAGGCAATGAAGAACGAGAGCTTTCGCAAAATAACCTCTACTTACAAAAAGACCTTTTCCACCGAGGATAGAACACGTACCTACGTTAATCACAATAAGATGCTCTTAAATTATGAGGGCTGTATTGGTGTTAAGACCGGGTACACCCAAAGGAGCGGCAGATGCCTTGTAGTAGCCGCAGAACGAAATGGACTGGAATTTATTTCTGTTACTCTGGATGCACCAAACGATTGGAGCGATCACACAAAGCTTCTTGATTACGGATATGATACACTCGAGAGGATTGATCTTGCAAAGGTAGATGAATATTGCTACAATGTCCCCATAATTAATGGAGACAAGGAAAGCATCTTAGTTACAAACGATAAAGACATTTCGATTATAGTAGAAAAAGGAGATCATTCTTTAAACAAGCATATCAAGCTGATACGCTATGCAGTTGCGCCCATTTCTGAAGGCGACGTGCTTGGTGAAATTATATTCACTATTGACGGTAAAGAGGTTGACAGATGCAATCTTATCGCAAGAGAAAACGCAGGAAGCAACGAAAAGAAGAGTCTTTTAGATAGACTGACTTCATTATTCAATTAAGTAAATCAAGCATTGGAGATAAATATGGAAAAACAAAGACTTCAAAAATTCATTGCAGACACAGGGCTTATGTCCAGAAGAGCTGCAGAGGCCGAAATTGAGAGAGGAAACTTCTCTGTTAACGGCCACGTGGCACAGATCGGTATGAAGGTCGATCCTGTCCATGATGTTATTGCCTACAAGGGCAAAAGAATAAGATATGAGAAAAAGAAATACACCTATATTATGCTTAACAAGCCTCGCGGATACCTTTCGTCTACCACCGATGACAGAGGCAGAAAGTGTGTAACCGATCTTCTTGAGGACGTTGATGCAAGAGTTTATCCCGTAGGACGTCTTGATATGATCTCCGAGGGTATGATTCTCCTCACAGATGACGGTGAGCTGAAGAACCGACTTACCCACCCTAGCCATACCATTCCCAAGGTGTATCGCGTTAAGGTTGGTGGCACTGTAAGTCAGTCTCAATATGATATTCTTACCTCTGCCCTTGAAATTGACGGATACACCATCAAGCCTGTTGACGTTGTAGTCACAGGAGAGGATGAGAGCGGCACAGTACTCAAGTTCACTCTGTTCGAGGGTAGAAACAGACAGATACGTAAGATGTGCGAGGCTGCTGAGCTTACTGTTAAGCGCCTCTCCCGTGTGTCTATCGGCAACCTTAAGCTCGACGGTCTTCCCGTTGGAAAATGGAGATACCTTGAGCAGAGCGAGGTTGATTATCTTTACAAAGCGACAAAGGAACAGAGATAATGTTTAAGATTACACCCATACAGGATAAAGCATTGCAGGAGGAAATTTGTACTCTCTGCGGTGCAGAATACCGCCCCGAGGCATTTGCCTACCAGATGTTTGACATAGACAGCGGCAGGATTATGGGAATGTCACAGTTTGAAATTGGTGAAAGCGGATACATATATGACCTTAAGGAAGCCCCTGAGTGCGATGATTTTGAGGCTATGTTTATTCTTGCAAGACAGACCATGAATTTTATTGATCTCTGCGAAAACCACACCTGCTATGCAAGTAAGGATGCGGGTAAGGAGCGCTTGCTTCGTGCGGTTGGCTTCAAGGAGATTGACGGTCAGATGTACTGTGATATGACAGGAATGTTTGACGGCAACTGCGGCGGCCACAAGGTAGAATTATAAAAAGCAAGGGAGAACCGACTTAGGTTCTCCCTTTTAATTATTTATCCAAGAATTTAAATATCTTTTCCCATACCTCTTCGTCCTGCTCTGTCATTGAATACCAATCATAGAAATCAACAAGAAGAGATTTTTGCTCGTCGTTTTCAAGCAAGCCCTTTTTTCTCATGCGACCGCGCTCAGCATAAAATTCCTGCTTATATGCGGTAGCAGAGACTGTATAATGAGGATCGTGCCCCTTGCCGTTGAGCAAAACAAACTCAAGATTTTCTCTGTCAAAGAGTTGCTTACGTACCTCAAGAATATTTAGCTTTGCACTAACCGTCTTATCATCAAGCGAATGGATAAGAAGAACAGATATATCGGTTTTCTCAAGTGCGTCGATAGCAGAATAGTCGCAATACTCGGGATTACGGTTCTTCTCAAGCTGATAAAGGATTTTTCTGAAGGGAGATGCAATAGCAGGTATAAGCTGCTTATGCATAGCACTAATAGAAATGAATGCAGAAAGTGCAACCACCTTCTTCACCTCGGGGTGATCGTGAAAAACATTAAGCGAGGAGAAACCGCCGCGACTATGACCGACAAGATATATTTCCCTACCAAGCACAGCAGGAATATCCTTGATAGCATTAAGGCAATCGTCCATATCTGCAAGTGAGCCTAGAAGTCCGTTAACGTCCTCACCTTCAGAGCTATCAGCACCTGTATGGTCAAAGGTATATACAAAATATCCATGACGGCAGAGAGTTTCAATCTCGCGCATATAGGCTCTGTGTCCGTTTGCAAGACCGTGGTCAAAAACGATAAGCTTATCCTTGATAGGATTATCGTAGCAATAGAATGCACCGTTAAGCTTATGTCCCTTTCTGCTCACGAAGGAAAAATCCTGCTTATAGAGTCCGTCAAAATTCTCGTGACTGAAATAATACATACTGCCATCGGGATCGTGTCTTCTAAAAAGCACACTATTATATGCATTTTCTATCTGCCTTGAAATATATCCCATTTTTAATCCTTTCTGCGCTCTGCAAGAAGGTCAACGTAGGTGTGATAGAACTCCTCGTATCTACCCTCGTCAAGCGCATCACGAATTTTTTGCATAAGATCGTTATAGAAATAAAGGTTGTGAAGCACCGCAAGACGCATACCAAGTGCCTCTCTTGCCTTAAAGAGATGACGGATGTAGCTTCTGGAATAGTTACGGCAGGCAGGACATCCACACTCCTCCGCAATAGGTCTCTCATCCTCCATGTACTTCTCGTTAAGAAGATTGATCTTACCCTTCCAGGTAAAGAGGTTGCCGTGTCTTGCATTACGGCTAGGCATTACACAGTCAAAGAAATCCACACCGCGATATACTGCCTCCACAATATTCTGGGGAGTACCAACACCCATAAGGTATCTGGGCTTGTCGGTAGGCATATAAGGCTCAACGGTTTCGATGATGTGATACATAACGTCTGCACTCTCACCAACGGCAAGGCCACCGATTGCATAACCGTCGCACTCAATCTCGCGGATAGCCTTCATATTTTCGATACGAAGATCATCATATGTACCGCCCTGATTGATACCGAAAAGCATCTGACTCGGGTTAACAGTTCCCTCTTTAGCGTTAAGTCTATCCATCTCTGCACGGCATCTCTTGAGCCAACGAATAGTTCTCTCGTGAGAATTCTTAACGTACTGATAAGGTGCAGGGTTTTCAACACACTCATCAAAGGCCATAGCAATAGTAGAGCCAAGATTTGACTGAATCTGCATAGACTCCTCAGGACCCATGAAAATACGCTTACCGTCCATATGAGAGTTAAAGGTAACTCCCTCCTCGGTAATCTTGCGAAGCTTTGCAAGAGAAAATACCTGGAATCCGCCCGAATCGGTAAGGACAGGTCTATCCCAGTTAAAGAACTTGTGAAGACCACCCATACGGTAGATAAGGTCGTCACCGGGACGAATATGGAGATGATACGTGTTGGAAAGCTCTACCTGACAGTTAACCTCTTTAAGATCCATAGTAGAGATACCGCCCTTGATAGCGGCAGATGTACCAACGTTCATAAAAACAGGGGTCTCAATAGTGCCGTGTACGGTCTCAAATCTACCGCGGCGGGCCTTGCCCTCTGTTTTAAGTAAAGTGAATTTGCCCATTTATATAAAAACCTTTCAAACTTATTTAATACGTTCAAACTGACGGTCAAGCTCACGTTTGGTAAGCTTGTATGCAATAGGTCTGCCATGAGGACAGACAGTCACGTCAGGAAGCTCAAGAACCTTCTTAATAATCCATTCGGACACAGAGCTGTCATAAACTCTGCCTCCCTTGATAGCGGCCTTGCAGGCTATCTGATAGAGTGCCTGCTCACGTCTGATCTTTTCAGTAACCTCAGGATCTCCCTTGCCCTCAATAATGTCATTTATCATCTTAACGATAAGCGACTCTGCCTCTATGCTTCCGATAGACGAAGGAATAGCATTGAGGTTAATATGTCCCTCCAGCAGATCATACTCAAAGCCCACGCACTCAAGCTCGGACTTAAAGTCAGCGGCACAGGCAAGCTCGTCGGGAGAAAGAAGAACTGTAATAGGAAGAAGAAGCGACTGTGCCGCTACTCTGCCGTCGCGCTCGGTAATCTTCTTAAGATCCTCAAAAATTACTCTCTCATGAGCCGCGTGCTTATCTATAACAAGCATAGCGCCCTCGTATTCCACCATAAGATAGCAATTAAATGCCTCTCCGATGTATTTGTACTCGGGAGTAGCAACCGACTCCTCTACGCAAATTTCGGGCTCTACCTTGGGGGCAGACACAACGGTAGGAGCTGGAATATAGCTCATATCAGGCTCTGCCTTAGAATATCTCTCTAAAAGCTCAACAGAGCTCTTTGGAGTCATAGTGGGATAGCTATCTTTCTTAGAGAAGCCCTCACCTGCGGAGCTGGCAACTCTCGAGGGCTTGTAATCATAGCCAGGCTTGGGAGCAGGAGCGTGTGCATACTCTCTTGCAGGTGCACTTGAAGTATAATCCCTTGTGGGTGCAGCAAAGGAAATCTGCTTACCCTTTGTATCCTCACCAATGGGCACAAAAGCACCCATATAATTCTTTTCACCCTTATCCTTTATGGAAAGCTCCATCTCGGGACGGTATTCGTGATCCTCTATTGCTCTCTTAACGGTATAATAAACCGCCTCGAAAACAGGCTGCTCGGAGGCAAACTTAACCTCCAGCTTTGCAGGGTGAACGTTAACGTCCACCATCGTGGGATTCATATCGAGGAACAGAACACAGGTAGGAAAGGCCTCGTGAGCAATATAGGACGTATATGCCTTCTCAATAGCTGCCATAGCGGTAAGGCTCTTTACGTATCTGCCGTTGATAAAAACGTTCTGATAGTTTCTGTTCTTTCTAACGTTATCGCTTCTGCCAATATAACCATGAACGCATACGCCGTTGGCAGTTCCCTCTGCCTTGATAAGCTTGGATGCAAAATCCTTGCCGTATACGGCATAAATGGTGTTTAAGAGATTATTGTCACCGGGGGTCTTGAACCTCTCCTCGCCGTCAACCTTCATCTGAATAGAGATGTCAGGACGTGAGAGTGCAACCTTCTCTACAAGTGCCGCACAGTTCATTGCCTCGGTAGAGTCCTTCTTAAGGAACTTTCTTCTGGCAGGAACGTTGAAGAAGAGATTTTCCACGATAACGGCAGTACCGTTGGCACAACCAACCTCGGAGATGTCAAGTATCTTACCACCCTCGCTGACAAGCATATATCCGCTGTCAGCCTCCTTGGTCTTGGTGATGATAGTTACCGCACTGACCGAGGATATAGCAGCAAGAGCCTCACCTCTGAATCCGAGCGTATTGATGCTCTCAAGATCCTCGCGTGATTTAATCTTACTAGTCGCGTGGCGCTTGATAGCAACGGGAATATCCTCCTTCTCCATTCCGCAACCGTTGTCGGTTACAGAAATAAGGGCTACACCACCGCGCTTGATTTCGGCAACAATTTCGGTAGCACCCGAATCTATGGAGTTTTCTATAAGCTCCTTAAGCACCGAGGAGGGTCTTTCAACAACCTCTCCTGCGGCAATAAGGTTAGCTATTTCAAAATCAAGTACATTAATTTTTCCCATATTTTTGCCTTAATTTAAACTTTTTTTAAGCTCGAAGAGCAAATTCATAGCCTCGATAGGAGTAAGGGTGTTGATATCAGCCTCACGAAGTCTATCAATAACCTCGCTCTCCTTTGATGCCTCAATATTGCTGAAAAGATCAAAGCCCATAGGCTCTTCCTTTTTAGCAGCACGTACAATAGGCTTGTCCGACTCAATCTCTGCAAGAATCTCCTTGGCACGTTTTACAACGTCGGAGGGCACGCCTGCAAGCTTGGCAACCTCAATACCGTAAGAATCGTCTGTGCCACCGCGTACAATCTTTCTCAGGAAGGTGATTGAGTCTCCACGCTTCTTTGCAGCGATATTATAGTTTACGATTCCGTCAAACTTATCCTCCATATCGGTAAGCTCGTGATAATGGGTTGCAAACAGGGTCTTTGCGCCTATCTTCTTTGAATGGGTATATTCAACAACAGCCTGTGCAATAGACATACCGTCATAGGTGCTTGTTCCTCGGCCAACCTCGTCATAGATGATAAGAGAACGGCTTGTTGCATTCTTAAGAATAGTAGCAACCTCGCTCATCTCAAGCATAAAGGTAGACTGACCGGATGCAAGGTCATCGGATGCACCAACACGGGTAAATACCTTATCTACTACACCCACTCTTGCCTCTCTCGCAGGAACGAAGGAACCGATCTGCGCCATAACTGTGATGATAGCAACCTGACGCATATAGGTGGACTTACCTGCCATATTAGGACCGGTGATAATCATAACCTTATTCTTTGAGGTGTCGAGAGTAGTATCGTTAGGAACAAAATAAGAATCCTTTACAAACTTTTCAACAACGGGGTGACGTCCGTCCTTGATAATAATATCGGTGGACAAATCAACCTCGGGACAAACGTAGTTATTCTTGCTGGCAACCTCGGCAAGAGAACGGTAAACGTCAATCTCTGCAACAAGGCCCGCCGCTCTACGTATACGCTCTCTATTTTCCTCAATAAGAGCACGAAGGCTGTCGAATATCTGATACTCAAGAGTTACAAGCTTCTCATCAGCGCTGAAAATGGTGTTCTCCATCTCCTTAAGCTCCTGAGTAATATATCTCTCGCAATTAGTAAGTGTCTGCTTGCGAACAAATCTTCCGGGCACCTGATCAACAAAGGACTTGGAAACCTCAATATAGTAACCGAATACCTTGTTGTAATTCACCTTAAGTGTCTTGATGCCTGTAGCCTCCTTCTCTCTCTGCTCGATAGAGGCCATAATCTCGGTACCACCGTTTTTAATTGAACGGTAGTAGTCAACGTCTGCGTTAAAGCCGGGCTTAATCATTCCGCCCTCACGGATAGTGAGAGGAGGATTATCATCTATGGCAGCATCAAGAAGTGCGAAAATATCGTCAAGAGTGTCAAGGTTTTTGGTAAGCTCCTTAAATACACCCGACTTAAAGGTAGAAATCAAGGCCTTAATATCAGGCAGCTTTCTTATACTCTCGGAAATGGCCTTTAAATCGCGTGCATTGGCTGTACCGTATACCGCCTTGGCAGTAAGTCTCTCAATGTCCTTCATATCCGCAAGAAGCTCAGAAAGCTCGTCACGTCCGCGTCTGTCGGAGTAAAGATCCTTTACGGCACTCTGTCTGTGTGAAATTCTTACAGGATCGATAAGAGGACGAAGCACCCAAGAGTTAAGAAGTCTGGCACCCATGGCAGTCTTGGTCTTATCAAGCACCCAAAGGAGCGATCCCTTTTTACTTTTAACACGCATAGCTTCAACAAGCTCAAGATTACGTATGGTATTAAGATCAAGGTCAAGATACTGACCTCTCTGATATACGTTTACACCGCGTGCGAAGGTGATATCGGTCTTCTGTGTTTCCTCTATGTAGGCAAGGAGCGCGCCTGCGGCCATAATAATCTCAGGCTCGGAAAGCTTGTCAGCATCCTCCTTGAAATGACGGTGGCAAAGCTCCTTAGTCCTCTCGAAGCCATAAAGTCGCACCGCATTATCGGTAATGAGAGAAGAAAATCTCTCGGTTGCAAATGCAGCTATAGAGGGGATATCGCTCTTCTTACAATTGAAAATGATCTCGGATGGCTGGTATGAGCCAATCTCGTTGCGAAGGATGGTAAGATATTCCTTCCCCGAGTAATATGTGGCACTAACCTCACCCGTAGAAACGTCGGCAATAGCAATACCCACAACGTTGTCGGAGAGATAAACCGACATAAGATAGTTATTCTTTCCCTCGGTAAGAAGGCTGGAGTCGGTTACAGTACCGGGAGTAACAACACGTGTTACCTCTCTCTTTACAAGGCCCTGTGACTCCTTAGGGTCACTTACCTGCTCGCAGATAGCAACCTTGATGCCCTTCTCTACAAGTCTACCAACGTAAACGTCTGCCTTATGGAAAGGAACCCCGCACATTGCGGCACGCTTGCCTTCTCCACAATCTCTGCCTGTAAGAGTAAGCTCAAGCTCACGCGATGCAATTACCGCATCCTCAAAAAAGCACTCGTAAAAGTCACCCAAACGGTAAAGAAGAATAAAGTCCTCATACTGCGACTTTACATCCAAATACTGCTTCATCATTGGAGTGACGGTGGTAAGATCACTTCTCTTATCTAATACAATAACTTCTGCCATACGGCAAAATACCTCTTTTTTCTAAATTAATGGCAACCCTTGCAGGTAGAACAGTCGTGAGTGCAATCGGAGGGACGCTCACCTGTGATGCAATACTTAATCTCTGCGTTTACATCGTTCATAAGAGCATTCATAGCTCTCTGTGCCTCAGCAAACTTAACGTACTTAGGATGTGCGCCAATCTCGGAGGAAAGCTCTTCAATTCTTGCACGAAGGTCTGCGATAGCCTTCTGGTCAGCCTCGTTTACATCCTTGGAAAACTCCTGACCGAGAAGAAGTCTCTCTGCCTCATACTCATGCATCTTGTTCTGAAGCTCGGCATCGGTCTCAAACTCTGCCTTTGCAGCCTCAAGATTCTTAATTTCATCACTCTTTGCAATCTCCTCACCGAGAAGGTGAGCAAGCTCAATAATCTTTGTCATTTTTAATTCCTCTTTTCTACCCTTCCCATCAAATGATAGGGACAGGCCTTTTCAATTATTATATCCACAAATTCGCCAACGTTAACCTCATTACTTTCAAAATAAACAAGCTTGTTAGTCAACGTTCTTGACGAATATACTTTTCTGTTGTCACGAATTTCATAGCCGTCTATAAGCACTCTGACCATAGTGTTTTCATACCTCTTGTTATTTTCAAGCGATATCTTATCCTGAAGTGCTAAAAGTTCTGCCATTCTCTTATCCTTGATTTCCCTGTCAACAAATGGCTCCATCTTGGCGGCACGCGTACCTTCTCTTGGTGAATAAAGAAAGGCATATACGTTATCAAACTCTACGGTGCGAAGAACGTCCATAGTATCCTCAAAGTCGGTGTCACTCTCCCCGGGGAATCCTATGATAACATCGGTGGAAAGTGCAATAGAGGGCACTCTTTCCTTCAGTTTTTTCGCGATATCAAGATATCTTTCTCTCGTGTACGTTCGGTTCATAGCCTTGAGAATAGTAGTGCTACCCGACTGAAGCGGCAGGTGGAAGAACGGTGCAATCTTAGGACTAAACTCTCTCATAACCTCGATAAGCTCATCCGAGGTATCCTTGGGGTGACTTGTCATAAACCTGATAATAAAGTCACCTTCAATTTGTGCCACCTTGGAAAGAAGCTCGGGGAAGGAAATGTCCGCCTTGTACGAATTGACATTCTGGCCAAGAAGAGTAATCTCCTTAACACCCGACTCAACCAGCTGACGGCACTCATTAAGTATGTCCTCACTTCTCCTGCTACGCTCTCTTCCCCTTACGTAAGGAACAATGCAATAAGAACAGAAATTGTTACAGCCATACATTATTGACACCCAGGCTCTGTGTGCGTTTCGTCTAACAGAAGGAGCATCCTCGTAGATATCTCCCTCGTCAGCACCGAAAATGAAGCTACGCTTACCGTCTGAAAGCTTTTTGTACACCATCTCGGGAATGCGGTGAAGCATATTTGGCTCTAGCGTAAAGGTCACGTAATGAAAATCCTTCTTCAGCATTTCTGCCCTGTGAGGCTCGGCTGCCATACAGCCCACGACACCGACAATAAGGTCGGGATTTTTCTTTTTAAGCCCCTTATATCTTCCAAGCATGGATAACGCCTTTACCTCGGCATGCTCTCTGATAGCGCAGGTGTTCATCACAACAATATCGGCTTTGTCAGGGTCATCTGTAGGAATATATCCCATCTCGGTAAGATATCCCAAAACCGTTTCACTGTCACGTTCATTCTGCTGACAGCCAAATGTTATAACGTGGGCAAAAGGAGTCTTGCCCTCGTTTGTTTTTTTGACAAGGGAGATATATTCTCCAACGTCTTTATCCTTGATACTATGAATCATATTCTCCCTCCTATCTTAGTTTATCATTAAATCCTTAAGCTTTTCTTCCGAAAGCCCAACGTAATCATAGAGATCACAGAGCTTTTGGGGAGAAGCGAAGTTATCGTCTATAGCGGCAATTCTATAGTCGGTGTTCGAGATATCGAAGCCAAGAGAAATAAGCGAATCTCTGGTAATGTCTGCAGCTCCGCCGTTTCTAATTCCCTCCTCTGCGTATACAACGCGTTTTGCCGAGGATATAAGCGAAAGTAATTCCTTAGCAACAGATGTGTAAGGCTTCAGACTTTCAACCACAATAACACCTACGTCAATTCCCTCTGCACGAAGCAAATCAGCAGCCCCGCAAACCTTTGTATAAAGATCGCCATAGGTTATAAATATATACTCAGGCTTACGGTCCAAGTCAAAGTCGCGAAGCACTCTACAGGTAGGCTCCGGCGAATGTGTCTTGAATCTGGACAGCATCTCGGTGTTTTCGGACGCATTTGCATAACGGATAGCAACAGGGCCATTAAAATCTGCTGCATACGAGGTCATATCCTGAAGAGACTGATAGCTTATGGGGGCCATAAGCGTCATACCGGGAATATGAGAAATAAAGGATACGTCAAAAATACCATGGTGTGTAGCACCGTCTCCCTTGGCAAGACCTGCGCGGTCTATCATCAGCTTTACAGGAAGATTCTGCAAAGCAATATCGTGCACAAGGTTATCGTATCCTCTCTGCAAGAATGTTGAATATATAGCAATAAAGGGCTTATACCCACCTGCGGCAAGACCTGCAGAAAACGTAAGTGCGTGAGGCTCTGCTATACCTACGTCAAAGTATCTATTAGGATATTTTTCACCAAATAGGCTAAGACCTGTACCCACACCCATAGCAGCGGTTACAGCGGTAATTTTATCATCACTCTCAGCCAGTTCAATAAGCTTTTCAGCAAATTTGCTATGGAACGTGTAACAGGGTGACTTGTGAGCCACACTGTGATATCCCTCGGGTGAATCCTCTGCAGGAGAATATCCCTTACCCTTCACCGTCTTGATATGAACAACACAGGATTTTCCTGTCTGCTTGGCGGTAGTAAGTTCCTTACATATTTTGCCATAATTATGACCGTCAACAGGTCCGATATAATAGAGTCCAAGCTCCTCGAAATAATTAGGCTTGTAAACAAGCTTTTTAATCACCTTCTTTGCAAAGGAGAAAAGCTTATGCAAGGGTTTACCGAGCAAAGGAATAGCATCGATAATGTTCTTTGCACTGTCTTTAAGCTTTCTATACTTCTCGGAGGCTCTTACTCTTGACAGATAAGAGGCAAAGGCACCCTTGTTAGGTGAAATAGACATACCATTTTCATTAAGTATGATAACAAGGGGCAGCTCTGGTCTGCAATTATTAAGTGCCTCGTGAATCATTCCACCTGTAAATGCTCCATCACCTGTTACGCAAACAGTGTGATTACTTTTGCCGGATAAAATTTCGGATTCCGCATATCCTATGGCAGCAGAAATGGATGTAGAGGAATGGCCTGCACCAAAAGCATCATGCTCACTCTCGCGCATTAATGTAAAGCCTGAGAGACCACCCGGCTTGCGAAGATTTACAAATTCATCCTTTCTGCCGGTAAGCATCTTGTGAACATAACACTGATGACCAACGTCAAAAATAATGTGGTCGGAGGGTGAATCAAATACCGTATGAATAGCCAATGTAAGCTCAACCACACCAAGATTAGAGGCCAGATGTCCGCCCGACTTATCTGTGCTCTCAATCAAGAACTCTCTTATTTCGGAAGCAAGAGCGGCAATCTGATCTTTATTCAGTTTTTTCAAATCCGATGGAGAATTAATTCCATCAAGCAGGTTATATTTCATCCGCTTCTCCTTCCTGAAATTTTATTCTTTTGTGGGAGATTTTCCAACAATCTTTACGTAAGCACGATAGAAAGCCGAATAATCTCCAAACCCAACTCGCTCAGCAGCACCCGAGGCTGTTTCTCCTGCTTCAATAAGCTGCTTAGCATACATTATGCGCTTGTGATTAATATATGAATGCACCGATGTGCCGCTATATTGTTTAAATGCACGACATAGGTGATATTTGCTAATGAAAAACTTAGTTGCCAAACGATCAAGGCTTATTGCCTTTTCAATATTGGAATTTAAATACTTTGCTACCTTTGCGCCAAGCTCGTCTTCTTGGTTGGAAATAGCCCTGCCCTCTACGGCGGAAAGGAAAATAACTATCTCCGAAACCAATGTGCTAAGGAAAGCTGCTCTTTCATCTCCTGAGAGCAAAAAGGCATCATCAAAACGTCTGAAAATGTCGCAAATAGCATCTGATACAACGTTAGGCTGATAAAATCTGCCTGAAATATCTCCGTTTGTTACTATCTTATGAAGCATAGTGCGAATTTTATCATTAAGTGCAGCCTCTTTGAAGCTTATAGAGTATCCCTCAAATTCTCCCATTCCATTAAATGAGTGGCTTCTGAAGCAAAGCGGAGGAATAAGCAATACCGTGCGTTCTGAAAGCTGATGCTCATTACCCTCTATCATACAGGATCCAAGAGGAGAAATTGCATATATAATCTCATATCTGTCACGACAGCTATCACCTAAAATACCCGAATCCTCGGCAGAGCAAAAATAACGTGCAGATACATCACAAGTATCAATTATATAGCCTTTTCGCATACGTTTTGCCCCTTTCCAATAAGATAGCAATAATATTTCATATTATTGTATCATAAATCAGCAACTTTTGCAATAGTTTTTATAAAAGTATATCATTTTTTGTTTTGGAAAAAGAAGGCAGGCACATTAAAAATGCGCCTGCCCATATTTATTTGATTGAAAGACCGAATCCAAGCATAAGATAAAGCCTCTCGCGGTAACCGGTGAGCATTGTAACCTGATTACTGTTGGTTGGCTTGGCATCTCTATAGCCGTATCCACCGTTTGTTGCTCCGATTACATCAACCGTGTTATTAATAGTGAGTTTGTTTAGATATTTAGGATTAAAAACGTTGCCTCCGTCACCGAATGAGCCGTATGCAATCTCTACTGTTGAAGAAGGAACTGTATACGATGTTGCCTTAGAAGCCAAGGGGTACTTAATCAAAATATAAAGCGATTTGGTGAAAAGCACACCGTCTAAAGCAGTGAATTTTGTGTTGTCACCGTCTACAGTAAATTTCTCAATAGTATAGCAATAATCGAAGGAAAAATCAAGTATAAACTCAACGCTTTCGGGGATATGGACCGATGTAACGTCAACATGGTTACGGGTAATCTCATCATACTTAATTACAGAACCCGTTACAAGGATGTCGTTCGACTCATCGTACGCACCGATATACCTTACGCGAAGCTCATTACCCATATAACTAATGGTGTCAGGAATAACAACATCGCCTTCTGCCTCAATTTTTATCAGGCAAACTGTATTAAATCCTAAAAGAACATATGATAAACCGTCATTTTCTATGATCTCATCGCGAAGGAGCAAACCGTCATAATCAAAGCTAGTAGTGGCTATTTGGGGCAACTCATAGCTATAATTAACTCCTACTCCACCGGGCGTAGAAGGAGAATGATCCTCAAGGAATTTTCCACTCTTCTTAGCGATACCGTCGTTCCATTTTACATAATCGTTATCACTAACGCAAAAATAGTTGTGGCGTACACCAAGCATCCATTGAGGCTGATCATCCCATGTTAAATCATACCAATACCACTGTCCGTCATCAAGACAAACAAGATTCCAAGCATGCGCCTCTCCTGCATAACCGTTAACGTAAACATTTTCGATATTGCAATAATTGAGCAGCATTTGGAAAGCTTTAGTGTAAGAATCACAAACACCTTCTCCATCGAGAAGAACACCTAAAATATTATGTGCCCTAACATCATTAGATGGAGTTACACCGTCAGGTTCGTATGCATAGTCAGCATTTTCGATGATTCTATCATGGAAAGAAAGAGTAATCTGATATATGCTTCCCTCGCCATCAAGACCGAGAATATATTCCTCAACAGCGTCGTAAATCTGAACATTAATTTCTTCTCTAACCGCTCCAGAAGCAAATTCATCATCAACCATAAGTGTCAAATAGTCCGATGTATATGTACTACGATACGAGAGCCAGTAATAGAGAGGATGATCCTTTACGTATGCATTCCAAACCGAGAGTGCTTCTTGATTTGTAAGTCCATTATCAGAAAAATATACTTCTGCCACGTAATAAATAGTGTTTTCGTTGTTTATTTTAGTTTTAGCATTTGAAACAGAGTTGTGAAAATTCGAAGCAACCGAGTCGATTTCTTCATAAAACTCCATCATTTTATCTCCGTTTGCAAGACTCGAAAGCGACTCGTATGCATAATCTCCATGGTATTTTTCCGAGTTAGAAAATTCACTAGAAAATATCGAGGTTTGCTTTACACTAATCTCATTACATACAGAGCAGTGCTTTCCTTCGGTTCTTCCGGGTGCGTTACCTGAAGGCTCAACAGCAGGGTCAATTACAATTGTATGACCGGGCGAAGGAATTTCCTCACATCCAGAAAGAATCAGATCACAAACAGCACAATAAATTTCTTCTGCCCTGCCGTTTTCAGTACAGGTAGCGGCAATTCCATCAAATTTCTTTTCTGTATGATTAAGTTTTTCTGCAATTTTGCTTTCTGAATCAAAGCATATAATGCAGTACCTTTCCTTTACTCCCTCAAAGCTGCAGGTAGCCTTTTCGATCTCTATTCAGTCTGTATAAACACAATTATGATCTTCAAGAAAAGAGCAGCAACTTGTCAGAGACAAAGAAAGCAATAAAGTAAGTATTATTAAACCAAGTATTTTTTTCATAATAACTCCTTTAGAGGCTTAAATTAGCAAAATCTTCTCTTGGTTTCAAGATTTTTAAGCACTCTTACCGCCACGCCAACAACATGAACCTGATCTACTATAATGTCTTCAAGTCTGGAGTTTTCGGGATGAAGAATGTATCTGTTATTTTTAAGATCGCGGTAAAATCTCTTTAAGGTTGCACTCCAGCTATCTGAATAATCATCCTCAACCATTGCAACAACTATCTCACCATCCATTGCACTGTTCTGTTTTCTGATGTAAACAGTATCACCGTCATGGATACCTGCCTCTATCATAGAATCTCCACGTGCAATAAGTCCAAAATACTCACCGAAGCCGAGCATACTTACATCAATTGGAATATATTCCTCAACATCCTCGATAGCAAGAATAGGCTGTCCACAAGAAATAGTACCAACCACAGGCATCATAACGAAGTTAGGAGGAAGCTCAACATCCTCTTTAATAACGGTCTGATATCTGCCATATTTTTCAATTAATCCATCATCTATAAGGCGATTCATATACTTTGATACGGTAGACTTAGCCATGCCAAGAGTATCGCCAATCTGCTGAGTTGTGGGGCATACTCCCCTTTCCTTATTAAATTCAGTAACGAAGCGATAAACTTCCATCTTTCTTTCAAAATTCTGAGGGCTCATAATAAATCTCCTTTATTATACATTCAAACGAACTGGAGTTCGTAACCCTATTATATCACGCGAACAGGAGTTTGTCAAGTTTTTTTAAAATATATTTCATACAAAAGGGACTTACATTTTTGTGTACGTCCTTATGGCTCCCCGAACTGGGAGAGCAAGGCAAAAATAATTAAGTATTGTTTTTGACGAAGCGATGTCCCACGTTGCGAGAAAACAAGGCGAGTTTATTGAGCCGCAGATTTTCGACACATAAGTGGACGGGCGCGTAGCGCAACCAGTGACATCATGCATACCACCACAGGTGGTATATTGCCAATTCGGAGATGGAACGTAAGGTTAGTACAACAAGCGTGAATAAATAAAAATACCCGACCCGAATGGCAAATTCACAGTCAGTTTGCGAAGCAAACAATGATCTGTTAAGCTGGTCTCACTGAATGTTCGAGCCCGTAATTCTACTAAAAAGGATACAAAAAAGCACCCACTTTTGTGAGTGCTTCATTTGGCTCCCCGAACTGGGAGAGCGAGGCAAAAATAATTAAGTATTGTTTTTGACGAAGCGATGTCCCACGTTGCGAGAAAACAAGGCGAGTTTATTGAGCCGCAGCTTTTCGACACATAAGTGGACGGGCGCGTAGCGGAACCAGTGACATCATGCATACCACCACAGGTGGTATATTGCCAATTCGGAGATGGAACATAAG
>JAZQWB010000029.1:0-61356 GCA_045632145.1 Eubacteriales bacterium | reverse complement strand
TGGTAGAGCAGGGGACTGAAAATCCCCGTGTCGTTGGTTCGATTCCGACCGGAGGCACCATTTCCGCGGATTTAGCTCATTTGGTAGAGCGCCACCTTGCCAAGGTGGAGGTGGCGGGTTCGAGCCCCGTAATCCGCTCCATTAGAAAAAGCACCCAAAAGGGTGCTTTTTTTATTTCTAATGGGCGGATAATAACGGGGCGTCCACCCGCCAAGAAGCCTGCGGCTTCTGGGGTTCGAGCGCTCAAAACATAGTTGTACTACTCGCAAGGACAGGCCTTGCTCCTATTACGCCTTGTTTTATCGCATTCGCTACGGTAAAAACAACACTCAGTTGTTTTTACCTGCTCACGTAATCCGCTCTTTAGGTATAGCACCTGGTGGGGAGCTTTTTTATTTTTAATGGGCGGATGGGGGGGTAGCGAAGCGGCACGAGAGTGTTAGAAAACGGTTAATAAGCGTTTTCCCTCGAGTGTGACCGAGCCGCAGCGAGAGGTCCACCCGCCAAGAAGCCTGCGGCTTCTGGGGTTCGAGCGCTCAAAACATAGTTGTACTACTCGCAAGGACAGGCCTCGCTCCTATTACTCCTTGTTTTATCGCATTCGCTACGGTAAAAACAACACTCAGTTGTTTTTACCTGCTCACGTAATCCGCTCCGTTTTGCAGGCATTAAGGCCTGATTTTTCTTTAATATGACAATTAGAGTTTACAAAAGCGGGCAAAATTTCGGGATTTTGGGCAAAAGAAAGAAGATGATTTTGGTTGCAAATAAACAGTTTTGTGGATATAAAGTAGGAGCGTTGGTGTTCCGAAAGGAAGAAATTTATTCAAGGCGTGATTTTGATGTTGTTTTGCCGTTTTTTGGTGCTTAAATTATATAATTTTTTTTATTTTTTTACTATATCTATTGCATTTGCAATGAAAAAGTGTTAAAATAATAGCAGTATAATGCGAAATATGCCTTTTTGAAGGAGCTTTGTTAAATGGATATTTTAAAGATTCTTACAAATCCTATTTTGATCGTGCCTGGCTGTGCGTGGGTTATTGCCCAGACACTTAAGCTGATTATCAACACGATTATGACCAAGGAATTCACTATCGAGAGACTTTTCGGTGACGGTGGTATGCCCAGCGGACATTCCTCTATTGTTACTGCTCTCGCTGTTTCTATCGGTCTTTTCAAGGGATTTGATACTGCAGAGTTTGCAATAGCATTTATTTTTGCCGCGGTCGTTATGCGTGATGCCATGGGTGTAAGACTTGAGGCAGGAAAGCAGGCAGCATCTATTATCAAGATCGCCGACCTTCTTAACGACTACTTTACCGAGCACGATGACAAGATCAGAACAGACAAGCTTAAGGTTCTTGTCGGTCACACTCCCTTGCAGGTGGTTTGCGGTTCGCTTCTCGGTGCTGCTGTTTCGATAGCATTTTACTTTGTTTATTTAAATTTAATATAAAATAACACATTTCGGAGGAAATTACAATGAAAATTTTGGTTATCAATGCAGGATCTTCTTCTCTTAAGTTCCAGCTTATTGATATGAATAACGAGCAGGTAATCGCAAAGGGTATCTGCGAGGAGATCGGCGGCAAGTCCGGCTTCAAGTTCAAGGTTCCCGGCAGAGAGGATTACAAGGCTGCTATTGCCATGCCTACTCACGCAGAGGCTCTTCAGCTCGTGCTCGACACTCTCGTAGACGAGAACAGAGGTGTTATCAAGTCTGTTTCCGAGATCGGTGCAGTTGGTCACAGAGTTCTTCATGGCGGTGACAAGCTTTCCGGCTCTATTCTTATTACCGATGAGGCAAAGGCTGTTATCGAGGAGTGCTGCGATCTCGGCCCTCTCCACAATCCTGCAAACCTTAAGGGTATTATCGAGTGCCAGAAGATTATGGAAGTTCCCCAGGTTGCTGTATTCGACACATCCTTCCACCAGACCATGCCTGACTTTGCATACATGTATGCACTTCCTTATGAGTACTACGAGAAGTACAAGATCCGTCGTTACGGCTTCCACGGTACATCTCACAGATACGTAAGCGAGAGAGCTGCTGCTATGCTCGGCAAGGATCCTGCTGATTGCAATATCGTTACCTGTCACCTTGGTAACGGTGCTTCCTTCGCTGCTGTAAAGGGCGGCAAGTGCTTCGATACCTCTATGGGTGTTACTCCTCTTGAGGGTATTATGATGGGTACCCGTTCCGGTAGCATCGACCCTGCTATCATTCCTTACCTTATGCGTAAGGGTGAGCTTACCACAGCAGATGATATTGACAAGATGATGAACAAGAAGTCCGGTATGCTCGGTGTTTCCGGCAAGACCAGCGACAATCAGGAGATTGAGCGCCTTGCTAATAGCGGTGACGAGAGAGCTATTCTTTGCGAGAAGATGTACTGCCACCAGATCGCTAAGCACGTTGGCTCTTACATTGTTGCTATGGGCGGCGTAGATGCTATCGTATTTACCGGCGGTATCGGTGAGAACAACCCTCAGTACAGAGAGGCTCTTGCAGAGAAGCTTGCATTCCTTGGCGTTAAGATCGATGACGCAAAGAACAATGTTCGCGGTGAGGAGATCGACATTACTACTCCCGACTCTCCCGTAAAGGTACTTGTAATTCCTACCAACGAGGAGCTTGTTATCGCACGCGACACCCTTGCAATTGTAAACGCACTTTAATTTAATTGCCGATTAAACGGGCTGTCACATTGGCAGCCCTGTTTGATATTCGAAAGGGACAAAGATGTACGACGAGCTTACAGCGGTTGATATAAAAAAGATGGAGGATGAGATCCTCTATCGCAAGACAGTGCTTGCACCCGAGCTGGGTGCAGAGCTTAAGCGCACAAGGGAATACGGTGACCTGTCCGAAAATGCGGAGTACAAGGAGGCCAAATACCTTAAGCGCAAAAATGAGAGCCGTATACGTTATCTGGAAAATATGATAAGAACGGCTAAGGTTATCGAGATTCAGGAGTCGGCCGACTCGGTGGCACTTTTTGACAAGGTGCTTATCTATAACGAGAAGATGAAGGCCGAAAAGGAGATTGAGATTGTTACTACCCTAAGACAGAATGCCCTTCTTGGCTTTGTCAGCAAGGAGTCCCCTCTCGGCGGTGCCATTATGGGCCACAAGGTGGGTGACAGAGTTCTTGTAAAGGTGAGTGACACAATGTCCTATTACGTTGAGATTCGTCGCATTACCAAGGGAAAGGATGACGAGGACCTTCCCATCAGCGGATTCTGATTTTTTTCGAAAATTCACAGCCCTCAGGCTGTAAACACATAAATTCAACAAGAAAGGAGCCTCAATGTCACACCAGCATTTTTACTCCCGCGTACCAGCACGCGTGAGCCTTTACAATAAGATAGACAGCTTTGACACCTTTGCTCACTCGGCAGGGCTTAGCAAAGAGTTTATTCTTGGTGAGCTTTCCGATATGTATCAGGGAAAGCTTGAAATACACGATCCTGTAAGACTCAGACGTGGCGAAATTCCTAAGGTGTACAGTCAGGCTATGCTTACCTCCGGAGATATTGTCCAGACGGTTATAAGCTATGTTTCTAAGGATTATACAGGTGAGAGAAGCTCGTATCTTGCTCACTCGCTTGTTATTGAGGACTCGGAGATAGAGTCTGTATATCATAATAACGGCTTTGATGCCTTTAACCCCGAGATGTTTATCAGGGATATTTCCGCATTCAATCTGACTGCCAGAAACGCAGGTGCAAATCCTGCTCTTCCCGGGTTGAATTATCTTCCGGGCAAAATCACAAATGGCAGAGCAGTTATGTCGGCATATGACGATAGAATGGTGAAGAGCTTTATCTTCTCGGTTGTCAGCGCCATTTTGGGAGAGGGCAAGGAGGTGCTCTTCCGCCTTCCTTACGATGATGACCAGCTCTCCGAGCGCGCCCTTGATTTTATCAATGCGCTGATGAGCATTCTTCCTTACGGACTCCGTAAGAGACTCTCCTTTGTCAGCTACGTGAGCCGTCCCGACGCATATAGGGGCTTTAACCTTAAGTGCCTTGGTGCAAGCTGCGGTGCGATAGATACCTCCACCTCTGTGCTTTATGATTTTGCAAAGGGCGAGATTGTTGGCGAGAGCGAGGAAAACAAGCTTTATTTCTCCCACGCCTCCTTCCTGTATTCTCTTCTTGAGCACAGTAAGATAAAGGAATCCTTCCACAGCTTTGTGGCAGGTATTGAGGAGCGCTATACCGATTTCCGCTTTGACGTAAAGAGCTTTACCGACGTTATATTTATGTTCTGGCAGTGCAGCGGATATTACGTAGAGGATTCTGTTGTTATCAACGATGAGTCGCTCTCCAATTTCCTTGACGTGTATGCCACCTTCAGAGAGGGACTTATAAATGAGCACAGAGTTAGGGCATACAGACCCTTCGCAAGATATTTGAGAGAGCAGAGAGGTATTCCCGACGGAGTATTCTCAAGACTCTCAAAGCTTTATCCCACCGAGTGTGTGGAGGCTAAGGCTGTTGCACTCGACGTGCTTCTCGGTCTTATCCACGTTGACGTAATGCGTGAGAGACTCTTCGCATTTATCAGCAGAAACTATGCACGTGAGATTCCCTCTGTAAAGGCTATTATCAACAACAACCTTTGCAGCGTATTTTATGGCGGATTCCTTCAGCAGCGTATCTTAAGACAGTTTGATATGTACTTCCGTATCGAGCCTGTGGAGACCAGAGACAACATTCTGGATAAGCTGCTTCTCAGCATCCGTACACCCGATATTCAGGACCAGATTCTTGCCTTTATCGACAAGTATTACTCCATTTTCACCTCAGCACAGAAGCTTAAGCTCTGTACCACCTGTCACGAGATGATTCCCGAGTGCGATGCGCTTGCTGTACGTCTTATCGACCTTGTTAACCGTAGAATTTCTGCGGATCAGGATATTGCCAGAATCCTTGCTACAGGGCTTTGCCAGAGCATAGATAAGAGCATTAAGGCGGAGGATTCTACTCTCGTCAGCCTTCTTATCAGTCAGCCCGGCTTTGTCGAGGACGTGGCATTTGCCTATATGGTAGGTAATAACAAGGGTGTGGATATTCTCGTATCCCTGCTTGCAGATATGCCCCTTGACAAGAGAGCTGCAAAGCTTATCCGTGCAACACTCGTTGTTCCCGGTATTACCGAGGAAGGATACGCAGGACTTCTTGCAAGATTTACCGACATTGAGGTAGCTGTTAGGCCCTCAACGCTTTATGATATTCTTGAGGCAGATAAGAATGCAGGTCTTACACTTACTCCTAACGCACTTGTGGCATTCAGGGAGTGCATTGTTTATCCTGCGATTGTCAAGACCTATGCCGATGCCTTTAACCTTGAGCTTTTAGAGGGCGGACTTGATGCTCTCGTTGGCTACGTGGAGGAAAATCCCAGACTCAAGAGCGGTGAGGAGTATGAGCTTGTGCTCGACTACATCCGTATGGTAGAGATGGCGGCAGGCGGTGACACCGAGGGTGCCTTTAATCTGGCATTCGGTATGCCTGATTCTGCTGAGGTAAGAGGAAATATGGCAGAGTATATGGATTACCGTCATACCGCCACCGATGGCTCTGCAGAGTGCACTCACAAGCTGCTTCTTTCCTACCTTCGCGATGGAAGGTTTGACTTTGATAGACTTTACTCCGACTATCAGAGAGATTTTGAGGAGGAGCTTGAGGAGAGAGGCGGCGTGCTTGCTAAAATCAGCTTCTGCGAGAGACGTGCTGCGGCAGAGGCCATGGAGCTTTTGCTTACCTGTGCGACAGGAATCTGCGATTCCTCAAGTCAGCTTGCCTTCCTTGTATGCGATGAGGAATGCGGTCTTAAGAGAGCCTTTACCGACTTTGCCGACTCCTACGGCATCGGTGCGATGAGCTTCCTGAAGAAGCAGACCGAGGACCAGCATTTTGCTATCTGCGACCTTGTGGAAGAGGTTAACGAGGAGCGCAAGAGCACAAGAGGATAATAAGAGCTTTTTATATAGAAAGGAATTTCAAACCATGATTGACAGAAATAACGTTGATCCCAAGTATAAATGGGACCTTACTAAAATATATCCCACCGAGGAGAGCTTTAAGGCAGATTACGATGAGGCTGCGGCTCTCATCAAGACCTTCCCTAGTCACGAGAAGGAGATGTGCAAGAGTGCACAGGGCCTCCTTGCAGTTCTTAACGATGAGGCAAGACTTGAGTACATTATCAGCAAGCTTTTCGTATATGCTCACCTTGCTTTTGATATCGACAACTCCAACAACCTTGCTCAGGCAAGATATGGCAGAGTTCGTTCTCTCGCTATCTCCGCTTCCTCTGCAGGTTGGTTTGTAAACCCCTACATTCTCCGCCTTGACGAGAAGACCGTAGAGCAGTGGCTTAAGGATGAGCCCGGCCTCGAAACCTACCGCCGTACCCTCCATATGATTATGCGTCAGAAGCCTCACACCCTTAGCGACGAGTGCGAAAAGCTTATGGCTAATATGGGCGATGCTCTTGGTAGTCACAGCGGTATTCGTGGCATTTTTGCAAACTCTGATTTACAATTTGGTAAGATTAGAGACGAAAACGGCAAGCTCTTCCAGCTTACCGACACCAACTACGTATCCACTCTTATGAAGCCCGAGCGTAACGTAAGACGTGCGGCATTCAACTGTCTCTACAAGACCTACGAGCAGTTCGGTAACACCTTTGCTACCATGTACGAGGGCTACGTTAAGGAGAGAAAGACTCTTGCAAAGCTCTCTAACTTCAAGTCCTCTCTTGAGGCATCCACCTTCCGCGATGAGGTTACTCCCGTAATCTACAACAACCTTATCAAGTCGGTTCGTAAGTCTCTTCCCGTAATCCACGATTACTATGAGCTTAAGCGCGAGGTTCTCGGCCTTGAGAAGCTTCACCTTTACGACGTTTACGCGCCCCTTATCGGTGAGTGCGAGAACAAGTACACCTATGACCAGGCTGTTGAGGAGGTTCTTGAGACCGTAAAGATCTTTGGTGAGGAGTATCACAGCACCCTTACCGCAGGTCTTAAGGAAAAGGGCTGGGTTGACGTTTATCCCTCCAAGGGTAAGCGCGGCGGTGCTTACAGCTCCGGCTGTCCTGCTACAGAGCCCTACATTCTTCTTAACTACACCGACACCCTCGACGACGTTTCCACCCTCGCACATGAGGCAGGACACTCTATGCACTCCTATTTCTCCAGAAAGTATAACGAGCCCCACAACTCCGATTATACCATCTTCGTTGCAGAGGTTGCCTCTACCGTAAACGAGCTCCTCTTCTCCCACAGAAAGCTTGCTGAGTGCAAGAGCGACAACGAGAAGCTTGCTATTCTCGATGGTCTTATGGAGACATATAAGGGCACTCTCTACCGCCAGACCATGTTTGCAGAGTTTGAGAGAGACGTTCACGCACTTTGTGCAAAGGGCGAGCCCCTTACCGCAGAGGTGCTTAACAAGACCTATATGAAGCTTATTCGTGCTTACTTTGGCCCCAAGGTTGTTAAGGATAAGCAGATCGCTTACGAGTGGATGAGAATTCCTCACTTCTACACCAACTTCTACGTTTACAAGTATTCTACTTGTATCTCTGCCGCAAGTGCTATCGTTAAGCGCATAGAGACCGAGGGTGAGGCATATATTGGAAAGTACATCGACTTCCTTAAGTGCGGTGGCTCCAAGTCTCCTCTTGAGAGTCTTATGGTTGCAGGCATCGATATGAGCGATCCCAGCGTTGTAGACGGTGCAATCGAGGACTTTGCATCTGCAATCGCACAGTTCAGAGAAATTTACAACTCCAGAGCAAAATAAGATTTTTCGCTTGACAATTAACATTGTCTATGATATAATAAGCGAGGCTCCAAAGCGGAGCCTCGATATGCAGGGGTGTTGGAATTGGCAGACAAGCAGGCCTCAGACACCTGTGTTTTTAACATGCGGGTTCAAGTCCCGTCCCCTGCACCAACAAAAAACGCACTTTTGTCTACCGACAAAGGTGCGTTTTTTGAATGATGTTTGCCTGCGGCAAATGATGTTGGCTCCGCCAATGATGACGGCTTCGCCTAATGATGCGTGGCTTCGACACATTTTGGGGCAAACATCGCATCATTGCGGAACGAAGTGAAGCAACATCATATTTGCGAAGCAAATGCATCATATCGCCGAAAGGCGATGCATCATTTGACAAACAACCGATTTTATGGTATAATAGCGGTGATAGGAGGTGTAGATATGAAAGAAAACAAACTCGTTGAGCTCTCAATGGATTTCTCCGTTGAAATCATAAACCTCGTTAAATTTTTAAAAGCCAATCACGAAACGATTATTTCCAACCAGATCGGCAGGAGTGGCACCTCCATTGGCGCAAATATTCACGAAGCGCAATATGCGCAAGGAACAAAAGATTTTATATCGAAATTTGAAATTGCGCTCAAAGAAGCAAGTGAAACGGGTTATTGGCTTGAATTGCTTTACCGAACAAAATATATTGATGAACAAACATTCAAAATGTTATCCTCAAAATGTACTTCTTTGAGAGTTATGCTGATCGCTTCTTGCAAAACCGCAAAGGAGAATGCAAAATGAAAAAAGTAGTATTAAAAGATATCCCTCTGCCAATTCTAATAGTTGTTGGCATTTTAGCATCCGCTATATCTTTTGTTTATTATTTTGCTTTGAAAAACCCATATCAAATCATATTTTGGATGATTTGTATTATCGACTTTTTGCTGTTCACTTTAAGTGCTTATCGAGTGATAGAACGTTTTGATCTAACAAAAGTGAAAACAGTCATTTTTACAATCATAACTATGATTGGATTCTTCGCGTTTTGTGAAATCGTTGTGTTGGCATTCACACAAGGAACGCACTTTGAGTATACCCTTGAGTTGTTTTTCAATGTTCTGAGGGTTGGCTTGTTTTTGTCTCCGTCATTCATTTTGCTGATTCCGGTAATGATATTTATTGCTGAAATTATGAGTTAAACATACACCTTTTGTTCGTTCTTACCTATATTTACGCACCGTTTAGTCGTTCTTTCACAAAAAAGTCGTATCATTTTGATACGACTTTTTTATCCAAACCGCAGGTTTGGCATATCATCACGCTTTAGCGTGTATATCATCGCCGCAGGCGTATATCATCAACCGTAGGTTGCATACCTTTCGCAATGATGATATGCCACTCTCCGAGTGGATGATATGCAATTTCTATGAAATTGGTGATATACAAGGCTACGCCTTGATTTGTTTGTGAAAGTGTGCTATAATAAACTCACCAGTAAATAAGATTTTGATGGAGTTAACCAAGTAATGACAATCAAAGATATATGCGATATGTTGAGAGCAGAATTATATAACAACGGTTTTGAATATGGTTTTATTGTTAATGACCAAAAATATAAACCAAATAGGGATAATGGATTTGATAATGAATACTATCATCTTGCCAAAACGATTTCTATTGTCCAAGATCCATCTGTTACACTAAAGGAAAAAATCGGCACTTGCGTAGATATCGTTTTAGTAATGAAATCCATACTTGACAATCTAAACATTCCAAGTAAAATATGGTTGCTGTATAACAAGAGCAAAAATAAAGTGCATACTATACATACATTTGAGGCAGAAAGTAAAATCATATATTTGGAGCTTACACCCCAATCCTCTAAATCGTGGTATGGTCAAGAAATTGTTTACTCAAACGAACAAGAGCTTTTACAAGAGTATGAAAATAATGGATATGATATTACTGACGTAACAAGTTTGATTACAGTTGGGGAACGACCCTACTTCTTGCTAACCAAATTAAACTGACAAATCCAAATTTATTGGTGAGTTTGGCATATCATCACGCGTCAGCGTGCATCTTACCTGCGGCTTGATGATATACAACACTTTGTGTTGATGATATACCGCAACAAGTTGCGGATGATATACAACGGCAAGCCGTTGATTTTTTTAGTTAGAATATACACACAAAGAAAGACCGAGTCAAGTGACTCGGTCTTTTTGATTTAAACTTAACCCTTTTATACGGTTTCATCCACTATAAATTCGATAGCGGTGATGTAAAGAACGTAGTATTTAGAGCCGTTTTTCTCGGTAGAGATAGTGATGCTGTCTGTGCTCTCAAAATTGATTTGAATTGTAGAGGTTGCGTTAGCCTCAACGGTATCCTTACCTGCAACGTTCATATAATAATCATCCTTTGCGGTTACTAAGGTGGTTTTACCGTCATCGCCATCTCCCGACCAGATGGTAGAAGAGCTGTCACCAACACGGATGTTACAGCCGTTATTGGTTACGTAGCCTGTGATGATGATTCCTGTAACCCTTTGGTTAAGCTCAAGCGTGATGCTACCTGTAACGCTGGTGGTTCCAAGCTTCAACATATCACCTGCGTACCAGATGTTATCACCCGAGCCTCCTCTGCCGCCACCGTATACGTAGTTAACGTTGCTTACACCTGTAATAATCTTGTCCTTTTTGCCGTTAAATTGCAGAAGGTTGTAGGCCTCTGCACCGCTTTCAAGGTTTACGGCTGTTTTGCCGGGCAATTCATAAACCACGTCGTAGTAGTAATCCTTTGTTGCTTCAATTGTAGGAGGGGGAGTATCCTTATCCTGAACGGTAATTAGGATTTCCACGTCCTCGCCGGGCATAGAGAATTTGTAGGTTGTACCGCTGGATGCCTCCAAGGTCTTGCCGTTAAGAGTTACCTTAACAATTTCTTTGGTATTGTCGGTCATCAGAATAGAGAAGCTGACGGTTTCTCTTTCCTTGTAGGAGTCCTTTACGTCGGTTACCTGATATGCACTGTCCTGGCTTACGGTAAGCTTGTGGCTTTCATATTCTACAGGATTATTCTCAAGGAAGTCGATAATAAGAGGTCTTAAATATGTATTGAAGGGTACGGCAGCACGGATATTAGCACAAATGGTAGAAACACCAAGACCGCTTTCCTTGCCTGCAACGGCAATATCCTTGGCCTCTCTCACCTTTTCGGTGTCAACGCCCGTAGCCTCGATTATCCATAACAGCAATTCGGGGCAGGAGAATTTGCCGTAGGATCTATCGGATGCAGAAGCATCCCACATCATACCCTCATCGATGGTTGCATAGAGCCAGGATTCGAAATAATGCCATTTCTGAGAGGGAAGATGCTGTGCCTTGTCAACAACCAGACCTGCCTTCAGGGCATTTGCGATATATCCACCGTTTGCCTGCTGATAGAGCTCAACGTACTCGTTTGTTATGGGATACTGCTCGTCCTTGGTCAAAAGGAAGCGCTCCATATCAGACATGGTAATAACGTAATCATCGGGGAGATCAACCTTGTTGTTTTCGCCACCGTTTCCGCTATCGTTGCCACCCTCGTTGCCGGTGTTATCGTCGGTGTTATCGTTGCCACCCTCGTTGCCGGTGTTGTCGTCGGTGTTATCGTTGCCGCCCTCGTTACCGCCATTGTTGTCGGTATTATCGTTGTTATCCTCGTTACCGCCGTCGTTGGTATTGTCATCCTCGGGCTTATTGTCGGGGATTTCGACACCTCCGCTGTTACCCTGATCACCAATGCCGGGCAGAACAAAGCTGCAGCTGGACAACAGTAGTGATGCTACGAAAATAAACACCAGAATAGTACTTACCAAAGCTCTCTTTTTCATAAGTGCACTCCTTTAATAAAGCTTTTATTAAACTGATTAGCATATATCAATTGTAGCATATATGAATACAAAAAGCAACATAAATTTAAGCGGGGTGGCAGTTTTTCTTCTTAATAACCCTCTTGTATTTTTAGGAAAAAGGTGCTATAATTTTCATATACCCCCCTTGTGGATGCTTTATGCTCCTATTTTTGTCATTTTGGAGGAAAAAATATGAAAATTACCAAGCTTTTGGCTCTTATTCTTACCATTATATTAATATTCGCGTGCACTAGCTGTGAGAATCTGCTTTTCGGTGGCGCGCCTAAGGGAGAATATGACCCGATAAACGTTATTATGATAAACGATAACCACGGCGTGCTCGACGAGGAGCAGGGAGGTATGGACAGAATTGCCTCGGGCATCAGCTATTATGCCTCGCTTGGCAACGTGGTTAAGATTGCCAACGGTGATATGTTCCAGGGCACCTACGTGAGCAGCACTCTCAGAGGTCTGCCTATGCTCGACGTGCTCAACGAGCTTGATTTTGATGCCTTTGTTTTAGGAAATCACGAGTTTGACTGGGGACTTGACGAGATTAAGAAGTATAAGGACGGTGACCCCTCCAACGGTGAGGCGGAATTCCCCTTCCTCGGTGCCAACATCTATGACAAGAGCACGGGAGAAATGTTAGATTGGCTTGAGCCCTATACCACCGTCAGCTTTGGTGACATCAAAATTGGTATTATTGGTATCATCGGTGACGTTGAGACCTCGATTTTGTCGGCAAACGTTGAGGATTACGACTTTGTTGACCCAAGGCCTATCGTAAAGCGCCTTGCAAACGAGCTCAGAACAATGGAGGAGTGCGACGTTGTTCTCGTGGCGGCACACGGCGATGATTCTCTTCTTAACGAGACCTTTGCTTACTATGGCGACTCCTTCAAAATTGACGGTATTTTGACAGGTCACTCCCACATCCCCACCGACGAGGAGATTGAGAGAGCAGACGGCAGCACAGTCTGTGTGCTTCAAAACGGTGGCTACGGTCAGTCCTTTGCCACTCTTACCCTTGAGTTTAATAATGACGGCAAGCTTTGTGACACCGACGGCAAGCTTAATTATACCGAGTTTTATGAGAAAAGTGACGCCCTGTCCTCCGTATTCGGAAAATATGCCGAGCATATGGCGGCAGGTGAGACTGTTTTGCTTACCATTGACGAGGAAATCAGCAGATATGACGTAGGTATTAACGTGGTGTACTCTATGTATTCAAAGTACAATACCGACATTGCCGTAATCAACGGTGGCGGTGTGAGAACCTCTGTTGATGCAGGCGAGGTGACCTATGCCGACATATTCCAGGTTTTGCCCTTTGAGAATGAGGTGTACATAGTCACTCTCAGCGGCGCACAGCTAAGAGAGTATTTAAACAGAAATTCAAGCGGTATATATTGGTGGGGCATAACCCTCGGTGCGATAGAGGATAGCCAAAGCTATACCATGGCTATCGTTGACTTCGTTTATCTTGGCTACACCTTCGACAGCTACAGAAATGATAGCTGTATTGATACCAACGATTTGATCCGCGACGTGTTTATCGAGTTTATAAAGGAAAACGCAGGATAATTAGGAGAAAAATATGCTTAAGAAGATTTTTATAGCCCTTGCGGTCATCTCACTTACCCTGCTTGTAGCTCTGGCGGTCGGTGAGGTTAAGAATTATTACACCGAGCTTGGCGCGACAGGCCTTCACGATACAGCTCCTTATGGATTTGGCAAGAAGGCAAGAGTTATTCTTCTCGCAGGTCAGTCCAATGCGGCAGGCTGCTCAAGAGACGAGTATCTGCAGAAAAACAGCTCGGCAGAGCAGTATGAGGAATACAAGGCAGGATACGATAACGTTTATATCAACTATTTCGCTTCTGCCACCAACGTATCCAGCTCCTTTGTTAAGGCATCGGTTTGCCAGGGAGAGTGGTGCGGATACTTCGGTTCCGAGCTTGGCCTGGCAGAGAGGCTTAGCGAAATGTATCCTGACGAGACCATATTCATTATAAAATGGGCTTGGGGCGGCACAAATCTCTATGAGCAATGGCTCTCGCCCTCCAGCGGTGCGGCAGGACCTCTCTATCAGAGCTTCGTTCAGTACGTACACACCAGCATTAAATACCTTCAGCTTAAGAATTATGACGTAAAGATCGAGGCTATGTGCTGGATGCAGGGGGAGTCGGACTCTATTGACGAGGTAGCAACCTCCCTTTATGAGGATAATTTGAGAAACTTCATCAGCGATCTGCGTGCAGAATTCTCGGCATACGCATCGGATGACGGCATTGCCTTTGTAGATGCCTATATCGCAGACTCCTATTTCTGGAAAAACTACGTTAAGCTTAACGAGGCAAAGCAGGCGGTAGCCGACTCCTCACCCATGAACGTGGTAATCGATACCATATCTCACGGCCTATCTATCACGGGAGAGCCTGAGGACGAGCCTGATATTGCTCACTACGATGCACTTAGTGAAATAAAGCTGGGACATCTTTTCGCAGAGGAGTGCGGAAAATTCTTTGATTGATATATTAAAAAAAGAGCAGGTATTTTGTTGCCTGCTCTTTATTTTTATAAAAAGTGTAACATAAGATCATAATATAATAAAGGGGCAGGGAAGATGGCACCTTTAGAAAAAAACAGTTTTCTACCTTTAATATTATATATATAGTGTAAAAAAATCCAAAAATTTTATTCTTGCAACAAAAACTGGCATAAAGTTCATAAATATCATGGCCTGTTTTAAGAAAAAACTAGGAAAATCAAGGGTCTTTGGCATTTTTAGGATTATAACTATTGTCAAATTTGAACAAATTATGCTATTCCGGGAAGGTGAAAATTGCAAAAAATAAAGGAATTTTATAGCCAAGTTGCACAAAAATGGCAGGTTATTCGTATTATGCATAAAAAATGCATATTATACGCATAAATATTCATCAAAACCGTCAAAAAATGAAGGAGGGTGTCAAAAACTTGCAAAAATATGGCACTTTGGGGTGGAAAATGAAGGAATCATAAAAAAATTCTTCAAAAAATGAAAAAAATATTCAAAAAGGGGTTGACAAAGTAAAAACAATGTAGTATAATAGGCACATCTATTTCATTTTTCCTCCCCGGCGGTTTTCATATCAGCTTCGGTGAAAAGAGTTTTAGTAATATCAAAAAAAATTTTAGAAAGGACTTTTTAATCATGAAAAGTACAAAAATTATCTCTCTCATGCTTGTTGTTGTAATGTGTCTTAGCATGTTCGCTTCCTGCTTCGGCCCTAAGTGCGACGGTCACGTTGACGCAAATGACGACCTTAAGTGTGATAAGTGCGGCGAGTCTTATGATGACGGCGTTGCAGCTAAAATTAAGCAGGCAGAGTACAACACTACAACAGCTACTATGCCCAGCAACTGGAACGAGTTGAACTACTCGGACGGTAATGATACACAGATTATGTCTTACATTGGTTCTTCCTTCTTCGAGTATGACTACCTCTTCGATGGCGGTAAGTTCAAGGAAGACGGTTCTATCAATAAGGAAGGTATCGTTTCCGGTGCTTTCACTACTAACTATTCCGCAGCTACTAAGCTTGAGGACGTTACTTCCTCTGTAGATGCTAAGTGGGGCTACACCGACGAGCAGAAGACTGAGGGCGGCTATGCTTGGAAGATCACTCTTCGTGATGATCTTAAGTGGGATGATGGTACTTCCATCACCGCTGCTGACTTCGAGTACTCTATGAAGGCTCAGCTCGATCCCGATTTCATGAACTTCAGAGCTAATACTTACTATGACACTCTTAGAGTTAAGATGTCTAAGGAGTACTTCTATCAGAAGACTGAGGGTACCTACGAGACCGTTGGTAGCTTCGGTTACGCAACTAACGCCGCTGCTATTGAAGATGGCAAGACCATTTACTTCAACGCATGGAAAATGTGGGGCGCCAAGGGTTACCTTGATGCAGAAGGCAACGAGTGTCCTGAATGGCTTGCATACAACGACACAACCGTTTACGAGGGTGTTTACAATGGTAATCCCGATGCAGTTAACGGCGCTACTCTTTACAAAAATTATTCCACCAACTACTCTGAGGTAGGCGCAGGCTACGGTTACGATGCTACCATTTACGTTGAGAACACTGTTCGTGACGTAAAGTGGGATGAGGTTGGTTTCTATGCAATTCCCGAAGAAAATGCTATCGTAATTTGTCTTGACAAGGCATACTCCTTCCTTAACGATGACGGTTCTCTTTCCGTTTGGGCAGGTTACTACATGTCCAGCCTTCCTCTTGTACACCAGACCAAGTACGAGAATTCCAAGAAGGATCCTGTAGAAGGTTCTACTCTTTACACTACTACTTACAACACTACTCTTGAGACCACCGCAAGCTGGGGTCCCTATAAGCTTGTTCAGTTTGAGGCTGGTAGCCATTACAGACTTGAGAAGAACCCCTACTGGTATGGTTGGAACATGGAAACCAACGCTGGCCAGTACAACATTACTGCTATCAACTGCCGTAAGGTAGAAAAGTTCCAGACCAGATGGATGGGCTTCCTTAACGGAACCTATGATGACGGTGCTCTTGATCCCTCTAACGTTGGCGAATACGCTGACTCCAAGTACGCAAGCTACTCTACCTCTACCGGTACCTACGGTATGCAGATCTATAGCAACCTTCCCGTACTTAAGGAGAGCAAAAACAACAACGGTATCCTTGCAATTCTTGAGTTCAGACAGGCATTCAACCTTGCTCTTAACAGATCTGACGTTGTAGAGAAGATCTGGCCCGGTTCTGCAACTCCTTGCTTCGGTCTTGTAAATATTGCTTACTACTATGACATTGAGAATGCTCATACTCTCAAGGATGGTGGTATGTACCGTAACACCGAAATCGCAATGGCTGGTATCCTTCGTGCATACGGTTGGACTGAGTCCGATGGTAAGTGGTCCAGCGGTACCATCAGCGGTCTTACTCTTGAAGAGGCTTACGACTCCCTTACTGGTTACAACCCTGTTCTCGCTAAGGAGAAGATGGATCAGGCTATCGCTACACTTCTTGCTGATCCCGAAAAGTACGGCTATGATGCTACTAAGGACATCACCATTATCTATGGTGCTTCTAATACAGATCCTAAGCACGAGACTAGATGTGCATATCTCCAGGGCGTTATCGACGGTCTTGTTAAGGGCACTGTTCTTGAAGGCAAGATCAAGCTCGTTGTTGATGCATCCGCAGGTAATAAGTGGGCAGAGGCATTCCGTGCCGGCGACACTCAGATCGGTTTCGGTTATGGCTTCCAGGGCAACCCCTTCAATCCCTTCGATATCGTTGGTGGTTTCGTAAATCCTGATCATGAGCTTAACTACCACGCATACTGGGATTCTTCCACAGTTCCTATGACTCTTACTATGCCCGCAGGTGATTACGAGGGTGCTGGTGAGACTATCACCATGAGCCTTCAGAACTGGTACTTCTGCCTTAACGGTCTTGCAGAGTCTGAGAAGCAGGCTAAGACCTACAACTGGGGTGAAGGATTTGCTCCCGTAGAGGCAAGACTTACCATTCTCTCTGCTCTTGAGGAAGTTGTTATTGGTGAATCTCGTTCCATCATGCTTATCGGTGAAGCAGGCGGATCTCTCCTTGGCGCTAAGTTCTCTCAGTTCTCTGATGAGTACAACACCTTCATGGGCTTCGGTGGTCTTAGATACATGGTTGTTGAATATACCGATTCCGAGTGGGCTCAGTATGTTAAGGCTAACAACAATGATCTCTCCAGCGAGTACAAGAAGTCTGAGTAATTTTTAGATAATAGCTTACTAAATTATTTAGCTGTAAAAAGGCGGTGAGCGGGCTTTCGCTCACCGCTGATTTGCGCATTTTAAGGCAACAATAAATAACGCAATTTTTTTATTTTAAATAGAAAAAACCTATTTTAACAAGTTTAATTTGAAAAAAATCGACTTTGTGCAGCGCACAGCTTTCGTGTGCGCAAAATTATTGAAAAAAATCAAATACTTTCTTATATAAAATGTAATTTTATTTTCGCAAATATTTGAATAGGAAAACAACAAAAACAGAGGAGAAAAACCTATGTATATGTTTAAATATGTGACGAAGAGATTGGGGTTAATGATCTTCACATTCATTATCATTTTCACAATGTGCTTTGTGTTGATCAAGCTTCTTCCGATCCCTGTCAACATCGGTGCCGGTCAGGATCCTGATATTATTTATGGTATTCTTGAGGGCAGAGGATGGATAACTAATGTTCGCAAAGGTGCGAATAACGTGTATACCTATGACCGTGTTCCGATTATGATTCAGCTCGGTACTTACCTCAGAAGAATTTTCGTGTTTGGAGATTTTGGTGTAGCTACCACTTATGGTGAATATTTGAATAAGCCTGTATGGGACGTGTTTGTAAGCCATCTTCCTCCCACAATTCTTATCAATATTTACTCAACCATTTTAGGCGTTCCGATTGGCCTTGGGTTGGGTATTTTAGCTGCGCTTAAGAAGAATAAGTGGCAGGACCAGGTTATAAACATCTTTATCATTTTGCTTATCTCGGTTCCTTCTATCGTTTTGGCACTAATGATACAGTATTTGTTATGCTTTAAGCTTGGTTGGTTCCCGTTAACTATGTCAACGAGCGATGATTATTTCACGTGGGAGGTATTTAAATCCTGTCTTCCTGCTGTTTTTGCGCTCAGCCTTGGTTCTATAGCAGGATATGCTCGTTATACACGTGCAGAGCTTTCTGAGGTATTGACAGGCGAATTCATGCTTCTTGCCAGAACTAAGGGCTTGACCAAGGGTCAGGCTATCTATCGTCACGCAATGCGTAATTCGATGGTAGTTATCTTCCCCTCAATTTTAAGTGAGTTTATTTCGGTTCTTTCCGGTTCGCTTATTATTGAGCAGATGTTTGCAATCAACGGTGTTGGTGGACTTTATCTTAATTCTATTAATTTCCAGGACTATGACTTCTTTATGCTGCTTTCTGCCTTCTATACACTGGTAGGATTAACAGCTGGAATTGTAATTGATATTAGCTACGGTTTCATTGACCCGAGAATCAGAATGGGGGCTAAATAATTATGGAAAAAGTTAAAAATTTAAATAATATCCCCGCTGAAAAATTCCGATTTGCAAATAGAGGGGATTTGCATCATGACAGCAAGTTTGATACAAAGCCTGTAAGCTATTTCCAGGGTGCTTTTAAGCGCTTTTGCAAGAATAAGGGCGCGGTTGTAGCGTCTGTAGTAATTCTTATCTTGGTGCTTTTTGCAATATTTGCACCATTCTTTACACCCTATCAGCCCGCATACTATGATCAGATTTTTGCATACGTAACTCCCAAGTCTAACATTTTCGCTAACAGCGGCCTTGATTTTTGGGACGGATATAAGCAGAAGAGCTCTAATTACAATGCTTTTCTTAAAGATTACGCTCTCGGCTTGGAGATTAATCAGGACGTTATTAAGAACGGAGAATATACCATTGACGAGGGTGGCAACTATATCTATCGTTACGACACTTATCATGGCGTAGGCTTCGGTAAGTATAAGATTATTTCTTTGGACGAGTATAACGATATTCAAAGATATCAGAATGAAACCGGCAGACAGGTTCTTTATCCTACAGTTGAGTATTCTTACAGAAAAGTGATGAAGGATAAGAACAAGTTTGATGCCAACATCTACTATCTTGCTGAAAACAACAAGCTTGATACTATTAAGCCTAAGCTTGATGAGAATGGCAATATTATCACTAACTATTGGAAATACGAGGAAAGCTCTAAATCCGCCCTTATTCCCGATTATAATTCCTTGAGAATCGAGGGTGAGGATGGTATTAAAGAGATCGTACTTGATGAAAACGGCAACGAAACCGAGGTAACCTACTACTATTCTTACGGTAGAAAGGTAGATGGTGGTATCGAGGTAAGAGCTGAAAACTATGAATATTACAGATACCAGCACACCCAGGTTCTTAAGGATGGAATCGAGGAGCCTATGTTCTGGTTCGGTACAACAAGCAGCGGTAAGGATATATTTGCTTGCCTTGCATACGGTGCGAGATTCTCCTTCGTATTCGCAATCATCGTAGCTGCTGTTAATTTTATCGTTGGTGTAATTTGGGGTTCGATTTCTGGTTACTTTGGCGGTAAGATAGACCTCTTTATGGAAAGATTCTGCGATATTCTTGGATCTGTTCCCACTATGATCGTTATTACGCTTTTGAAGTATCATATGGGTACATCCAGCCAGGCATTAGTACTGTTTATCACGTTCTTTGCAACAGGATGGATAGGCATGGCGGGCCGTACAAGAATGCAGTTCTACCGTTTCAAGAATCAGGAATACGTTCTTGCTGCAAGAACTCTTGGAGCCAAGGATACAAGAATTATGTTTAAGCATATTTTCCCCAACGGACTCGGTACTATTGTAACATCTGTTGCCTTGGTTATTCCTTCTATGATTTATTCCGAGACAAGCCTTTCTTACCTCGGTATTATAAATCTTGAATCAGGAAACACTACGAGCGTAGGTACTCTTATTGCGGCCGGACAGAGCGCGATCGTAATCCCCGGTGCAGCATACGTGGCACTGTTCCCCTGCTTGTTCCTTGTATTGCTGATGCTCAGCTTCAACCTGTTCGGTAACGGCCTTCGCGACGCGTTTAACCCTTCACTTAGAGGATCGGAGGAGTAATTATGAGTAAAGAAGTAAAATTATCAGTTAATGATTTAAAAATCTCCTTCCGTACAGACGCAGGTAAGGTGCAGGCAGTGCGCAATATCTCGTTTGACCTTTACAAGGGAGAAACACTTGCAATTGTAGGAGAATCCGGCTCCGGTAAGTCGGTTACCTCTAAGGCAATTATGGGTATTTCTGCTGTTAACTCTATTCACGAGGGCGGCGAGATACTTTATGATGGCCAGGACCTTATGCGTATTCCCGAGGAGGAGATGCACAAGCTTCGCGGTGACAAGATAGCGATGGTATTCCAGGACCCCCTGTCCTCGCTTAACCCTATCATGCGTATAGGTCAGCAGATCACCGAGGCAATGATTCTTAAAAACAAGGCAAACCGTAAGGAAGGCCGCGAGGCATTTAATACCAAGCTTTCCTCTTTGTCCAAGATGATGAACGAGGCTGTTGCTCTTCAGGGTGTTAGCAACGTTTCTGCAAACGACATTGCGGACTATATTAAGACCTTTGATAAGTTCAATATCATTGCAAACAAGCTTCAGAATAGCTACAACGACTCTCGTACCGCAGCAGAGGAGCTTATTGCAGTAATCGACGATTTCGTATTCCTTGCCGAGAAAAAGCAGAAGGTTGACGTTGTTTCGACTATCAAGCTTGTAGAACGCAAGCTTGGTAATGTTGCCGACGACAAATATTTTGCTTTCAATTACCTCGATGCGATTGGCAAGTATAGCTCGATGCTCGCTGAGGCTAAGCGCACAGAAGCAAGAAAGGTATCTCTTGGTGAGACAATTAAAAACATTGTTGCCATCAAGACCACCAAGAAAGAGGCTTCTGAGGAAACCGTTGCTATTCTTAAGGCAATCAGAGGAGTAGCAGAGGATATGATCAATCAGCCTCAGTACAATTTCTTCAGAATCGGTTATTACGTTTATAAGAATCCCGATGCGGACCTTAGTGCAATGACCGTTGACGAGGCCAATAATATGGCTCTCAAGTTCCTTCAGGAAGACTTTATGATTTCCTTTATCGAGCTTGAAAAAATGGCTGTCAGACACTCTCTCCAGAAGACTCTTGAAAACAAGCAGAAGGCTATTGTTGATTTGAGCGCTGCGGTTGAATTCTTCAAGAATGGCAACTTTACCGCATCGGAGGCTTCGGCCCTTTGCAAGCGTGTAAATGCCAGCGTTCTTGCTGCAGTTGATCCTCTTGCTGTTGTAAAGGATAACATTGCTTATACCTTCGGCGGAACTCTTGACAGAGAGGTAGATAAGTACTTTGCTCAGCTCAAGAACAACGAGAAGGAAGAGATCAGATTTGCACGTCAGACCGCAAAGAGAGAGGCTCTCATTGCCAGAGGCAAGCAGGTGGATTGGAAGATCGCTCCCAAGTCTATCGTAGCTCCCGAGGAAATGATAGAGGATATCGTTTCTGTTGTTAAGCGTGTATTGACCAAGTTTGAGGCTGACATTGCTAACGCAGCTAACGTTGACGTAGATAAGCTTTGTATTGACATTATTGATTACCTTAAGGAAAAGGCTTCTCAGGTTGTAAATGTTCTTACAAAGAGCATTGCAAAGGAAAAGGCTATCAAGCTCATGGAGGAGGTTGGTATTCCTGAGGCGAGAATGCGTTTCAGACAGTATCCCTTCGAGTTCTCCGGCGGTATGAGACAGAGAATAGTTATTGCTATCGCGCTTTCTGCAAATCCTGATATTCTTATCTGTGACGAGCCTACAACCGCGCTTGACGTTACTATTCAGGCACAGATCCTCGAGCTTATCAATCGCCTTAAGCGCGAGCACAATCTCTCGATTATCTTCATCACTCACGACCTTGGAGTTGTTGCTAATATGGCAGACAGAATTGCTGTAATGTATGCAGGTAAGATTGTTGAGTACGGCACAGCAGAGGATATATTCTACGATCCCAGACATCCTTATACCTGGGCACTACTTTCCTCTATGCCTGACCTTGATACCAACGAGAAGCTTGATGCTATTCCCGGTACTCCCCCCAATATGATTTATCCTCCCGTAGGCGATGCTTTTGCGGAGAGAAACAAATATGCTCTTGAGATCGACTTTGAGGAGGAGCCTCCTATGTTTGAGGTTTCTGAAACTCACTCTGCGGCAACATGGCTGTTGCATCCCGATGCACCCAAGGTAGAGCTTCCTAAGATCATCAGCGAGCGTATTTCAAAAATGAAATCGCAAGGAGGTGCAGTATGATATTCGGAAAGAAAAAGATGGAAGAAAACAAGGTTGAAGAAGTAAAAACCGGTGAAGTTCTTCTTAAGGTAGATAATCTTTCTCAGCACTTCGGTCCTCTTAAGGCTGTAAGTGAAGTTTCCTTTGAGGTAAAAAAAGGCGAGGTATTCGGTCTTGTAGGTGAGTCCGGATGTGGTAAGACCACTACCGGTCGAACTATTATCAAGCTTTATGATGCTACCGGCGGTAACGTTTATTTCAAGGGCCACAGAATCTGTGCGGGTACTCTTGAATATAAGACTGCAATTGCCGATGCAAGAAAGCGCGCTAAAGAGCAGGTTGATCAGCTTAAGGCTGATTCTAAGGCTAATCCCGAATCTAAGGAAGATAATAAGGCTGAAATCGACAGAATTATGACAGAGCTTAAGGCTGTCGTTACCGAGAATAAAATCAAGATTGCGGAAGCTAAGTATGACAACAATCATGTGAATAGAAAGGTCGTTACCCAGATACAAATGATCTTCCAGGATCCTATCGCTTCTCTTGATCCCCGTATGACCGTTCGCGAAATCATTGCGGAGGGACTGGTAATCAATGGAATCAAGGATAAGGATTATATCAATGAGAAGGTATACGAAATCCTTGAAATGGTAGGACTTGTGCGTGAGCATGCAGACCGTTATCCTCACGAGTTCTCCGGTGGTCAGCGTCAGCGTATCGGTATTGCGAGAGCGGTTATTATGCAGCCCGAGATGATCATTGCCGATGAGCCTGTTTCTGCTCTTGACGTATCCGTTCAGGCACAGGTTATTAATCTTCTTAATGAGCTTAAACAGTCGATGGGACTTACCATTCTCTTTATAGCTCATGACCTTTCTGTAGTAAAGTACTTCTCCGACCGCATAGGCGTTATGTATTTCGGTAAGATGGTTGAGCTTGCGGATTCTGATGAGCTTTTCAAGAATCCTATCCATCCTTATACCAAGTCTTTGCTTTCTGCAATTCCGTTGCCTGACCCTATCTACGAAAAGAAGCGTACAAGAGTGACATACAATCCTTTGGCAGAGCATGATTATTCTGTAAAGAAGCCCAGCCTCAGAGAGGTTGCTCCCGGTCACTTCGTATATTGCAACGACGAAGAGGAAATAAAGTATAAGAAGATGTTAAATAACGAAACGGAAGGTTAATTATAGTGAATTCGAACAAGAAAGAATTGATAATTAAATATCTTACCTGTTTTTGCATTGCTATATTGATCACTGTTTTAGTAATAGGCATCAATGGATTTTTCACCGATAATATTGGTGTAAACATTCAGATTTTGTCAGATGGATTCTTTGTATCCGGACTTTTGTTCCTGATGGTTGCCGGTATGCTGTTTCTCAGCAACGAGGGAGCCTTTGTAGGAATTGGCTTTGTTCTTAGAAACATTGTTCAGGCATTTGTGCCTATGGGTAGAAAAAATCATGAGTTTTATGCACAGTATCGAGAGCGCGTTCTTGCTAAAAAGAAGGCTAGTATTGATCAGTGCATCTGGGTAACAGGACTTGTTTTTCTGGCTATCGGAATAATTTTCACTGTTATTTGGTATGCGAATTTCTACAACGTTTCGGCTTAAAACCGACCTATAAAACCATATACGTTTTCAAATAATTTACAAATTTGCAAGGGTGTGACCGCAAGTTGCACCCTTGTTTATTTTTTTTGTTTTTTTACAATTTGAAATCTGAGAGATCTTGATTAACAGCAAAAAAATCCAACAAAATGACAATAACTATTTGCAAAATGCCAGGTTTTTGACACGTTTTGCTCGTTTTTAAGCCTTGCGGTAACTTATAAAAATGAATTTAGTGCTGTTTTCGGTTTGTGCATTATGCTTATTTTTCTTTTAAATATTTGGTTATTTGGCCAAGAGACATTTTATTGACTTTTATTTTATGATATGGTATAATTACAATGTATCGGTACGTCTAAATGTTTTGTATCGATTATAAGTTAATTACAGGCACAGCCTGAATAAAAGGAGATAAACTATGAGATCATTCGGCAAATTTGTTTCCGTAGTGCTCGTTGTTCTCTTTGTTATCATGATCCCCGTTAACGTTGTTCTCGGCATGTTCGACAACACTATCGCGGTTATGGTACAGGGCAGCAGCTTCTGGAAACTCGAAAATGAAGACCCCAATGCCATTTACTTCAAGGGCGACTATGCTACTGAGGCTGAGAGACTTGCTGCGGGCAAGCTTCTTTGCTACCAGGTAGAGGCAGAGGGCGCGGCTCTTCTTCTTAACAACGGTGCGCTTCCCCTTGCACAGGGCTCTAAGGTTAGCACCCTTTCTGTTAACTCTGTTAGCCTTACCTACGGTGGTACCGGCTCGGGTAACGTTGACGCTTCTGCAGCTGTAAAGCTTGATGCTGCACTTACCAACTCCGGCTTCGTTGTAAACGAGACTCTCTGGAACTGGTATAACAGCGAGGAGGTTACCTCTCACATTGAAGAGCTTCTTGCTTCTCAGACCACCGAGGGTGAGAGCTATGCGCTTGTTGGTCAGGCTCCCATCACCGAGCTTAGCATGAGCGTATATCCTGAGGATGTTAAGAATTCCATCTCCGAGTACGGCGATGCAGTTATCATCACCTTCTCCCGTGTAGGCGGTGAGGGCTATGACTGTGCATTCCCCGGCTACGAGGGCAACCCCTATTATGAGAACTATCTCGAGCTCAACGACGAGGAGAGAGAGCTTCTCAGCTATGCAAACGGCCTTAAGGCAGAGGGCAAGATTAAGAGCATCATCGTTCTTATCAACACCTCCAACTCTCTTGAGGTTGACTTCCTTCGTGATTACTCCATCGACGCTTGCCTCTGGGTAGGCGGTCTTGGTATCGCAGGTACTGAGGCAGTTACCGATATCCTTGCAGGTAAGGTTAACCCCTCGGGTAGCCTTGTTGACACCTACTGCTACGATAACTTCTCCTCTCCCGCAATGCAGAACTACATTGCACAGACCTACCTTGGCTACGAGGGTCAGGTTCCTGAGAGCGCTTCTACCTACATGGTATACCAGGAAGGTATCTACGTTGGTTACAAGTACTATGAGACTCGTTACGAGGACTTCGTAATGGGCAACGGTAACGCAGGCGATTACAACTACTCTAATGACGTTGCCTTCCCCTTCGGTTACGGTCTTTCCTACACCGATTTCACTTACAGCAATATGACTGTAAACTATAACGAGACCACCGATCAGTATGAGATCACCGTTACCGTTACCAACGCAGGTGATTACGCCGGTAAGGAAGTAGTTCAGATCTACCTCCAGTCTCCCTACACCGAGTATGACAAGGCGATGAAGATCGAGAAGGCTTCCGTTCAGCTTGCAGGCTTCGGCAAGACCGATATCATCGAGCCCGGTCAGTCCGAGACTATTACTGTTAACGTTGACAGACGTGAGCTTGCTGCTTACGACGCATACGGCGCAGGTACTTACATTGTTGAGCCCGGTGATTACTACTTCACCGCTGCTACCGATTCTCACAACGCTATCAACAACATCCTTGCTGCAAAGGGTTACACCGTTGCAAACGGTATGGATGCTGACGGTAATGCAGACCTCGTTTACGTAGAGGCTAACACCTCTGCTGATTTTGATTACACCTACTCCGTATCTCTTAACGGTACAACTATCAAAAATCAGCTTTCCGCTTCCGACCCCAACCTTTACTTCGGTGAGGGCACCGTTACCTTCCTTTCCAGAAGCGACTGGGAGGGCACTTGGCCCACTGAGAGCGTAAAGCTTACTCTTACCGAGCAGATGGTTCGTGAGCTTACCGTTGGCCGTTGGGCAACCATGGGCGAGGAATACTTCGATATTCCTGCTGAGTGGCACGAAATGCCTATCCTTGACGCTAAGAACGGTCTTACTCTTTACGATATGTTCGAGATGGACGAGGACGGCGACGGCATCGCAGCTGCTAAGGATTATGACGATCCCGCTTGGGATAAGCTCCTTCAGAACGTTACTATCGACGAGCTTGTTGCAATCGGCGACTGCTTCCACTGGAGAATGCCCGTTGCATCCGTAAATGCTCCCGGTTCCCGTGACGAGAACGGTCCTCAGGGTCTTTCCGTTGCACTCTTCGGTTCCGGCCTCGGCGCTAAGACTACTGCCTTCACCTCCGAGGACGTTATGGCAGCTACCTTCAACCTTGATCTTATGTATCAGGTTGGTGTTATGATCGGTAACGACTGTGTAGACGCAGGTGTATCATGTCTCTACGGTCCCGGTGCAAATACTCACCGTACTCCTTACGGTGGCCGTAACTTCGAGTACTACTCCGAGGATAGCTTCCTTGCAGGCGAGATGGGCGGTATCGAGGTTAAGGGTATCCGTTCTAAGGGCGTTGACGTTGTTATGAAGCACTTTGCTCTTAACGATACCGAGCAGGATAGACTTGGTCAGGCTGCATGGCTTACCGAGCAGGCTGCTCGTGAGATCTACCTTAAGGCTTTCCAGAAGGCTCTTGAGGAGAACGAGGGTCTCGGTGGCGTTATGACCGCATACACTCGTTGGGGTACCAGCTGGTCCGCTATGAACCAGGGTCTTATGACCGGTATTCTTCGTGGTGAGTGGGGCAACGTTGCTATGTGCATCACCGATAACGTTCTTAACGAGAACTACAACTGTGTAGATGCTATTCTTGGCGGCGGCGTATCCTGCTTCGACGCAATGATGCCTTATGCATACAACCACATGAAGTCCGCAAAGGATGATCCCGTTGCTGTAAACGCAATGGTTAATGCTATGCACCACAACCTTTACACTATCATCAACTCCGCAGCAATGAACGGCGTTGGTCCTGACACTGTTGTTGTAGCGACCACTCCCGCTCTCTTCGACACCCTTAAGATGGCTTGCGTTGTATGTGGTGTGCTTGGTATCACCGGCTGCATCGTATTCCGCAAGAAGGATAATTAATCTTAATAAAACAAATCAGCATTATGCCTTCCGGTGCTTCGGCATCGGAAGGCTTAGCACGCAATAATAACCCGGTAAAATTCTCCCTGTCGGGTTACATGATCCTATACTGGATAGGGCAGGGAGAAATTTACTTTTATAATAAGGAGGCTCATATGCGCAAGGAGCATCTTATAAATGAAAACTGGCTCTTCCGTTATCACGACGGCACAGAGACACAGGTAAATATCCCTCACACTTGGAACAACATTGACGGTCAGGATGGCGGCGACGATTATTACCGCGGCACCTGCACCTATGAGAAGGACTTCGCGGCTCCCAAGTATGATAAGAATCAGAGAGTTTATATCGAGTTTAACGGTGTAAACGCATCTGCAAAGGTTATCCTTAACGGACAGACCGTATTGACACATGATGGCGGATATTCTACGTTCCGCAAAGACATTACAGATTATCTTCAGCCTGATAACCATATGATTGTAGAGGTTGATAACTCCAAGAATGACAGAGTTTATCCCCAGAAGGCTGATTTCACCTTTTACGGCGGTATCTACCGTGACGTAAAGCTTCTCGTTGTAAACGAGTATCACTTCGATTTGGACCATTACGGCGGACGCGGCTTGGCGGTTTGTCCCGAGGTTGGTGGCGAGGATGCTGCCATCTGGGTAAGAACCTGGCACAATGCCGAGAACGGCCGAGTACATATTACACTTAAGGATGCACACGGCAAGGTGGTTGGCAAGGGTAATGATACTGATGAGACCATCGTTATAAAAAAGGTACACCTTTGGAACGGTGTTGAAGACCCCTATCTCTACACCTGCGAGGCATCTCTCTACATTGATAAAAAAATACAGGACAGAGTGTCCTGCAAGTTTGGTGTCCGTTCATTCCGCGTGGATGCGGAGCACGGCTTCTTCCTCAACGGCAAGCCCTATCCCCTTCGTGGCGTATGCCGTCACCAGGACTGGAAGGGCATCGGTAATGCAATTACCAAGGAGCACCACGATATCGATATGGAGATGATCCGTGAGGTTGGTGCCAACACCATTCGTCTTGCCCACTATCAGCACGACCAGTATTTCTATGACCTCTGCGACAAGTACGGTATGATCGTATGGGCAGAGATCCCCTATATTTCCGAGCATATGCCTAACGGTAGAGAAAATACCATCAGCCAGATGAAGGAGCTTGTTGTACAGTGCTATAACCACCCCTCTATCTGCGTTTGGGGTATCTCCAACGAGATTACCATATCCACCAAGGATAAGAAGGATATGATGGAAAACCATAAGATCCTTAACGATCTTATTCACGAGATGGACCCCAGCCGTCCCACCACCCTTGCGTGCTACGCTATGTGCGCTCCCTTTGACTCGGTTGGACACCTTTCGGATATCGTAAGCTGGAATCTTTATCTCGGCTGGTACACTCCCTTTATGTGGCTTAACAATCTGTGGGTTGACTACTTCCACAAGCGTTATCCCAACCGCGCTCTCGGCTACTCCGAGTACGGCTGCGAGTGTATGCCTAACCTTCACACCGCTCACCCCAAGAGAGGAGATCAGTCGGAGGAATATCAGTGCATTTACAATGAGTATATGCTTAATTTCTTTGACCAGCGTCCCTTCATGTGGGCAACTCACCTCTGGAATATGTTCGACTTTGCTGCCGATGCCAGAAATCAGGGCGGCGAGCCCGGTATGAACCACAAGGGCCTTGTTACCTTCGACCGTAAGATAAAGAAGGACTCCTTCTACGTTTATAAGGCATGGTGGTCTAAGGACCCCTTCGTTTACATCTGTGGCAGACGTTACGTTGAGCGTACAGAGAGAAAGACCCTCATTAAGGTTTATTCCAATCTCCCCGAGGTTACTCTTTACGTAAACGGTGAGAGATTTGCTACCCAGCGCGGTGATAAGGTGTTTACCTTCCGCGTTCCCATCAAGGGCAAGGTAAAGATCGAGGCCGTAGCAGGCGATCAGCGTGACAGAATTAATATTAAAAAGGTAAGCATTGCCAATTCCGCATACAAGCTGGCGAAGGATATTGCCGGCGGAGGCAACTGGACCTAATTTTTGTGGATGTAATTTGGATAACTCGCCCGACTGCTCCCACTCGCAGTAGTAGCGAAGCGGCACGAGAGTGTTAGAAAACGGTTGATAACCGTTTTCCCTCGAGTGTGACTGAGCCTCAGCGAGAAGCTACAGCTTCGGGTCGCATTCGAACAATTTATCTCAAATTCCATCGCACAAAAACGGTGGGTAATTTGATTATTTTCTCCGTTGCCACCACTCAACGTAGTTTTTCTACGTCTTCGGACTCCAAACGAAAAAACTAACTCAAATTCCATCGCACAAAAATCTCGCAAATAATTTTGCATTTTGCATTCTGCATTCTGCATTTATCGAAAGGACTTTCAAATGAACGAAAATAGCGGCTTGAACAGAGCCAAATTTTATCAGCTTGCCCTGTTCCCTATGAACAACGGTGCAACAAACGTGTATTTCGTGCTTATACTCAGCTATATTGCCACCTTTGGTAACAAGGTGCTTGGCATTGCCATGGTATTTGCTTCCTTCCTGGTTACGGGTATGCGTGTGTTTGACGCGATTACCGACCCCATTATCGGTGCGATTATGGATAAGACCGACGGCAAGTTCGGTAAATTCCGTCCCTTTATGGTTATCGGTAACCTGGTTATGGCGATTTCCGTCATTCTTCTTTACGTGCTTACTCCCCTGGTGCCCTCTACTATGATGTGGCTCAGATACATACTCTTTATTCTGCTTTATGCGGTTTGGGTTATCGGTTACACCTTCCAGACCTCTGTTACACGTTCGGCGCAGCCCGTTCTTACCAACGATCCTAAGCAGCGTCCGTTGTTTACTGTGTTCAACACAGTTGCATCCCTCGTTGGTATGGGTGCTATGCAGTTTGTTGGTCCCATCATCGCAGGTGAGGGCATCGCAGGTGACTACAATGCAACCTGGTTTGCTATTATGACCCCTGTCGGTGTTATTATCTCTATGGCGCTTACCGTTCTTGCTATCATCGGTATTTGGGAAAAGGACCAGACCAAGTACTTCGGTATCGGTGGCAAGCAGGAGCAGGTTAAGATCAGCGAGTATATTGACATTGTTAAGAACAACAAGCCTCTTCAGCGTCTTATGGTTGCAGGTGGCGGATGCAAGCTTGCTCTTTCTATTGCTACCAACGTTACCGTTCTTTGTATGCTTTACGGCTGTATGACACAGTTCGGTACTACAGTTAACGCGGCAGGTGAGATCATCGGTCAGAACAGATATGACAGCCTCTACCTCATTATGATGGTTATGGGCTATGTATTCTCCGCACCCTTCTTCCTTCTCACCGTACGCACCTCTCAGAAGCACGGACAGAAGAAGTCTCTTATGACCTACGTTGCTGTGGCACTTGCTTGCTACGTTGGTGTTCTTACAATGCTTCTTCTTTGGAAGTTCGGTGATCCCGCATGGAACCTCAGCATTTTTGAGGGTGCTCTTTTTGGCGCTGATTTCAAGTTCACAATTAATCTTTACACCATATTCTTCATACTATTCTTCGGCGTTGGCTACGGTGCATATTACGCTACCGCAGATATGCCTATCCCCATGGTTGCAGACTGTGCAGACTATGAGACATATCGCTCGGGTAAGTTCATTCCCGGTATTATGGGTACACTCTTCAGCCTGGTTGACAAGCTGGTTTCCAGCCTTTCTGCCACCGTTGTATCCATCGCGCTCCTCTTTATCGGTGTGCACGACCTTCCCACCAAGGCTACCCCCTACGTGGAGGGTATGAACGGGGTTGTAATCGCACTCTTCTGTATCATTCCTATGGTTGCCTGGGCACTCACCCTCTGGGCGATGAAGGGCTATACTCTCGACGGTCATCGCGTTAAGGTTATCAATGCTGTAAACGCGGCTCGTAAGGAGGCTGTAGCAGGCGGTATGTCTATGGAAGAGGCTATGGCAACTATCAACGACGATACAGTTAACGTTTAATTAGGCACAAAAATTTTATCCTAAAAGGAAGAAAATTATGAAATACGATTATTTAGTAGTCGGCGCAGGTCTTTTTGGTGCAATCCTTGCTGAGAGAGCAAAGGCTGCAGGCAAGAAGGTGCTTGTAATCGACAAGAGAGATCACATCGCAGGTAACATTTACACAGAGCAGGTTGAGGGCATCAACGTGCACAAGTACGGTGCTCACATCTTCCACACTAACGACAAGACCGTGTGGGAGTACATCACCAGATTTGCTGAGTTTAACCGTTACACCAACTCCCCCGTAGCAAACTACAAGGGTGAGCTTTACTCCTTGCCCTTCAATATGTATACCTTCAACAAGATGTGGGGTGTTGTTACTCCCGAGGAGGCAAAGGCAAAGATTGCTGAGCAGCGCGCTGCGGCAGGCATCACCGAGCCTAAAAATCTTGAGGAGCAGGCTATTTCTCTTGTAGGCACCGACATCTATGAGAAGCTGGTAAAGAATTATACAGAGAAGCAGTGGGGCAGAGCCTGCACAGAGCTTCCTTCCTTCATTATCCGCCGTCTCCCCGTAAGATTCACCTTTGATAACAACTACTTCAACGCACTTTATCAGGGTATTCCCATTGGCGGCTACACCGCTATGGTTGAGAGAATGCTTGAGGGCATTGACGTTGAACTTGGTGTTGACTATCTTGATAACAAGGCACATTACGACTCTCTTGCTGACAGAGTGGTTTACACAGGTCCTATCGACCGTTACTTCGACTACTGCTACGGCTATCTTGGATACCGCAGCGTTAGATTTGAGACCGAGCTTCTCGACACCGACAACTATCAGGGCAACGCGGTAATCAACTATACCGACGGAGAGACCCCCTATACCCGTATTATCGAGCACAAGCACTTTGAGTTTGGCACTCAGGAAAAGACTGTTATCTCCAAGGAGTACAGCCAGGAGTGGCAGCCCGGTATCGAGCCCTACTATCCCATTAATGATGAGAAAAACGGCGCGCTTTATGCACAGTATAAGGCGCTTGCTGATAAAGAATCTAAGACCTTGTTCGGCGGTAGACTTGCTGAATACCGTTACTACGATATGGATGCAGTTATTGCCTCCGCTCTTAAGGTTGCAGAAAAGGAGTTTAATTAATTTATGAAGCTTTTAACAGTTACCGTACCCTGCTATAATTCTGCAGAGTATATGGAAAAGTGTATCGACAGCCTTCTCCCCGGTGGAGATCGAGTTGAGGTTATCATTATTGATGACGGATCTAAGGACAATACAGGCGCTATCGCTGATGCATACGCAGAGAAGTACCCCAACATCGTAAGAGTTATCCACCAGGAAAACGGTGGTCACGGTGAGGGTATCAACCAGGGCGTTAAGCACGCAACAGGTAAGTACTTTAAGGTTGTAGACAGTGATGACGTAATGAGCGATGACTTCGTTGCATTCCTTGATCAGCTTGAGGAGTGCGAGAAGAATGGTGGCATCGACCTTATGGTTACCAACTACTACTACGTACATACCGACGGCGTTGGTGACAGATCCATCAACTACAAGAACGCTCTCCCCACAGGCAGAATCTTCGGCTGGGCGGATACCAAGAAGTTCCGTATTCATCAGCTTCTCACCATTCATTCCTCTACCTACCGTACCGCTCTTATGAAGAAGGCTGCAGACATTGAGCCCCTTCCCAAGCACGTATTCTATGAGGACAACCTTATGGTTTACCGCGTGCTTCAGTACGTAGAGAAGATGTACTATATGAACATCGACCTTTACCGTTACTGGATCGGCCGTCCCGATCAGTCTGTACAGCAGTCCACTATGATGAAGAGATATACTCATCATTTGCTCGTATCCGAAAAGATCTTTACCTCCTGCCATCTTGATGACATCAAGGAGCCCAAGCTTAAGAGATACCTTAAGCACGAGATCTTTATGCTCTTTGCTATCGCTATTCTTCCTACCAGAATGAATAAGACCAAGCAGCACGACGAGGATATGAAGAAGATGTGGGACAACTGCATTGCCTACGACAAGAAGTGGGGTAAGCATTTCCGCTACCATACAGTTCTTTCCTTCCTTTGCATTCCCGGTAGATTCGGCCAGAACTTCTGTGGCTTTATCAACTGGCTTGCAAACCACGTTGTAAAGTTCAACTAATTTACATAATAAAGAGGCTATCTCACCGAGATAGCCTCTATTTTTCTTTTGAACAGGGGTCAAAAAACCCGACCCCGAGAAATCGAGGTCGGATGGAAGGTAAAATTATTTCTGTACAAGGTGAATAGCAAAGCCGCAGATCTCATCCTTGAAGTAAACAAACTTAGGCTTACCGGTCTTGTCATCATAGGTGATGCTGCTCTCGTCAAACTCAAAGCCCATTCTCTTGAAGTATGCGATTGCGCGATCTACAAAGTGGGTGCGAATGCCGATGTGGCCGTGTGCACCGGGACCCTTGGAGTGCATAAACTCGAATGCCTCACCTGCGAAGGTGGACTTGCTGGTCTCTCTTGTAGGCATACCAAACATAAGGCCGAAGAGCTTTGATGCCTTCTCTGCCTCTTCCTTGTTCTCGCCGTTGATACCCATGTGAGTGAACTCAAGGCCGAGCATCTTCTTTACTGCATCTCTGGTGAGTGCGGTAATCTCGTCCCACTTCTTCTCCTTGATAAGGTTGTCAGCAACCATGAAGGATCCGCCGCAGGCAACAATCTTGTTAAACTTAAGGTAGTCAAGAAGGTTGTCCGCATTGATACCGCCGGTAGGCATAAAGGTAAGCTGACCGTAGGGAGCAGCCATAGCCTTAAGCATCTTAAGACCGCCTGCAGCCTCAGCAGGGAAGAACTTAACGGTGGTGAGACCGAGCTCAAGAGCAGCCTCTACGTCGGAGGGATTAGCACAGCCGGGAAGCATGGGCACACCCTTGGAAAGAGCGTAGGAGGTAACCTTGGGGTTAAGACCGGGGGAAACGAGGAACTTGGAGCCTGCCGCGATAGCCGCGTCAACCTGCTCGGTGGTGAGAACGGTGCCTGCACCTACAAGCATCTCGGGGAATGCATCAGAAATTCTCTTGATAGCATCAGCAGCACAGGGGGTTCTGAAGGTGATTTCTGCTGCGGGAAGACCACCGTCAATAAGTGCCTTTGCAAGAGGAACTGCATCCTCTGCGTTGTCAATTTTAATAACAGGGATAAGACCTATGGAATAAAGCTCCTTAATCATATCGCTCATTTTATAATCTCCTTTAATTGCAATATTTCTTCACATTAATTATACAACAATATCCGCTCGGGGTAAATTGCAAAAATTGCTATAGAGTATTGTAAAAGTTGCTGTTTTGTTACTTTTCTATGAAAAATCCCAGACTTGACAAATTGAGAATTTTACTATATAATTATTTTAGATATTTTAGAGAAAGGTGGTAGACTCATCAATGCTTCATATAGTTAGGGGCGGATTTTCTTCCGCGGTGCGCGATGCCTTTGCGGAGGAGATACTCCGTCTTGTAAGCAAGGGCGAAAAATCCATACTTATCGTTCCAGAGCAGCAGACTGTTATGGCCGAGGGATTGATGTCAGAGCTGCTGCCTCCGTCCTCTGCGCTCTGCTTTGAGGTGACCAACTTTACACGTCTTGCCAACACCACCTTCCGCGCTCTCGGTGGACTTTCGGGTGAGTATTGCGACTCGGTTAAAAAGTCGCTTATTATGTGGCGCACCCTGACCGAGCTTTCTCCTGTGCTTTCTATGACCTCAGGACGTAAGGAAATCAACGCAGGTCTTGTGGAGTCGGCTCTTGCCGCCGTTGCCCAGATGCAGAATCTTTCTATATCCCCGACCCAGCTTGCCGAGGTTGCGTCTCTTGATGAAATCAGGGCAGACGGCCGTCTTGCCTCCAAGCTCTCCGACCTTGCGTCTATCTATGCACTCTATAAGAGCCTGCTCCTTGAGGGATATGCCGACAAGGGTGATGACGCGGATGCTATGGTGCAGAAGCTGCGTGAGAATCCTACCTTCCTTTCGGATACACATATATTTATCGAGGGCTTCACCTCCTTTACCGAGGCACAGTATACCCTCATTGCCATTCTTTCATCAAGATGTGAGGTCCGCGTGGCACTCACTCTGCCCAAGGGTCGCGAGGAGGCCTTTGAGTTTTCCGAGGTTGCCGAGTGTCAGTCGAGACTTGTTTCCTCTGTGCGAAAGGAGGGTGCTGACATCAAGCTTGAGAGGAAGGAGCTGTCCTACAGCAAGAAGGACCCCGCCCTCGACGAGATTTGCTCGCTTTTGTGGTCTACAATCAAGCCTGATGAAAAGATAAGTTTACAAAATGCAGACAATCTGCGTATTTTTGAGGCGAAAAGCCCCTATGACGAGTGCAGCTTTGTCTGTGAGGATATTAAGAGACGGGTTGTTAAAGGTGCATCCTACTCCGACTTTGCCGTAGTCTCCAGGAGTGCCGATAAGTATGACGGTATTCTTGACAGAGCCTTCAGCGAGGCGGGTATTCCTTGCTTTACTTCTTATAAGAGGGATATTCAGGAGTTTGAGGCTATCAAGCTGATTTACACCGCCTATGCGGTGCTCCGCGGCTTTAAGCGCGAGGACCTTATCAGCTATGCAAAGTGTGCCCTCTCGGGCATCGGTCGCGACGAGTGCGACGAGTTTGAGATGTACGTCAACAAGTGGCAGATTAACGGCAGGCGCTTTACCGACGGTCAGATATGGAATATGAATCCTCTGGGATACACCACCTACAGAGAGGCAGACACAGACGAGAAGCTTGTCCGCATTGACTCGGTAAGACGCAGAATAGTTGAGCCTCTCCTCGACTTCTCGGAGAAAATCAAGTCCTGCGAAAGCGTGCGTGAGCATGCCACCGCCCTTGTGGAATTCCTTGTAAAAATTGGAATGGAAAAATCCCTTACCAAGAGAGCAGATGCACTTAAAAAGATAGGTGAAACGGCTCTTGCCGAGGAAAACGGAGCACTCTGGCAGCTTATCTGCAATGCACTTGACACCGTTGTAACCGTGCTTGGTGACTGTCCTGCAGATGCCGACTCCTTCCTTGCACAGCTGAAGGTGGTATTCTCCTCCACCGAAATCGGCCGTATTCCCCCCATTGTAGATAGCGTTACCATAGGTAGCGCAGATATGCTTCGTCTTTATGAGAAAAAGCATATTTACCTTATTGGAGTAAATGCAGGACAGTTTCCTGCATCGGTCAGCGATAGGTCCTATTTCTCGGATAGAGACAGACGTCTGCTCTCTTCACTTGGTCTTTCTATTATGCCCGAGATGGAGATAAAGGGTGCGCGTGAGCTTTATATTTTCAGCCGTGCCTTTGCATATGCTACCGATAGTGTAACACTCTCCTATTCCTCCTGCGACACCAGATTTAAGGGCATTGAGCCCTCCGAGGTTGTGGGTAGAATTTCCTTCCTTTGCGGCGGTGACGTGAGGGCCACAAGGCTCTCGGATATTCCTCTTGCAGAGAGGATTTATTCTCCCGAGAATGCTCTCTCTCGTATGGGAGAGATGGGTGATGACTATGAGTCTGTCAGAGAGGCCCTTATTTCGGGCGGATATGATAGAGAGGTCGCTATTCTTGAGGGCGATATTTCCTTTACCAATGCAAGACTTGGCATAGAGGATAATACCGCTACCAGAGCACTCTCGCTGTCACAGACCAAAATTGATTCTTACGTGAATTGTCCCTTCGGATATTTCTGTCGCTTCACCCTTGATCTTGGTGAGGACGAGAGAGCCGAGTTTGATGCCCGTAGCATAGGCTCGTTTATCCACGCGATACTTGAGAATTTCTTTGTCACCCTTGACCGAGAGGGCAGAAGGGCGGCGGATATCAGCGCCGAGGAGCGCGTTGAGATGACACGTGCGGCAGCCGAGAGATATATCCGCGAGCTTGGTGATGACGTAATCAATGCCTCCCCTCGCACAAAGATAAAGATAGACCGTCTCTGCCGTGCGGCTCTGCCTGTGGTGGAGGGACTCTGCGATGAATTCAGTCAGTCCGAGTTTGTACCAAAATTCTTCGAGCTTGCATTAAGGTCGGAGGAGGAAAGCTCTCCCGGTCAGATATGTATCAATACCGACAATGGCCCCATAAGAATTGGCGGTATCGTTGACCGCGTTGACCTTTACAGGAAGGAGGGCGACGTTTACCTTCGCGTTGTGGACTACAAGACGGGACACAAGGATTTCTCTCCCGAGGATATGGCCGAGGGCAAAAATCTGCAGATGTTCCTTTATCTTAAGGCGCTTGTGGATAGCAAAAACGATAAATTCCGAGAGAGCCTCGGCGTAGCCGACGGTGGCAGTGTGATGCCTGCAGGTGTAATATACGTTAAGACCTCTGTCTCCGACGTGAGAGTGGATTGTCCCGATGACGAGCTTGCTATCAGTGCTGTAAAGCAGGCGCAGGCACGAGAGGGAATGCTGCTGGATGACCCCGACGTTATCTCGGCAATGACGCTGAAATACACACCTCTTTATTCCAAGCGCACACCCGATAAGATTCCCGACAAGAAGAGAAATCTCCTTTATACCGAGGAGGGCTGGGATGAGATTATGAGCACCGTAGAGGACTCGGTTATCAGGGTTGCCGACGGTATAAGACGCGGTGACGTTTCTGCCACTCCCAAGGAGGATAAGGACGAGTCGGCCTGTGAATACTGTAATTACAAGCCCATTTGCAGAAGAAAATAAAGGCTTAAAAAGAAAGGGCAGGGGTGATATATTACGCCCCTGCCTTAAATAAAAGGACGAGAATGCAAAAGCACCTCGCCCTTTTTTCTTTATATAATTAAATTGAATACTTAGTGCTGTATTCCTTATACTTTTTCTGGAATACGTCGCTGTCGCTCTTGATGTGGTGGAGATACTTGTGCATATCAAGAGAGTCCTCGGTAAACAGCTCGATAAGGCAGCAGCCTACGTTGGAGCAATGGTCGGATACACGCTCAAAGTTGTTGAGGATATCAGCAAGGATGAAGCCGTGCTCCATAGTGCACTCGCTCTTCTGCAGACGGAGAATGTGGTTGCGCTTGATCTTGTCCTTAAGATCGTCAACAACCTGCTCGAGAGGCTCGATGTCGGTAGCAAGATCAAGATCGTTGGTAGCAAAGGCACGCTCTGCAATATCGACAATCTCGCTTACTGCATCTGCCAGAGTAGCAAGCTCTCGCTCTGCGTCGGGAGAGAATTCAATCTTCTTGTCGTTGATTTCCTCTGCGGACTCAATGATGTTTACCGCGTGGTCGGAAATACGCTCGAAGTCTCCGATGATATGTAACAGCTTGGTAATCTGCTTGGAGTCATTCTGGCTTACGTCGGAGGCCGACAGCTTAACCAGATAGGAGCCGATAGCATCCTCGTAGTTGTCTGCCTTGTCCTCAAGCTTTCTTACCAGCTCAGCACCCTTCGAGTCAAAGCTCTTGAAGGCCTCGATAGACTTGCGGAGAGCAGAGCAGGAGATTTCGGCCATAACGCCGCTGACCTCGGTGGCTCTCTGTACTGCGATAGCAGGGGACTCGATAAGTCTCTCGTCAAGAAGGTTGGTGCTTTCTGCCTCCTCCTCGCTATCCTTGATAGAGATGCGAGCCAGCTTTTCAAGCTGCTTGTAGAAGGGAGAAATAAGAACAACAGAAATAATCTTGAAGGTGGTGTGCACGATAGCAACGCCCCACATGTCGATAGCCTGCGACTTGAATGCGATGCCACCGATGATCCAGTCTATAAGATAGAAGCCCGAGAGCACCAGCACTACGCCGATAACGTTGAAGTAAAGGTGGATAAGAGCTGCGCGCTTACCGTTCTTGTTTGCTCCCATAGAGGAGATTATAGCGGTAACGCAGGTACCGATGTTCTGACCCATGATGATGGGAATAGCCGCGCCGTAGCTGATGCCGCCTGTAACGGTAAGAGCCTGAAGAATACCGACGGATGCGGAGGAGGACTGAACGATTGCGGTAAGTATCAGACCTGCAAGCACACCGAGAATGGGATTGTTGAACATGGTAAGAATGCTTACGAATGCAGGCTCGTTCTTGAGACCGCTAACAGCACCGCTCATCATATCCATACCTGTCATAAGGATAACAAAGCCGATAAGGATAAATCCGATGTCACGCTTCTTGCCTCTCTTGGTAAACATAATAAGGCAGATTGCGATAACGGCAACAACAGGCACCCAGGAGTCGGGCTTAAGAAGTGAGAGGGCATCAACAACGCCTTCAGCACTCTCTCCACCAACACCCGAAAGACCTGTGATCCAGGCGGTAACCGCAGTACCTACGTTGGCACCCATAATTACGCCAACTGCCTGAAGCAGAGTCATTGTACCCGAGTTAACAAAGCCGACAACCATAACGGTGGTAGCAGATGACGACTGAATGATGGCGGTTACACCAAGTCCGAGAAGGAAGCCCTTGACGGGGTTAGAGGTCATTCTGCCGAGTATTGCCTTAAGACCCGAGCCGGCGCTCTTCTTGAGCGAGTCGCCCATAAGGTCCATACCGAAGAGGAAGAGTGCAAGTCCGCAAAGAAGCGGGAGCACCATATTAAGTACTATATCCATAATTTTCTCCTAAAACACTAAGGGGGCGGGAAATGATCAGACGTAAAGCCTATTACTTTCTTTCGATGATATGAAGTGTGGGGTTAACGATCTGGTCGCAGATAGCAACGGTGGTCTGTCTTGCGGACATAAGACGCATACCGATGTTTTCGATAATGTTCTTGGGGGGGAGAGGAAGATCCTTCATCTCCTTAGAGTTGATCTGCTTAGACTTGGACATAATAGAGATGTATCTGTCATAAATGGTGGAGTTGAGAAGTGCGAAGAGACCAAATGCAAGTCTGGGGCTGATCTCCGCATCCTTGTCAACGGTATCGATGAAGTTGATCTTGTTGTGTGTGCTGATGTACTTGTAGCCGGGGAGCTGAGCAGCCATGAAGATCGCAGAGTTAACAAAGCGGTCGTCGCTCTTTGCAGGCACACGCTTGATGATAACCATATTCTTGTTCTTCTGTACCAGCTTCTCGTTGGTGGGAGCAATGTACTGGTGCTTGATGGGCTGAGGGAAGCGAATCTGACCGCCCTTGATAGCAGAGGGACGGATGAGAGGAACCGTACCCTTAACAGGCTCGGTGAAGAGCATACCCTCGCACTTGGAGTCGATGATAAGACCTGTGCTCATCTTAAGACCAAGACTGGTGAGAGTCTCGGGAAGGTCGGAGATGTGCTTAACGATCTTGGTATCCTCGATGCTCTTGGGAAGGGTAAGGGTGCCGTCCTTTGCATCTACGATGAAGTCGTAGGGGAGAGAGGGAAGAGCGGTAACTGTCGCACCGTTGTCGGTGGATGTGGTTACGTCAATGGTCTGGGTCTTATCTGCGTTTGCATAAGCCAGAATAAAGCTCTTCTTAAGGGGAACGGCACGGCGGGGATTCTTCTGCTTGCCAACAAAGAGGTGAATCCTGCGGAGGGCAAGGGTGTCCGCCATCTCCTTACGGAAGGATGCAAGACCCGAGGAGGTAGAGGAGAGAGTGGGGAGAGCGATAACCAGCTGACCCTGGGGCTCAAGATGATTTGCCGCCAGACGTGCAAAGAGATAGGGTGCGCCTATCTTAAGCTGGGTAACTCCGCCTACGGCCTCAGCCTCGGGAGAGTGCTTGTCTATAAGGTCGAGGGGAGGATTGCAGATGATGATGTCAAACTTGTCCTCGCGAACCTCGTCATAGAGAGCAACGGTATAGTGATTCTTGGAGTCGGTGAGGTAGTTCTCCTCATATACGGTAACAAAAAGCTTTACGCCATAGTCGTGACGGCACTTCTTTCTGATACGCTCCAGGTTGTTCTTAAGCATGGGAATGAAAACGGGGTCGTTCTCATAGCAGGTGATGTAAATCTGCTTTGCAGAGGGGCACTTGTTACAGATCTCCTCAATAGCGGCTGCGGCAAGGATACCTGTACCTGCACCGGGATCAAGAATGGTGTAAACAGCCTTCTTGCTGTCAAGCGAAAGCATGCTTGCCATAAGGCGCGCGGTGTCCTTCTTGGTGAAAAGACGGCCGAGACGAATGTTGTCACTTGTGGATTTTTCTCTGATAAGCTTGTTGGTATTTCGTACGGCTAAATTAAGCATAATAACCTCCAAAATTTTCTGCCTTGATTTATCAACTATTATTTTAGCATAAAAGAAAAGTCTTTTCAATAGATTTTAAAGTTTTTTTAATAAAAATATTGCAAAAGCCGTCGAAAGATGCTATACTATTAAATGGATTATAATGACCTACTATTGACAAACGACGGTTTGACAGGTAAGAAAGGATGGTTAGAACTATGAGTGACAAGACTCAGGCTACCGCTTTGAAATTTTTACATATAGGAGACGTGCACCTGGACACCCCCTTCAGAGGACTCTCTCCCGAGCTTAGTGACGAGCGCAGAATCGGTCTGCGTCAGAGCTTCTCGCAGATGATGGAGTACGTTCGCGGTGCAGGTATTAACTACGTGCTTGTGTCGGGTGACCTTTTTGATACCGCCTGTGCAACCGGTGGTACTGCGGACCTGATTATCCGCGAGTTCAGAGCCTGCCCCAATACCAAGTTTATCATCGCTCCCGGTAAGTACGATGCTTATGAGAACAACCCCGTATATGCCTCGGGCAGACTTCCTTCCAATTGCTATGTTTTCACCTCCGAGAAGATTGGCAGATTTGACTTTGAGGATGACAAGGTGGTTGTTTACGGCTGGGGCTTTGTAAACGGTGGAATTAATGAAAATCCCCTTTATGACAGAACCGTAGGCGACAGCTCTAAGATTAATATGGTTTGTGGCTATGCCGACGTTGACGGTGACGTTGACTCGGATATCTGCCCCATCTCGCTTGCCGACCTTAAGAGATTTGGCGCTGACTATTATGCATTCGGCTCAAGACACGAGGGCAGCGAATTCGTTAACCTTGGTGGGTCTATGTACGGATATTCTGGCGCTATCGAGTCCACAGGCTTTGACGAGCCCGGCATCGGCGGTGCAAAGCTTATTACCGTAAAGTATTCCGACGGTGAGATGTCTATGGATGCAAAGAATCTTGTATTCGGTAAGATTGCATTCAGAAAGGAATCTATCGACATCACAGGTGTGGATACCACCAGCGAGATTATCAACCGCGTGACCAGTCTTATCGGTCAGAAGAAGTACGGCCCCGAGACCGCACTTTACGTTGAGTTTACAGGTAGCATCGACCCCAGATTCATTATTCCTAAGACTCTTGTTGCAGATGCCTTCGGTCTTTACTCCTTTGAGATGAAGGACCTTACACTTCCTCTTCACAACACAGAGGGCTTTAAGCGCGATATGTCCGTAAAGGGCGAGCTTTACCGCCAGCTTCTTCCTATGCTCGAGAGTGAGGATGAGGAGGAGCGTCTCCTCGGTGGACGAGCATTCCGCGAGGGCCTCGCCGCACTTGAGAATAGAGAAATTGAGACTTAACGTAAATTCTTACTTATTCATGTAATGAATTGAAAAAGAGTTTTCACGAATTACCTACGGTATGAATTGTGCCAAAGACACATTGTAATTTCAATTAAAAATTAAGCCACCCTTGGATTACTCCTTGGGTGGTTGTTTTTCTAATGTTATTGTTCTGCTTTCACAAGCACGTATTCCGGATTTCTGATCAAAGCACCGTCTTTTGTGATTATTATTTCTACCTTCTTATCAAGTGAGAGTCTTTCTCTTATCTCTTTAGGTATCACTATTCTGCCGAGGTTGTCTATTTCTTTGATTATGCCTATTTTTTCTTCCATATTTAATCGCCTCCCATAAAAACATTTTAGCACAGCATTATACATTTGTCAAGTGTAAAATGCACTTATAATAAATGGTGTAAAAATAAGGTATATAATTTCTGCAAATTATAGTGTAAAATAATGGTGTAAGGAGAGATGCCGTATGTTTAAGATTAAAAAGACCGAGCATATAAATAAAACTTTCAGACTACCCGTTAATCTTGTTGAGAAAATGGAATCGCTTGCACAAAGCAGGGGAGTGTCACTTAACAATCTCATTGTTCAGTGCTGTGAATATGCACTTGACAATTTAGATCATTCTGACAATGAGGGCGATAATAACGAAAAAAGATAAGGCAACCGTCAAAAACGGTTGCCTTTTGATTAATCCCCAAATCATATTTTATCATAAATTAGGTGCTGTGTCAATAGAATTTTTAGAAAAAGGATAGTTTTTACACTTTATACATAATTATCAAAATTTTTTTGAATTTTTTTAAAAAACTGTTTATTTTTCACAAAATATGTGCTATAATAAAGATGCGGAGGGGAAACACTCCGCTCCGCAAGAACTCAGGAAAGGATACCCCGCGTGGGGTGCTCCCGAGAGGGAGTGGTAACAGTATGAAGATTACGATTTACGGCAAGCAGATGAGCGTACGCGACAGCCTTAAGGACGCAGTTGAAAAGAAGCTTTCTAAGTTTGACAAGTTCTTTGGCCAGGATACCGAGGCATTCGTCACCTGCAAGGTTCGCAAAGGAGTAAAAATCATCGAGATCACCGTAAATTACGGCGGCACCACCTTCCGCTGCGAAGAAGAGAACGAGACCTTTATCACAGCTCTTGACAGAGCCTGCGAGGGACTTGAGAGACAGATCAGAAAGAATAAGACCCGCGTAGAAAGAATGATAAAGCAGGCGCCTGTTCTTATTGGCGAATATGATGACGATGAGTATGAGGAAGAGGATAACTTTGAGATAAGAGTAAAGACCTTCCCCTTCAAGCCCATGACTCCGGAGGAGGCAATTTTGCAGATGAACCTTATTGGTCACGCATTCTACGCCTTCACTGACTCGGAAAGCGGCGAGACCTGTGTGGTATATAAGCGTAAGGCAGGCAGCTACGGTTTGATAGTTCCCGAAAAGTAAATGCAAAATGCAGAATGCAAAATTCAGAATTGTTTTGTCTTATTATAGATAAAAATGTAAAAATAAGAGGCGGCTTGTGCCGCCTCTTAAAACATAGTTTAAAAAATTTTTTAAAAAATGAAGAAAAAATTGAATTTTTTGAATAATATATGCAGATGAGTTTTGTAAGCTCATCAATTATTTAATCAAAAGGAGAAGAAGTATGAAAAAAATGAAATGCTTAGTGCTAACATTGGTTATGATGCTTTGCCTTGCACTTTGCAGCTGCGAATGGTTCCACACTCACGATTATGATTGGGTGAATGGAGAGGATTATCAAAAGGCATACCTTAGATGTAAAACCTGCTATATGCCCTTTGACCCCGATAAGCTTTATGATGAGCCTGTAAAGGTAGAAGGCTCCATAGGAGGAGATCTTACCTTTACTTCGTTGATTTATTATGAGATTTACGTTGACTCAGGGCATTTTGATTATGGCGAGGAATTTGATATCACATTGAAAATCGAGATCAGAAGAAACTATATCGAACTTGGTGAGTTTAGTGTTATGCTATCAGAATCTCCTTATTTCGAATTTGTCGGAGATAATGAGCAGTCTATCTTGATTTCAGAAGAGGACTACAATCAGTTCCGTGAATTCAAGTTCAGGATAAAGGTTACCGATCATTGTCGCGTTCCTCAGGACTTTGAGTTCAGGTTGAAATTTAACGATAATAAATATTTTAAAAGAGATGCAGCTGTGGACTGGGGTCAGCTTCCATGGTATTATTTACCTGACGAGGAATATTTCTACGGATTTAAGCATCTTTCCTTTATAAACGATTCACATGGAATATTTATAGAGGATAGCACTCGACGTGCATATCTGTTCCATAACAGCATTAACAGGGAGTATTTAGCCGGGTTATTAGACAAAGATACGTATATAGACAGAGTTCGTGAATATGTTTTTTCTAACGGTACATATACCATAGCTTTAGACGAGAACACGCATGAAATTGAGAGTACGGTTAGATGCCGATACCTCTCCCCGAATTTCCGTGCTAAGTTTAATTTGCTAATGGAAGGAAATATTTATCGAATCCTTAAAGATTATGAAGATAATTATGAAAATGGCGAAGCTCTTTGCGCAAATATGCTGGTTGATATGCTTTACGCAAAGGGATATATTTCGTATGATGAATATCTAAATGAGCTTGAATACATTTATAATGCAAAACCTAATTTATCTAGATTCAGTGCATATCCGGAAATGATGCCAATTGCTGAGTATTACGAAGAACATTTTTACGATTATACATACACAGAGGACGGCGTTTCAAGTTATAATTCTTCAAATACCACAGAAGGCAATAATGCATACGTGTATTTATCCAGCGATAAAATTGACGTTAGTGGAGGCATGGATGTAGAAATCCACACAGCATTCAGTAATACAGTAGAAGATTTTGTAGTGCTAATTGAAGAAGGTCTTGAGTTGGATTCCGAGATTGATTTATTTGATGATAAAATTGTTTTCTCTTTGGCTCATAATGATGAATATTTAACTCCGCATTTTAAAATGGGGATAAACTTTGATGGAGAAGATACAGATAGCATTGAAATAGATGTTTACGGATATGTTGAGGGTGATTATTTATATTTAAGCCAATGGTCAGCAAACGAGGCATATAATGTGTTTATGGAATATGCTAACGCATCGGTCGAAGATGAAACAACCATCGAAGAAATACAACAGGAGCTTTCAGAAAACAGAAATGATAGCTCTAACGTATCTGTTTCTTATGAAATCATAGATACTGAAATCAGAGGAACCTTTTATTGGCAGGAGTACAGGGACGAAGATGATAATATCAAGCCTAGGGTTTTCCCACTCCAATTTGTTGTAGTTTCATTTTACGATAGGCAAGCAATAGGAGAGCGTTATTTAGGTTCTTGTTTGACAAATTCTGATGGAGAATATAGCTTTAAATTTTTAAACGATACTTCATCAACAGAAAACGGTGGATTGGATATAACGATAAGAGTATGGGCAGCAGGTGATGACGTATGCGTTACTCACGGACCTAAATTGATACCGATTCTCTATACATATTATAATGATATTGTGTTAGAAGATAATATCGCAACCGGCTTGCACGAGCAAGCTCCCGCAACTTTTAAAATGTTTGATTGCGAAGAAAACACCGCATTATTTGGGCAAGCGCTTCAAATATGTCAAGCCGCTATATTTGCATCAAAATATTATGAGGAAATGAAGGGCTCTGATGTTGTTAATGTTCCTATAGTTTATCCACATAAAGAGAATTATGATAATTGTTTTTATAGAAAAGATGATTTACCGTCCGGAAGAATATATATTATAAAAGATACAAAACAGCCAGGTGATTTAGGACTAAGGTCTTATGAGGCTTGGGATGTTATAATGCACGAATACGGTCATTTTGTTGCAGATAAAGAAGGCTTCTATAACTCTCCGGGCGGATGGCATAATGGTTCAATGGCTGAACATTATCAAACGCATTTTAATAATGGAAGTAGAATCAATTGCTCGAAAAGTGATTGTGTATATAACTATTGGTGGTATTTAATAGCAACAGAGGATAATTGTAAAATAAATGGAACTTCAATTGCATTTAACGAGGGGTGGGCTACTTATTTTTCTATGGTATCGCAAGAGTATTATTCAGACTATATTGGTGAAATAAAGGCTGTAGCAGATAGAAAGTCCTCGTCATATGATGGGGGAGATATAAAGGTAGCAAGAAACGTTGGAACAACAGAAGATTCCGAGAATACGATTTCTTCTATTCTTTATGATTTATACGATTCACCTCCGGATGATCCTGATTCTTTTGATGATTTTTATGGATGCGATTTCTTATCATTAGGACATAGAACTGTGTGGTTGTTGGTCATTAATAGCAAAGCCATCACCTTTGATGAGTTTGACGATTATTTTCAAACAGTGTATAAAAATACCGGAATAATTGAGAAATATGCTGGATTATTATCATATCACAAATTAGCCCCGGGAGATAGATATGATGATAATGCTGATGCAATGGTTCCGGCAATAACTGTTGACGGTACATTAAGCACTGCGTGTCCCACTTTCTTATGGAAATGGGAAGAGATAGAAAATAACCTTTTCTTTAGTGACAGAACATTTGTCCTAAACTTTTACAACGAGAGCTTTGAGTTGATTGGAAGCACGCCGGAGCAAAGTAAAGACGCTCGCTCGGTTACTATATCTGAAACGCTTTGGCAGGCTGTGTTGGATTCCGGAAGTAAGTTCTATGTTTCTGTGACTGTCATTGAAAATCATAGCCCGAAAACAGAGTACGAAGGACAATGGTATGAGTTTGAAATATCATTAGAAATACCAACGGCAAACGAGCAGACTCAATATACCGTAGCTTTATCCGATGGGCAGTATTATTGGTACTCTTTTACTGCACATTGCAGTACGACATATACGTTCAAAACATCGGGAAACGTTGATACAACCGGCGCGGTATTTTCTAAGATTACTGCCGGCGGATCGTTAAGCGGTGCGTTGGCAAGCAACGATAATTATCAGGATGATAACGATTTTACCATAAAAACCTATATATCGGCGGGCGAAACTGTTTACATACGAATAGGAATAAACGGAGAAACTACAGAGGAATCCTTTGATTTTTGGATTTTTGGTGAGCATAATTTTACAAGCTCTTACACACCTAATGATCTTTATGGACACACGGCATATTGTGAATGCGGAGCGAATACGTATGATTCACACGATTGGGTAATTACCGAATTTTCCAGCCGTTGTAGATTGTGCTTGTACGTTACTCAGAGAACCATAGTACCTGTATTTAAATCTTCTGTAGAGGAAGAAGAACAAATATTATACTACTACGATAAAAAAGAAGAAAACGAGTAAAAAAATCCCTTTTTCATGTAACCTTTTTGTATTTTTCGGTGTCTTATAGGGTGAAAGCCGGCTGATACGAAGTTCATTGACGTTTAAAATTGAAGTGAGGTGATGACCTTGGAGGATATTAGAATAATTGAGCTGTACTTTGCTCGTGATGAGCGTGCAATAGATGAGACGAGAGTGAGATATGGCCGTCTTATCTATTCGGTCGCCTATAATATTTTAGGTGATGCACCAGACTCGGAGGAGTGCGAGAATGACACCTATATTCACACCTGGAATGCAATTCCACCTACAAGGCCAACCTTCTTTTCCTCATTCCTTTGTAAAATAACGAGAAATCTTGCTCTTAACCGTATCAGGGCAGATAAGCGCAAATTGAATACCGAGTTTATCTTTTGCGAGATAGAAGAGGCAATTCCCGATACCATGGGCGAAATGACCGAGGAAATCGAGTTGCGTGACGCCTTGAACGGATTTCTCGACGGACTTAGCAAAACTAAGAGGCAGATTTTTGTAAAGAGGTATTTCTTTATGCGTGAAATTAATGAGATCGCACGTGAAATGGGAATCAGTGCTTCTAATGTAAAGGTCACGCTTTCAAGAACCAGAAAAGAACTACGCGATTATCTTGAAAGCAGAGGAATAGTGATATGAACGAGAGAAACGAAAAGCTTATTATGGCATTTGGCCAAATAGATGAAAAATACATAAAGGAGTCAGAAGAAAAGATGAATGTGATGAGAATTGTTAAAACTGCAGTAAGCTTTGCTATAATTGTTGCCTTGGGGTTGTTCCTTTTCTTACCTTTTGCGCCTGTTACAAGTGATATCAGCGGATATTCATCCTCGGCTTACTTCCCGCTTATCGAGGGAATTGAGGCGTACCGACTCAGCTTTAAGCAGCCGAGATTTAAGAATAATTTTGAGGTGCTCGCGGGCATTACTTCGCTTATGGGCGGACTGCTTTTAGGAGGCACTGATATGGCTCCCGGAGGAGGTGATTTCTCGGAGGAGATGCCCGGCAGCAACGGAAGCTACGTTGAGGTGACAGACAATCAGGTTGAGGGCGTAATTGAAAGCGATCTCTTTAAGATGACCGATAAGTATATCTTCCGTCTGGGTTATCAGCACGAAAAAAAGACGGTTGAGGAGAATAATAAAATCGTTGATTACGTGGTTCCCGTTCCGACTTTATTTGTATACTCAATAAATAAGGAATACTCAGAGCTTGTCGGACTGTATAAAATGTCCACATTTGATAACGAGTATTTCAAGGATTACGATAACGGCGAGATGTATCTCTCTCTTGACGGAAATACTGTTACCGTAATCAGAAATTACACCGATTCAGAGACTAAAAAGGGTAAGGTAGGCATTATTTCGCTTGACGTTTCGGATATCGGCAATATATCCACCAAGGCTATGGTTTCTATTGACGGCAGCCTTAACACCAGCCGTATGGTTGACGGCAAGCTTCTGCTTATAAGCGAGTATTACTTCAACAAGGATAGTATTGACTACAATGATCCCTCTACCTTCGTTCCCACCATTGATGCAGGTGAGGGAGCTAAGCCCATTGAGTTTGAGGATATTATTTATCCGAGCAGCGTGGGTAATACAAGGTACAGCGTTGTTGCACTTCTTGATGCCGATAGTCTTCAGCTTATGGGTGCGAACGCTCTGCTTAACTTTACCGAGAATGTTTATATTTCGGAAACTAAAGTTTACATTACTCGTGAATACAACGAGAAAATCGAAAGTGAGAATGGTTATACCACTTCCAACAAGTCGGACATCGCAGTGCTTGACTACTCGGGAGAGCACCTTGAGAAGAAGGGCGTTATCGCCGTGCGTGGCTGGACCGAGGATCAGTACAGCTTTGACGAGAAGGACGGATATCTCCGTCTGGTTACCTCTACCACTGATAGCAAGGGTAGAATTGAAAGAAACGCAAGTCTTTACATTTTTGATCTTGCTGACAATAGCCTTGCATACAAGGTTGAGGACTTTGCTCCCGATGGAGAGGAGGCTACCGCGGTAAGATTTGACGGTGACAAATGCTACGTTTGCACAGCCAAGGTCGTAACCTTTACCGATCCCGTTTACTTCTTCGACCTTTCGGATTATGAGAATATCACATATACCGACACAGGCATTATCGAGGGATATTCCGAGCATCTTATCAATATGGGCGAGGGCTTCCTGCTCGGCATCGGCGAGGAGAATTGGCAGTACTCCAAGGTTGAGATCTATGAGGAAATAGAGGACGGCGTTGTATCTGTTGACGAGTTCAAGTTTAGCGGAGTTTACTCTGACGATTATAAGGCGTATTTAGTGGACCGCGAGAACAATCTTTTCGGATTTGGAGTTAACGGATATTACGAGGAGGGCTCAATTCATAACGGCGGCGCTGTTTATATTCTTCTTCACTTTAACGGATATGAATTTACACCTTATATCTTTAACGTTTCGCTTCAGGCGGACACCGTAAGAGCCGCATATATCGACGGTTATCTCTATATAACCACCGTTAATGATCTTACCGTTGAGAAGATAAACTAAATATTATTTAAGCAAAAAAGGACTCCGTTTCGGAGTCCTTTTTTTCGCCCTCCCACAAGGGGAAGGTGTCACCCGAGGGTGACGAGAGGAGAAAATTACTTAATTTCTTTAATCTTCATTATGTCGTAGGGTGTGGTCTGGTATACGAAGTAGTTAAGCCAGTTGGTGAAGAGCAGGGTTGCGTGGCCTCGCCAGGTGCTGACGGGTGCCTTGGTGTCATCGTCATTCGGGAAATAATTTTCGGGCACCTTGGGGTTAAGTCCAAGATTTTTGTCGCGTGTATATTCCTTATTCAAGGTGTCGGGGTCATACTCCGAGTGACCTGTGAGGAATACCTGTCTGCCTCGCTTGGTTTTAACCGCGTAAACGCCTGCCTTGTCGGAGGATGCCAGAATCTTAAGACCCTTGGTTGCCTCGATGTCCTCGCGGTTTACTGTGGTATATCTTGAATGGGGAACATAAAATACGTCGTCAAATCCGCGAAGGAGGATAGACCTCTTGTGGTCTACCTTGTGGGCATAGACACCCGACAGCTTTTCTTCCATCATATGCTTTTTGATGCCAAAGTGGTAGTAAAGTCCTGCCTGTGCACCCCAGCAAATGTGGAGGGTGGACTGTACGTGAGACTTGGACCACTCCATAATTTCGCAGAGCTCGGGCCAGTAGTCAACCTCCTCAAACTCCATCTTCTCAACGGGTGCACCTGTGATGATCATACCGTCGTAGAAGCTGTCCTTTACGTCGTCAAACTCCTTGTAGAATGCAAGCAGATGCTCCTCTGCCACGTTCTTCGCCTTATGGGTCTTGGTGTGCAAAAGCTCGATCTCAACCTGCAGGGGAGTGTTGCCGAGAAGTCGGGATAACTGGGTCTCTGTGTCAACTTTAGTTGGCATTAAGTTCAAAATGAGTATCTTCAGGGGACGAATATCCTGCTTGATAGCTCGCTTTTCGGTCATTACGAAGATGTTTTCGTTCTCAAGCGTTTTTACCGCAGGAAGCTCGTTTGGTATTCTAATCGGCATTTATCTTATACCTTTCTTAGTCAATAGAGGAGAGAGCCTCGGCAAGATCCTCGATTAAGTCATCGGCAGACTCGATACCGCAGGAATAGCGGATAAGGTCGGGGGATACTCCTGCCGCACGAAGCTCGTCATCGTTCATCTGTCTGTGGGTCGCGCTTGCGGGGTGGAGACAGCAGGTGCGTGCGTCTGCCACGTGGGTTTCTATGGCACCGAGTGTCATATTCTTCATAAACTTCTCGGCATTTGCTCTGCCACCCTTAACTCCAAAGCTTACAACGCCGCAGGAGCCGTTGGGCAGATATTTTTGAGCCAGATCGTAGAACTCGTCACCCTCAAGGTTGGGATACTTGACCCAGGTAACGTTGGGGTGATTCTTAAGGAACTGTGCCACCTTAAGTGCGTTTTCGCAATGGCGCTGCATACGCACGTGGAGGCTCTCAAGACCGAGGCCGAGAATAAACGCGGACTGGGGAGACTGGGTACAGCCAAAGTCACGCATAAGCTGTGCGGTAGCCTTGGTGATGTATGCACCCTCAAGGCCAAATCTGTCCACGTAGGTCACACCGTGATAGCTGTCGTCGGGGGTGCAGAGACCGGGGAACTTGCCGGATGCACGCCAGTCAAACCTGCCTGAGTCAACGATACAACCGCCAACCGCAGAGCCGTGACCGTCCATATACTTGGTGGTGGAATGGGTTACGATGTCAGCACCCCACTCGAAGGGACGGCAGTTGATAGGAGTTGCGAAGGTGTTATCAATGATGAGGGGAACACCGTGACGGTGCGCAACCTTTGCGTAAAGCTCGATGTCAAGCACGCAGAGAGAGGGGTTGGCAATAGTCTCACCAAACACAGCCTTGGTGTTGGGACGCATTGCAGCCTCAAGCTCCTCCTCGGTACAGTTGGGAGCAACGAAGGTAAACTCCACACCCATACGCTTCATAGTAACGGCAAAGAGGTTGTAGCTTCCGCCGTAAATTGCGCTGGAGGAAACAACGTGGTCACCGTTTGATGCGATGTTGAAGATAGCAAAGAAGTTGGCCGCCTGACCCGAGGAGGTCAGCATAGCGGCAGAGCCGCCCTCAAGGGCGCAGATGCGAGCCGCAACGGTATCGCAGGTAGGATTCTGCAGACGGGAGTAGAAGTAGCCCGATGCCTCAAGGTCAAAGAGCTTGCCCATATCCTCGCTGGTGGAATATTTAAATGTGGTGCTCTGCACGATGGGAATCTGTCTGGGCTCACCGTTTCCGGGAGTGTATCCACCCTGCACGCACTTGGTTTCAATTCTTAAATTTTTCTTGCTCATTTTTTTGCCTCTTTTAAAAAATGTTTTATAAAATTTTATCACATCAATTATAATTTGTCAATATAAAAACAAAAATGCGGAAAGAAGCAGGGCTTTTTCCGCATTTTTTAATACTTTTTACACGTAAAGCTCCACAAGGGTATTCATCTTGCCCTTCTTGGAGTAGGACTGACAGCCGAGATAGATAAAACGGCCCTGTCCTCTTACGCTGATTTTTTCATTTTCCTTTGGAGTGTAAGAAGGGCTGTCTATCTGTCTGCCGTCGGCAAAGACCAGCCTCTTTTTAAAGAGCGACTGTGCCTCCTCTCGCGAGAGTGAAAAGACCTTGGCAACAACCGCGTCGAGCCTCTCTCCGCTGACCTGCACCGTCTTTTTTTCGGTGTGATAAAGCTGACCCTCTGGCAGCTGCTCGGTAATGCTCAGCTTAACGTCGGTGTGCTTTACTCGGGTGAGGCTGTCGGCAATATATCCTGCTATGTCCTCCTTTGCAAAGATATATCCCACGTTGTCGATTATCACAATGTCACCAAGCACGTCACGTTCAATGCCAAGATTAAGGATTGCACCGAGAAAATCGCGGTGAGTAAGCTTGTCTGCATACTTCTGGCTGAGTGGCTCGGCCTTGAGAATGGAGATGGGGAAGGGGACCGAGTAGCCGATATCCTCCTCCGAGCCGAAGCGAATCATCACCCTTTCAGCACCCTCTGCACCACCAAAGGTGGTGTAGCCAATACCCTTAAGCTCCTTTTTTATCTCGGAAAATGCCGATTGCTCTGCAAGACCGAGAAAGTCGGTGAAGGTGAAGATGCCTGCATTAAAGGACTTGCGACCAAGCTCGACAAAGCGCTTTTTTAAAAGCTCAAGCTCCTCTGTCATATCATCATATCCACAGGATAGAGGATTCTGAGCTGATTAATCTTAGAGTCGTATGCCGCGCGCTGCTTCTCCTGAAGGAGTGCGTTTTTGATCTCGGGCGCGATTTCTGCAAAGGGAATCTCCTCAGCCGCATTCTTGGAGTTAAGCTTGATAAGGTGGTAGCCAAACTGGGTCTTTATGGGAGTCTTGGAGATTTCACCAACCTCCATAGAGAATACTGCCGCATCAAACTCGGGCACCATCTGACCTCTGCCAAAGTCACCGAGGCTTCCGCCATTTGCCTTGGAGGGACAGGAGGAGCTTTCCATAGCAGCCTGCTCAAAGCTGATTTCACCTGCGTTGATTTTTGCAAGGATGGCAAGAGCCTCTTCCTCGCTCTTAACGAGAATGTGGCTTGCGTTTACGCTCTCGTCGGAGAGAAATCTCTCCTTGTTCTGATTGTAGTAGTCCTCTACGTCCTTATCGGTTACTCTTGCGGATTCAACCGCCTTGTCTGCCGCGTAGCTGATGAGGAGATTGTCGCGAAGCTTTGCAAGCTCTGCCTTGAATGCAGGCTCTGCCTCGTAGAGATTTCTTCTTGCGTCAAGAAGGAGAAGCTTGTTTGCTACAAGCTGACCGAGAATAGCCTTCTTGCCCTCGGGATTGTTGTATGCCTGACCTCTTTGGCCAAGGCCGCGGAGGAATTCGTTTACCTCCTCCTCGGTAATGGCGATGCCGCCAACTGTTGCTAAAACGTTGCTCATGATTTATACATCCTTTTCAAATTAATTGTTACGTAAACCCTTGGGGTAGTGGTTTTTGATCCTGCCGCCGCTGATTTTTCCACCGCCGAGAGCCACACCCTCGTAGGTTACGGCACACCAGCCGTTTAAGTCGGAATTTGCGTCTATCTCCTCACCGCGCAGATATTTTTCGGTTCTCGGATCCTCTTTCGTGAGATTTACCTGCCTCTTAAATCTGTTGCCGTAGGCAGAGAAGAGCTGATGATGGGGGAAGAAATTACCCTTCTTTATCTCGCCGAGGATCACACCCGACATAAAGGTGGCAAAGCTAGGCAGCCTTTCGCTATGACCCACCAGCACGAGATACTCTCCGACGGTCACAATTTTGCCCTTCGGCTTTACCGACAGATTGTCAGCTGCAAACTTGTCAAACACTGCAACATCTGCTGTTTTTGCGGGCTTAAGCGGGTTTTTGTCAGCTTTAGTTGTCAAATTAACCGCATTTTCGTCCTTTTTTAACAGAGCGATAAACTGTCCCTCGCCCTTGGATATGTGGGGATAAAAGCGCCTTGCCTCTGTCATGCCGCCAAGACCCGGGGCGGTTGCCGCCTGTATTTTTTCATTTACAGGGCAGAGTGAAAACTCGGGGTGTCTCTCTAAGAAATATGCCACCGTGTCCTCGTTTTCCTCCTTGGAGTAGGTACAGGTGGAGTAGAGCAGATAGCCACCCGACCTTACCGTACCCGAGAGGTTGCCGAGTATCTGTCTCTGACGGTCTGCGCAGAGCCTAACGTTGTCCTCGCTCCATTCGCTTACCGCCTCCTCGTACTTTCTGAACATTCCCTCACCGGAGCAGGGGGCGTCGCATAACACAAGGTCAAAGTATCCGGGGTATATCTCGCCGATAGTTGCGGTGTCAAGCGAGGTCACCGCCGCATTCTTTATTCCGAGCCTCTCAAAGTTGCCTACAATTATCTTCGCGCGCTTGGGTACATACTCGTTTGCTAAAAGGAAGCCATCCTCACCTATCGCGCTTGCCAGCTGAGATGCCTTTCCACCGGGGGCAGAGCAGGCGTCAAGGACGCGCCAGCCCTTCTCTATATCAAGCGCTTTTACGGTAGCCATAGCACCCGGGTCCTGTACGTAAAACATACCTGCGTGATGCTCGGCGCTCTTGCCGATACCCTCCACGTTGTCGGGAATAAATCCGTCCTCTGCGTAGCTGATGGGGGAGAGGCTGAGCCCTGTGGCAGAGAGGAAATCTGCAACCGTTATTTTGCTTTCATTGACCCTTATAGCACGGACGTTAGGCTCGGCAAGGGCGGCCTCGAAGGTGGGGTAGTCATCACCCAGCATATCCTGCATTCTTTCTTTAAATCTTTCGGGAAGCATTGGTCTCTCCTCTCATAAAATTCTCATTTATTATACAACAACTTATTTCTTTTGTCAATGGCGTAAAAACTATTGCATTTTTTAATTTGTTATGATAGAATATAATCGAAACACTATGTTTACAGGAGGAAAATCTATGAAATTAGATTTCTACCCCAACGAGATAATTCAAGGAAATTTCGTTACCCTGCGTATTGAGGCGGTTGGCGGAGACCTTGACCGTGTGGTGTGCAAGTATCCCAGATCCTTTATGGACGAGATGGCAAGACAGCTTACAGCCGAGATTGAGACCGCCCTGGGTGTAAAGGGACTTGCTGACAGCTCTGTGCAGCTTGTTATGGCCTTTGCTCCCAACACCTATCTTGAGCACATCTGCGAGAACGTTACATACCGCCGTCTTATGCTTCTTGACAAGGTGAGTGCCCCCAGAGATTTCTGGATCAAGTGGACACGCCTTGCAGGTGAGATTACCAAGTATTCGGCTGACAACATCCGCTTCGAGCTTGGTGAGGACGTGGAGCAGAAGATCAGAGAAAAGGAATACAGATACCTTCTCTCCTCGGGAGCAGAGGGATACCATAATTCTATGGGCAGAAAGAAGGTTACCGAGTGGCGCGAGGTTGTTAAGAGAGCTGCCAAGCGCGGTGAGCTTACCAAGATTGAGAGCGACCTGGAGCTTTCCCCCGAAATTTATGAGATAGAGGCGAGAATTGCCAACCTTCTCGGCAGAAAGGCAGAGCCTGTCCTTGAGCCCAAGACCGAGGAGATTCCTTACGTACACTCCGATGAGAGCGAGTTTGAGAGCGCACTTGCCAAGATGCGCCAGGTTGTTGAGCATACAGAAATCGAGGAGGATGAGCCTAAGGTTGATTCCTTTGAGCTTGAGGATGAGGAGCTCGAGATAGAGCAGACCGAGGAAGAGGTTGAGTTTTTGGAGGTCGAGGAGACCGAGGAGAGCTTTGCTTCCGAGGACGTTCAGCCTGTTATGGAGGAGAGCCTTTCTCTCTTCGATGCAGTAGATGAGGAGGAATCCGAGGAGCTCGAGGAGGATGAGCTTCTCGAGGAGGAAATCGAGGAGTCCGAGGAGGACTTTATCCTTGATGACGAGTCTGTAGACGAGGAAGAGGAGACCGAGGAGGAAATTCCCGAGGCAGAGGAAGCCTGGGAGACCGACGAATCCGAAGAAGAATTTGAAGAAATCGAAGAAGAAATCGAAGAAGAAATCGAAGAAATAGACGAGACCCCCGAGGAAGAGGAAGCTTTGGAGACAGAGGAAATCCAGCTTCCCGAGGAAGAAACCGAGGAAGAAACTGAGGAGATCCCTGCGGTTGAAGAAACTCCTGCCAAAGAGGAGATTCACGTAGTTGAGGAAGCCCCTGCCGAAGAGGAAATTCACGCAGTAGAGGAGACCCCCATTCCCACTCCCGTAGCCGACAGAGCTGCATATATTCGTGCCGAGATTGAGGCAAAGATTCGTCTCGAGTATGAGAGCAAGGCGAGAATCAAGGCCGAGGAGGAGCTTATCGCACTTAAGTGCGAGTATCAGAGCTACAAGGTGGAGAGCGAGGCCATCCTGCTTGAAAAGCAGAGAGAGCTTGAGACCCTCAGACTTGAGTATCACAACTTCCTTCAGGAGACAAAGCGTCGCGAGATGCAGAGAAGATCGGACGAGGCACAGCGCGCCGCAGAGGAGCAGGCACTTCGTTTACAGATAGAGGCACAGCTTCGCTGTGAGGCAGAGGAGCGCGAAAGACTTGAGGAGACTGCCCGTCAGGCTCTTGAGGAAAAGCGTAGACTTGAGGAGCAGACCCGTCTCGCCATTGAGGAGCAGCACAGACTCGAGGAGACGGCACGTCTTGCCATCGAGGAGCAGCACAGACTTGAGGAGGAGACCCGTCAGGCTCTTGAGGAGCAGCGCAGACTTGAGGTGCAGAACGCACGCGTTATCCTTCAGCGCGAGGAGCAGGAAAGAGCCGAGCAGGAGCGCATTGAGAGGGAGAATCTCAGACGTCAGGCTGAGGACAGAGAGCGGGAGGCATACCGTGTGGCAGAGCCCCAGCGCGCAAGCCGTGAGGCAGAGGCAGAGAGAGCAAGAGCCGCTATGCCCGAGATGGGAGACGGCAGATATTCCTACACCTCCAAGGCGGTTAAGCTTATCTTCCGCAGAAGCGTAGACCCCAACATCACCACCCGTATCCACGAGATTATCAAGGCTACCGTAGATTACTACGGCAAGGACAACGTTTCTCTGAAGATCAGAGCTATGGTTACCGATTCTCAGACCGTTGTGCTTGAGTTCACCGAAATTCCTCTTGAGGAAATGTCACTTCTTGGCAATATTGTCAAAATTCTCGGTAACAGCGGACTCGGTATCGCAAAGGCTATTATACAATAATTATAGAATTACTGCCCCGAGCATCATGTCGGGGCGGTTTTTTTGTCTAAAGTAGATAAAATAGAATAGTAAATATATCTTAAAATCATCAAATGTGAGAAAATTCAAAAAAAGTATTGACAAAAATATTATTTAATGTTAAAATGTGTTGTAACTGTGCGAATGGGTGAACTATGCCCTTTTGACAGTAATATTAATTATTTTTAGTGAAAGGAGGAAAATCATGCCAACCTTTAACCAGCTCGTAAGAAATGGTCGTACCGATAAGACTTATAAGTCTAAGGCTCCCGCGCTCCAGAAGGGCTTCAACGCTCTTAAGAACGCTCCTATCGACCAGTCCGCACCTCAGAGAAGAGGCGTTTGCACTAAGGTTACCACCACCACCCCCAAGAAGCCTAACTCCGCGCTTCGTAAGATCGCCAGAGTAAGACTCACCAACGGAATGGAGGCTACTTCCTACATTCCCGGTATCGGTCACAACCTTCAGGAGCACTCCGTTGTTCTTATCCGTGGCGGACGTGTTCGTGACCTTCCCGGTGTACGTTATCACATTATTCGTGGTACTCTTGATACCCAGGGTGTTGCTAACCGTAAGCAGAGCCGCTCCAAGTACGGAGCAAAGCGTCCGAAGAAGTAATAGGGCTTTTCGGACTACATGTGCTCACGTGCTGTGATGTTAAAGCTGTTTAGATTTTCCTAAACCCATCTATATTACAAAACGAGCACTAACGAATTCAAAAATTCGAGTACCTATGATATCATTTTTAAAATTTAATGAAGGAGGGAAGTACAGTGCCTAGAAGAGGTCAAATTTCCAAAAGAGATGTATTGGCTGATCCGTTGTACAATTCCAAGCTTGTAACCAAGCTCATCAATAATATTATGTACGACGGTAAGAAGGGTGTTGCTCAGAGAATTGTTTACGATGCATTCGCAATGATCGAGGCAAAGAGTGGTGAGAACGCACTTGACGTGTTCACCGCAGCTCTTGAGAACGTAATGCCCGTACTTGAGGTTAAGGCTCGCCGTGTTGGTGGTTCTAACTATCAGGTACCCATGGAGGTACGCGCAGAGCGTAGACAGACCCTTGGTCTCCGTTGGATCATTGGTTATTCCAGAAAGCGTGGCGAAAAGACCATGGCTGAGAGACTTGCCGGCGAGATTATGGACGCTAAGGCAGGCATGGGTGGTGCATTCAAGAAGAAGGAAGACACCCACAAGATGGCAGAAGCAAACAAGGCTTTTGCTCACTACAGATTCTAATCGATATAATTAAGGAGATAGGTAAATGGCAAGAGAATTTTCGCTTGAACGTACCAGAAATATCGGGATCATGGCTCACATCGACGCCGGTAAGACAACCACAACCGAGAGAATCCTTTTTTATACCGGTAAAACTCACCGAATAGGTGGAAATCACGACGGTTCTGCAACAATGGACTGGATGGCACAGGAGCAGGAGAGAGGTATCACTATTACCTCTGCAGCTACTACCTGTTTCTGGGTTCCCACCAAGTACCAGAACGATCCCGCAGCAGCAAAGAACAACAAGTACCGTGTCAACATCATTGACACCCCCGGTCACGTTGACTTTACCGTTGAGGTACAGCGTTCTCTTCGTGTACTTGACGGTTCCGTAACTGTTCTTTGTGCAAAGGGCGGCGTTGAGCCCCAGACCGAGACCGTTTGGCATCAGGCCAACGAGTATAAGGTACCCAGAATGTGTTACATCAACAAGATGGACATTATGGGTGCGGATTTCTTCCGCGTTGTTAAGATGATTAAGGACAGACTCCGTGCTAACGGTGTTCCTGTTCAGCTTCCTATCGGTAAGGAGTCCTCCTTCCGTGGTATCATCGACCTCATGGAGATGAAGGCTGACGTTTATTACGACGACCTTGGTAAGGATATGAGAGTTGAAGAGATTCCCGCGGACATGATGGATCTTGCTGAGGAATATCGCGCAAACATGGTTGAGTCCATTTGCGAGACCGACGAGGAGCTTATGCTTAAGTATCTCGAGGGTGAGGAGATCACCGTTGACGAGCTTAAGGCTGCACTTCGTAAGGCTACTATTGATAATAAGATTATCCCCGTATGTTGTGGTACATCTTATAAGAACAAGGGTGTTCAGAAGCTTCTGGACAACATTATTGAGTATATGCCCGCTCCTACCGACATTGAGGCAATCAAGGGTGTTAACCCTGAGACCGGTGAAGAGGACTGCCGTCACGCAAGTGATGATGAGCCCTTCTCCGCACTTGCCTTCAAGATTATGACCGACCCCTTCGTTGGTAGACTCTGCTTCTTCAGAGTTTACTCCGGCTCGGTTGCAAAGGGTACTGCGGTTTACAACTCTACCAAGGATAGCGACGAGAGATTCGGTCGTATCCTTCAGATGCACGCAAATGAGAGATCTGATATCGACATTTGCTATGCAGGTGATATCGCCGCTGTTGTTGGTGTAAAGAACACCACTACCGGTGACACCTTCTGTGATGAAAAGCATCCTATCATCCTCGAGTCCATGGTATTCCCTGAGCCCGTTATCCGTCAGGCTATCGAGCCCA